>NZ_JBFRHF010000020.1:0-153166 GCF_052115705.1 Inquilinus sp. 2KB_23 | reverse complement strand
CGGCCGAGTGGGAGCGCCGCTTCGCCGAGATGACCAGGCAGATGGACCGGCCGGAGCTGATGGCGATCGCGGAGACCCGCCCGGCGGCGGAGGCCGTCGCCCTGATCTGCCCGACCTTCGGGCTGCCGCCGGAGCAGGCGGAGCGCTGGGTCGCGGAGGGGGACCGGTCCCTGGCGGAGATGGACCTGCCGCCGGTGGAGGACGATCGGCCGGAACCGGGCTCGGCCGGTGTCGAAAGACGCAAGCCGCCGGACACGGGGTGAGCGCGTAGGTTGGGTTCGCGTTGGGCGAACCCAACATTCCACCGCCTGCAATGTGTTGGGTTCGCGAGCCGCGAACCCAACCTACGAGGATGGTTTTGCCTTTCCCGCCCCCGGGCTTGACCCGGGGATCATGGGAGAGGCCGAAGGCGCTTGCGCCTCCGGGATGAGTGGCCGCGCCCTTCCGGCAGGCCTGCATGGATCGGCGTTTTGCCGAGGACGGCCGGCGCCCCGGCGCCCGGCCGAACCGGCCGCCGGGGCGGAGAAAATGCAGGAGCCGACCCGGGCCGGAGGGGAACAGTTCCGAAGGTCGGATGCATTTTGGTTGACAGGCCGGCAGCGGAGATTGTCGGCTGGCGTCGTTCTTCGATCGATCGGACCGGCATATCGCGGTCCCGCTCTCCCGGATCGCCAGCATCGGAGCCTCCATGAACGACGATCGCGTGCTCGAGGTCGACAATCTCCAGGTCTCGTTCTCCCTGGGCGGGGGCCAGACGCTGCGCGCCGTGAAGGGCGTATCGTTCCATATCGGACGGGGCGAGACGCTGGCCCTGGTCGGCGAATCGGGCAGCGGCAAGTCGGTCACCGCGATGACCATCATGCGGCTGGCCGAATATGACGGCGCCCGGCTGGCCGGCGGGTCGATCCGCATGCGCCTGGCGGGGGGAGAGGTGGTCGACCTCGCCCGTCTGCCGCAGAAGCGGATGCAGAGCGTGCGGGGATCCGACATCTCGATGGTGTTCCAGGACCCGATGGCCAGCCTGAACCCGGTGTTCAGCATCGGCTTCCAGATCGCCGAGGCGATCATGCGGCACCAGGGCAAGAGCGCGGCGGAGGCGCGCACCATCGCGCTGAACGCGCTGAAGCTGGTGCGGGTGCCTGAGGCGGAGAAGCGGCTGGACCAGTATCCCCACCACCTGTCCGGCGGCATGCGCCAGCGGGTGATGATCGCCATGGCGCTGTGCTGCCGCCCGTCGCTGATGATCCTGGACGAACCCACCACGGCGCTGGACGTCACCATCCAGGCCCAGATCCTGGACCTGGTGCGGGCGCTGCAGCGCGAGATCGGGATGTCGGTGCTGTTCATCACCCACGACATGGGCGTGGTGGCCGAGATGGCGGACCGCATCTGCGTCATGCTGAAGGGAGAGATCGTGGAAACCGGAACGGTCTACGAGGTGTTCGAGACGCCGCTGCACGCCTACACCCGCTCGCTGCTGGCCGCGGTGCCGCGCCTGGGCAGCATGGCCGACAAGGACGAGCCGGAGCGGTTCCCGCTGGTCGAGCTGCGCGATGATCCCGGCCTGGTCGAGACGCGCGGCGCCCAGGGCGTCGAAGCGGTGCCGGCATGACCCGCGCCCCCGTGCTGGCGGTCGAGAAGCTGACGACCCGCTTCGACCTGCGGTCCGGCGTCTTCGGCAAGGTGACGGGCCGCGTCCATGCGGTCGAGAACGTGTCGTTCGAGATCTTCCCGGGCGAGACGCTGGCCCTGGTGGGGGAAAGCGGCTGCGGCAAATCCACCATCGGCCGCAGCATCCTGCAGCTGGACCGGCCGGTCTCCGGCTCGATCCGGTTCGAGGGGCGGGAGACGCTGGGGCAGCCGGCGCGCGAGATCCAGGCGCTGCGCCGCCAGGTGCAGATGGTGTTCCAGGACCCGTTCAGCTCGCTCAACCCCCGCATGACCGTGGGGCAGGCGATCGCCGACCCGATGCGGGTCCATGGCGGCCTGTCGCGCGCCGAGGTCCAGGCGCGGGTCGCCGAGCTGCTGCAGCGGGTGGGGTTGACGCCCGAGCATGCGCGGCGCCACCCGCACGCCTTCTCCGGCGGCCAGCGCCAGCGCATCTGCATCGCCCGCGCGCTGAGCACCCGGCCGAAGCTGGTGATCGCGGACGAGGCCGTGGCCTCGCTCGACGTCACCATCCAGGCCCAGGTCATCAACCTGCTGATGGACCTGCAGGCGGAAACCGGGATTTCCGTCCTGTTCATCTCGCACGACATGGCGGTGGTGGAGCGGATGGCCCATCGCGTGGCGGTGATGTATCTCGGCCAGATCGTCGAGATCGGCAGCCGGCGCGAGGTCTTCGGCAACCCGCGGCACAGCTACACCCGCAAGCTGCTGGCCTCGGTCCCGGTCGCCAACCCGCGGGAGCGGCCGGAAAACCGCCTGCTGCTGGCGGACGAGATCCCCAGCGCGGTGCGGCCCGCCGACTTCCAGCCGGTGTTCCTGCCGATGCAGCAGGTGTCGGACCGGCATTTTGTGCGCGCGGAAGCCTGACGGGCCATGAGCTGGGGTTATATTCCAATACGCTAAAGGATTTTCAGAAAGGGGAAATTTGGGCGTATTGGGTATGGTCTTCTCGCCGGGCCTCAGACACACTGCTGGCAGATCGCCGTTCCAGGCGACCCCATAAGGGCAAACAACGCCCATCAGCAGGAGGCTTCTCGATGAAGAGTTGGATCGGCCCCAGCCTTGGCATCGCCTTGCTGGCCCTGTCCGGCACGGCGCAGGCCGAGCTGAAGAATCCCGGCACCCTGGTCTATCTGTGGACCGACGACATCCGCACGCTGGACCCGGCCTATATGGCGGACACCGCCAACACCTACGTGTCGATCAACACCTACATGCGGCTCCTGAACTACAAGGGCAGCGAGATCTCCGAATTCGTGCCGGCCCTGTCGACCGAGGTGCCGTCGCTGGAGAACGGGCTGATCAAGTCCGGCGCGGACGGGTCGATCAGCTACACCTTCCCGATCCGCAAGGGCGTCTACACCCACAAGGTCGGGGTCAAGGGCGCGGACGGCACCATCGCCTGGAAACCCTATGACGAGCTGACCGACCAGGAGAAGGCGGCGATCGCCCCCGGCTATGGCGAGCTGACCGCCGAGGACGTGCAGTATTCGCTGATGCGCGCGGTGCTGCAGGGCGACAGCTTCATGGCCAATGCGGTGACCGAGATGATCACCGCCGGCAAGTACCCGAACATCGAGGCCTGGGCCACCGACCTGGCCGGGGTGAAGACCTTCGCCGAGGTCGACCAGGCCGGCCTGGCCAAGGTGCACGACGCGCTGGCGCAGAAGATCAAGGTCGAGGGCGACAAGCTGGTGCTGGTGCTGGACGCGCCGTTCCCGGCCACGCTCGGCATCATGGCGCTGCCCTTCGCCACCTCGGTGATCGACCGCGAATGGGCGCGCGACCAGGGCGACTGGGACGGCGGCGCCGCCACCTGGAAGCCGTTCCACAAGCCCGAGATGGGCGCGGACAAGCTGTTTTCGGTCGAGAACGGCAGCGGCCCCTTCATGGTCGAGGACTGGGACCGGTCGCAGAAGAAGATCACCATGAAGCGGTTCAACGGCTACTGGCAGGGGCCGGCGTCGCTGGAGCGTGTGGTGCTGCGCTCGGTGCCGGAATGGACCACCCGGCTGCTGCAGCTCGAGGCCGGCGACGCCGACGTGGTCACCACCCCGGTCGAGTTCCTGGAGGAGGTGGGGTCCAAGCCCGGCATCAAGGTGACCGAAGGGCTGCCCAAGGTGTTCGGCCGGTCGCTGTTCTACATGTGGCCGGTCAGCGCCGTGGACAATCCGGCGATCGGCAGCGGCAAGCTGGACGGCAAGGGCATCCCGCCGGACTTCTTCAGCGACATCGATGTGCGGCAGGGCTTCAACTACGCCCAGGACTACCAGCTGCTGCTGGACGACGTGCATCTCGGCAAGACCGTGCAGCTGCGCGGGCCCACCGTGCGCGGCATCATGGGCTACCGCGCCGACAGCCCGGTCTACACCTTCGACCCGGACAAGGCGGCGGAGCATTTCAAGAAGGCCTGGGGCGGCCAGCTCTGGGAGAACGGCTTCGAGATGACCGCCTACATGACGCAGGGGCGGACCGAGGCCCATGCGGCGCTGTCGGTGCTGCAGCAGAACCTGGCTCGCATCAACCCCAAGTTCAAGCTGAAGATCCAGGAGCTGCAGTCGGCCACCTTCGCCGACAAGATCTATGGCGGGGCCGACCCCAGCGCGCCGATGGCCTACATGGGCTGGGGGCCGGACTATTCCGATCCGGGCGGGCCGCTGGGCGCCGCCACCTACTACCTGGCCAGCACCGGCCTGGTGGCCGGGATGAGCGGCAAGGGCTACCAGGAGCTGATGCGGGAGAAGTTCGACCCGCTCCTGAAGCAGGCGTGGACCACGGTGGATCCGGCGGAGCGGGAGAAGATCTACGCCAAGCTTCAGGACATGAGCTACGAGTACGCCACCACCCAGTTCCTGTGGGAGGAGTACGGCTTCATCGTCACCCGCGACTGGATCGACGGCTACGTCAACAACATGATCGTCTACGGGGCCTGGGACTTCTATCCCATCACCAAGAAGGAAAAGCAGTAGCCGCCGGGCCGGGCAGGGGCGCCAGGCCGGCGTCCCCGCCCGGCGCATGATTCCTTCCGCCCGGGACCTTCAATGCTGGCTTACACCATCCGACGGCTGTCCTTCATCCCGATCGTCTTCTTCGCGCTGACGCTGATGATCTTCGCGATGCAGATGATGCTGACCCCGACCCAGCGCATGCTGACCTATGTGCCCGGGCCCGACGCGCTGAAGGGCGGTGCGGCCCAGGTCGCGGCGCTGATCGAGAAATACGGTCTGAACGACCCGTTCCACCTGCAGTACGGCCGCTGGATCGGCAACATCCTGCAGGGCAACCTCGGCTGGTCGGAGACGGCGCGGATGCCGGTGGCCGAGGCGCTGGTCTCGCTGTTCCCGGCGACGCTGGAGCTGGTGATCTTCGCCTTCGTGCCGGGCATCCTCGGCGCGATCTGGCTGGGCAGCCGGGCCGGTGTGCACCTGAACCGGCCAATCGACCACGGCATCCGCCTGTTCACCGTGCTCGGCTGGTCGTTCCCGGTCTTCGTCTTCGGCCTCCTGATGCTGATGGTGTTCTACGGCTCGCTCGGCTGGTTCCCGCCGGGGCGGCTGAGCCAGTGGGCGCTGATCGAGGTCGGGGGCGACGGCTTCCGGCGCTGGACCGGGCTGAACACGGTCGACGCGCTGCTGAACGGCGACTGGCCGGTCTTCCTGGACGCGCTGCGCCACCTGATCCTGCCGGTGGTGACCCTCAGCTACGTCAACCTGGCATCGATGACGCGGATCATGCGCACCTCGATGCTGGAATCGCTGCGCCAGGACTATGTCCGCACCGCCCGCGCCAAGGGCCTCAGCGAGCGGGTGGTGCAGAACCGGCACGCCCGGCGCAACGCCCTGCTGCCGGTGGTCACCGTCGCGGGGATGGAGGTGGCGGCGATGCTGGGCGGCGTCGTCATCACCGAGACAATCTTCGACTATCACGGCATCGGCCAGTTCGCCGCGAACGCGGCCGCCAACCTGGACTTCCCGGCGGTGCTGGGCTTCGCCCTCTATTTCGCGCTGGTGCTGGTGGTCCTCAACCTGGTGGTGGACCTGCTGTACCCCTTGTTGGACCCGCGGGTGAGGCTGGCATGAAGATCGTCGCGTATCTGCTGCGCAACCCGTTGTCGCTGCTGGGCGTCCTGGCCCTGGTGGGCTTCGTCGTCGTCGCCGCGCTGGCCCCGGTGATCGCGCCGCCGGAGCCGTACCAGTCCTCGCCCTACGAGATCCCGCGCAGCGGCTTCCGCGCCACGCCGCAGCCGCCCTCGGCCCGGGCCCTGCTGGGCACCACCGAGGGGCAGTTCGACATCTATTACGGCCTGGTCTGGGGCACTCGCACCGCCTTCAAGATCGGCCTCGGCGTCGTCCTGATCTCGACCCTGATCGGCGTGCTGGTGGGGGCGGTGTCGGCCTTCTACGGCGGCATGGTGGACGAGGTGCTGATGCGCATCGTCGACGTCTTCCTGGCCGTGCCGTTCCTGATCGCGGCGATGGTGCTGACCACGCTGCTGGGCAAGGGCATCGGGCCGATGACGATCGCGCTGACCACCTTCGGCTGGATGAACTACGCCCGGGTCATCCGCAGCGAAATCCTGCGGGTGAAGGAGCTGGACTACGTCAAGGCCGCGCGGTCCTACGGCACGCGCGACATCCGGCTGCTGCTGCGGCACATCCTGCCGAACGCGTTCTTCCCGGTGCTGGTGCTGGCCACGATGATGACGGGGTCGATGGTGCTGACCGCCTCCGCCCTCAGCTTCCTCGGCGTCGGGGTCGAGCCGGGCTACGCCGATTGGGGCCAGCTGATCAGCTATTCCCGCAACTGGATCGTCGGTCGCGGCGACAGCCCGTTCCGCTATTGGTACACGCTGGCCTTCCCCGGCGCCGCGATCTTCCTGTTCGTGCTGTCCTGGAGCCTGCTGGGCGACGCGCTGCGCGACATCCTCGACCCCCGCCTCCGGACCTGAGAGGAGACGACCGAATGGACGCCCGTGCCCTGGCCGCCGGCCTGGAGGAATTCATCGCGCATGAGGTCGGCGACAAGGCGATCCCCTCGATCTCCTATGCCGTGGTCGACCGCGACACGCTGCTCGCCACCGGCCATGTGGTGCGGCCGGATCTCGGCCACCGGCTGGACGGAAGCTCGCTGTTCCGCATCGGCTCCCTGACCAAGATGTTCACCGCGATCGGCATCATGCAGCTGGCCGAGAAGGGGCTGCTCGACATCGACGCCGACGTCTCGGCCTACATCCCCGGCTTCTATCCGGCGAACCCCTTCGCCGGGCGCGAAAGCGGGCCGCACGGGCCGCAGGTGTCGTTGCGCAAGCTGATGAGCCACACCGCCGGCCTGGTGCGCGAGCCGAAGGACGGCCACTACCTCGACGACCGGCGGCCGGGGCTGCAGGTGACGGTCGAGGGGCTGAAGACCTCGGTGTTGAAGGAGGATCCCAGCGCCGGGATCATGCACTACTCGAACGCCGGCATCGCCGTGGTCGGCTGGGTGCTGGAGCAGGTCAGCGGCCTGCGCTATGCCGATTACGTCGCCCGCAACATCTTCGCGCCGCTGGGCATGGCGGACAGCAGCGCCGCTTTGGCGCCGGAGATGCGGGACCGGCTGGCCCCGGCCTGGATGTGGGATTTCGACCGCGACTTCCCCGCGCCGGTGTTCGACCTCGGCGGGTCCCCGGCCGGCGCCATCTTCTCCACCGCGCCCGACATGGCGAAGTTCGCCAGCTGCATGCTGCGCGGCGGCTTCGCCCCGGATGGCCGCTCCGTCATCTCGCCCGCCAGCCTGCGGCAGATGTGGACGGTGGTCGGCCGGCGCCCGGCCGGCCACAGCAGCAGCCAGAAGGGCTACGGCCTGTGCTTCGGCGTCGGCGAGGTCGATGGCTGGCTGTCGGTGGGCCATGGCGGCGCGGTCTATGGCTACGCCACCCAGATGGCGGCGCTGCCCCATGCCGGGCTGGCGGCGCTGACCTTCTCCACCCTCGACTTCAGCAACCAGATCGGCGACCGGCTGGCGAAACGGGCGCTGCAGCTCGCCTTGGCGTCGCGCCGGATGGGCCGGCCGCCGGCGCCGCCGGCGAAGCATCCGCCGCTGACCGCGGCGCACCTGACGGCGATGCCGGCCGTCTACCAGGCGGCGGATGGCAGCGAGAGCGTGGAGCTGCGGGAGAAGGACGGCCGCCTGTACCTGATGGGCGAGGGCGTGCCGCTGGAGCTGAAATGGCGCGGCGGCGACGCCTTCACCATCGACGGCCGCATCTATGGGGAGGGGGCGGACTATCCGCATCTCGACCTGACCGTCCACGCCGACGGGGCGCTGGGCTGGAAGGGCCAGGACTGGAACCGGCGCAACACCATGGCTTCCGACGTGCCGGCCGAGCTGGCGCCGCATCTCGGGGTCTACGGCCCGGACTTCAACCCGACCCATCTGCTCTACGCCGACGGAAAGCTGAAATGCCTGATCGAGTATTTCTGCACCCATGACTGCGAGCAGCTGCCGGACGGCAGCTGGCGCATGCACGGGATCCTATACGAGGGCGAGGCGCTGGAACTGGCGGCCCGGGAGGAGGAGGGCCGCACCGGCATCCGCGTCGGGCCGATGTTCCTGGTGCGCCATGCGGACGGACCGGCATAGCGACCGTCCATCGGCTCCCGGGACGCGGCTGCGGTGTCTCCTGATGGGCGATCCGGCCGGTTGAGCGGGCGCTGTCATCATCCGGTCATGACCGCCGTACTAAACCCGGTGAGATGCATGACCCCAGGATCGACAGCGCCGCCCCGCCGGCGCCCGTGCAGCCGGCCGATCGCGGCCGGGGACGCACAGCCGCCGCGCCGCTGCTGGCGCTGGACTCCTATTCGGTCTCCTTCTCGCACGGCGGCGACCGGGTGCCGGTGGTGCATGGCATCGACCTCGCCATCGCGCGGGGCGAGGCGCTGGGCATCGTCGGCGAGTCGGGTTGCGGCAAGAGCGTCACCTGGCTCGCGGCCCTCCGGCTGCTCGGCAAGGATGTCGCCGTCTCGGGCCGGGTCCTGCTGGACGGCCGCGACCTGACGCAGGTCTCCGAGCGCGAGATGTCGGCCGTCCGCGGCGGCCGGATCGGCCTCGTGTTCCAGGATCCCACCAGTTCGCTGAACCCGGTCTACCGCATCGGCGGCCAGATCTGCGAGGCGCTGCGCCTGCATCGCGGCCTGCGCGCCGCCGCCGCCCGGGCCGAGGCGCTGCGGCTGCTCGACCGGGTCGGCATCGCCGATGCCGGGCGGCGGCTGCGGCAGTATCCGCACGAGCTGTCGGGCGGGATGAACCAGCGGGTGATGATCGCGATCGCCCTGGCCGGCGAGCCGGATGTGCTGGTGGCCGACGAGCCGACGACGGCGCTGGACGCGACCATCCAGGCCCAGATCCTGGACCTCATCCGCGACATCCGCCGCGACACCGGCATGGGGCTGGTGCTGATCTCCCACGATCTCGGCGTGGTCGCCGAGCTGTGCGACCGCATCGCCGTCATGTATGCCGGCCGCGTGGTCGAGACCGGGCCGACCGATTCACTGCTGGCCCATCCGCGCCACCCCTACACGCGCGGCCTGCTGGCGGCGCTGCCGGACCTGGAAGGCCCGCGCACGCGGCTGACGCCGGTGCCCGGCACGGTGCCGTCGCCGCAGGCGATGCCGCCCGGCTGCGCCTTCGCGCCGCGCTGCGCCTCCGCCACGGCCCTGTGCCGCGCGATCGTGCCGCCGCTCACCGCGGCCGACGGCCCGCAGCACAGCGCGGCCTGCCTGCGGCTGGACGCCCCGGCTGCCGACACGACGGCCCACAGCTTGCCCGTGCTCGAAGGAATTCCGGCATGACCGCGCTGCTGTCGGTCGACCGGCTGGCCAAGCACTACCCGGTGGCCGGGGACCGCGCCGGCCGCGTGCTGCACGCCGTGGACGGGGTCAGCTTCACGCTGGAGGCCGGCCGCACCCTGGGCATCGTCGGCGAATCCGGCTGCGGCAAGTCGACCACGGCCAAGCTGGTGCTGGGGGTGCTGCCCGCCACCGCCGGCCGCATCGCCTTCGCCGGCGCGCCGGTGACCGCGGTGCGCGACGCCCGGTGGCGCGCCCTGCGCCGGTCGATGCAGATGGTCTACCAGGACCCGATGGCCGCCCTGGACCGGCGCCTGACCGTCGGCGACCAGGTGGTCGAGCCGCTGGCGATCCATGGCCTGGAGGCCGGCGACGCCGCGCGGCGGGACCGCGCCCTGGCGCTGCTGGAGGCCGTGGGCCTGCGCGGCGACCTGTTCCACCGCTACCCGCATGAGCTGTCGGGCGGCCAGCGCCAGCGCGTCGTCCTGGCGCGGGCGCTGATCCTCGACCCGAAGCTGGTGGTCTGCGACGAGCCGGTCTCGGCGCTCGACGTGTCCGTGGCGGCCCAGGTGATCAACCTGCTGCAGGACCTGCAGGGCCGTTTCGGCATGGCCTATCTGTTCATCAGCCACGACCTCAAGGTGGTGCGCCAGATCGCCGACGAGGTCGCGGTGATGTATCTCGGGCGCATCGTCGAACAGGGCCGGCCGGACCAGCTGTTCCACGCGCCGGCCCATCCCTACACCGAGGCCCTGGTCTCCGCCGTGCCGATGCCGGGGCCGCGCCGGCGCGAGCGCATCGTCCTGGCCGGCGACCCGCCGAACCCGGTGGACCGGCCGGCCGGCTGTGCCTTCCATCCCCGCTGCCCGCGCGCCCTGCCGCGATGCCGGACGGAGGCGCCGGCCCTGCGCCCCGCGCCGGACGGCAGGCTGGCCGCCTGCCACCTGGTCCCGGCCGACGCACGGGCCGCGGCCGCCTGACACCCTGTTTTCCTGCGCCCCAGTTTCTTGCGAGAGTGATGCTCATGACGCGTGACGAGAGGCCGACCGCGGACCAGGTGATCGTGGCGGTGTTCGACGGGCTGCGGCCCGACATGGTGACGCCCGACCTGACCCCCAACCTGCTGCGGCTCGCCGCCCGAGGCACGTGGTTCCGCGAGGCGCGCAGCGTCTTCCCGTCGGTGACGCGCGTCGCCACCACCTCGATCGCGACCGGCGCCCCGCCCACCGTGCACGGCATCGTCGGCAACGCCTTCTATCATCCGGCCGCCCTGCCGGAGCGGGTGTTCGACACCGGCAGCGGCGAGCTGATCCGGCGCGTCGACGGCCATCACGACGGCCGGCTGGTCGATGTCGACACCTTCGGCGACCGTCTGGCCCAGGCCGGCCGGCGGCTGGCGGTGGTGCACACCGGGTCGGCCGGGTCGTCCTACTTCATCAACCCGCGCGCCCGCCGCAACGGGCACTGGACCTTCTCGATCTCCGGGGCCGAGAGCACCCAGACGCCGGAGGCGGTGGCGGAGGTGGTGCAGCGCATCGGGCCGCTGCCGGAACGCGGCCTGCCGCGCCTCGACGAGCTGCGCTACGCCGGGCGGGTGATGGCGGAGCATGTGCTGCCGGTGCTGAAGCCCGACGTGGCGCTGGTCTGGTTCAACGAGCCCGACACCACCTACCACTACAAGGGCCTGGGCTCCCCCGAGGCCAAGGCCGGGCTGCGCGAGGCGGATGCCGCCTTCGGCGCCATCCTCGACTGGGTCGACGCCCAGCCCGATGCCGGGCGCATCGCCGTCATCGCCGCCTCCGACCATGGCCAGATCACGACCAGCGCGATCCATCCGCTGTTCGAGGAGGCCCGCCGGGTCGGCTTCGACATCGGCCTCAAGGACCAGCTGGGCGACGCCGCCTTCGTCGCCACCGGCGGCCGCAGCGGCGAGATCCGCGGGCTCCGCGGCGATCGTGCCGCCATCGACCGCATCGCCGCATGGCTGATGGACCAGCCCACGGTCGGCCATGTCTTCTCCCGCGGCGGCAACGGGATCGAAGGCGGGATCGCGGGCACCCTGTCGCTGTCCCTGCTGGGCAACGGCCATGACCGCCAGCCGGAGCTGATGTTCATCCTGCGCTCGGACCTGTCGGTCGACGCCTACGGCCTGCCGGGGCAGGGGATCATGACGCCGGGCGACGTGCCGCTGGGCGGCGGCATGCATGGCGGCATCAACCGGCACGAGCTCAACACTGTGCTGATCGTCGGGTCCGAGGCCGGGGAGGGCGGCCAGTCCACCGCACCCGCCGGGATCATCGACATCGCGCCGACCGTGCTCGGCCTGCTCGGGGTGGACCCGGCCGGCACCATGCAGGGCCGCGACCTGACCCGCCCGGCGCGGGAAGCGCCCCGGATCCTCCGGCACGAGGCCGGCGCGGGCGGGTTCCGTCAGACCGTCGATGTCGTGGAGCAGGACGGCCGCCGCTTCATCCTGGGCGGGGAATAAGAGCGTCTCCCCTTCCTGTCATTGCCGGGCTCGACCCGGCAATCCAGGGACGGCCGGTAACTGTTCCGGCCGCCCCTGGACCCTCGGGTCCAGCTGAGGGTGAGGCAGGGGGCTGCCCCTTTTGCTGTCATTGCCGGGCTTGACCGGGCAATCCAGGGGCCGTCGAGAGCCGTTCTGGCCGCCCCTGGATGCCACGGTCAAGCCGTGGCATGACAATCAGAATAGGTTGAGCCCAAGGATGGCGGTGGCTCACACCTGGCCGAACGACAGATTGTCCGGCCGCAGATCCATGAAGTAGAAGGTCGTCGGCCGCCAGGCGATCGACTTCTTGATCGCGTAGGCCTCGCTCGGCTGGTACAGGATCGTGGCCGGCGCCTCGTCCTCCCAGATGTCGAGCATCTCGCCGAACAGCGCCTTGCGCTTGGCCGGGTCGGTCTCGGCCTCGAGCGCCCGGCCGGCCTTGTTGAAGGCGTCGGCGGTGTTCCAGAAGCCCGACACCTGGATCTCGCCGCCCGGCCCCCAGGCGATCCACAGGGCGCCGAGCGGATCGGGCAGGCGGGTCGAGTTCGACCAGTTGAAGATCTGCGCATCGGGGCCGCGCATGCCGGTGTCGTTCTCGACCACCTGCAGCGAGGCGTTGATGCCGACCGCCTTCCACTGCTCGATCAGGATCTGCGCCGCCTCGACCGCGTTGGTGTAGTAGTTGGCCCGGGTGCGGTAGACGATCGGCTCGCCCTTGTAGCCGGCCTCGGCCAGCAGCGCCTTGGCCCGGTCCGGATCGAAGGGCAGCTTGCGGCCTTCGAGATACATCGGGCCGTATTCCGGGAAGTTGTGGCTGGCCGGCACCACGGCCGTGCCCTGCCACAGGGCGTCGACCAGCTGCTGGCGGTTGATCGAGCAGGTCAGCGCCTGGCGGATGCGCTTGTCCGACAGCACCTTGTCCTTCTCGTTGAAGCACAGCACATGGACATTGGCCAGCACCACCGACCGCACGTCGATGTCCGGATAGTCGCCGACGACGCTCGTCTGGTCGGGCGGGATGTTGGTGATCAGGTCGTAGTCGCCGGCGACCAGGCCGGCGACGCGGGCCGCCAGCTCCGGCACCCGCTTGAAGGTCACGCGCGCGGCGGTGGGCCGGGCCAGGAAATAGTCGTCGAAGGCCTCCAGCACGGTCGCGTCGGTGGCGTTGTGCGAGACCACCTTGTAGGGGCCGGTCGCCACCGGCTTCCGGGAATAGGCATCGAAGCCCATCTCCTCATAGGCGCGCTTATTGACGATCCAGGCGCACCAGGAGGCCAGGCGCTGCTCCAGCAGCACGTCGGGCGCCTTGGTGCGGAACCGCACGGTGTAGCGGTCGATCGGCTCCACCCCGGCGAGGATGCCGAAATACGGCCGGCCGCCGGGGATCTGGGCCTTCTCGCCCCACATCCGGCCGTCGCGGAAGGTGTAGGCGACGTCGTCCGAGGTCAGCTCGTCGCCATTATGGAACTTCACGCCTTGCCGCAGGGTCACGATCAGCTCGGACGGCGACACCCGCTCCCACTTGGTGGCGAGATGCGGCTTGAGGGCCGCGCCGCCGCCGTCGGGCGCGCCCAGGAAGTCGCGGCGGATCAGCGTGTCGAAGATCGAATAGGTGATGCGCGTGCCGACATTGGACAGCTCGCGCGCCGGCTCCAACGTCGCGGGCAGGTCGGCCACGGCGACGGTGAAGTTGGGGCGAGTGCCATCGGCGGCGAAGCCGGACGAGGCTGCGCCGATCAGGAAGGGCATGGCGGCCGCTCCTTCCAGGACGCGACGGCGGGAGATCGTGATCAACTCTGGTCTCCTTCAAGATCGACCCGGACAGGTCCAGGCAAGAAAGCGGGGAACGATCCGCCTCAGGGCGGCGGTGCGGCGGGCGGCTCCGCCCCACGGGCGAGAAGGCGGGGGTCGTCGAGCAGGATCGCGTCGGGCGCGAGGATCCGCAGCCGGTCCAGCCCGTCGCGGTCGACGACGCCGACCGGGAAGGGGGGATACTCGGGCAGCGGCTCGGCGCGCGGCTGGCCGACCATGATGGTGAGGCGCAGGCCCTGGGCGCGCACGCCGGCGGACCGCTCGACGGTGGCGGCCCCCTGCCACAGCCGGAACCAGTCCGCGCCGGCGGTGCGGGCGGTGGGCGCGGAGTCGGGATCGGCCGCGAAGGCGAGGATGGCGATGTCGGGCGCCAGGGCCCGGGCCGCAGCCACCAGGCCGAGATCGCGCAGGCCGAGCAGCACCCGCGCCCCGGCGCCGGCCGCCGCCACGGTGCCCAGGATCGGCGGCAGGACGGCCGGGTCCGGCAGCTTGACGTCGAGCAGCAGGCCGAGCGGGTCGGAGGCGGCGATCGCTTCCGCCAGCGTCATCACCCCCGGCAGCAGCCGGCGCAGCGTCGCCAGGTCGAGCCCGGCGACGGTGCGGGGATCGCCGCACAGGCGCCGCAGGTCGGCGTCGTGGACGCAGACCAGGGCGCCGTCCCGCGTCAGGCGGAGATCGGTCTCGACCGCATCGGCGCCGGCCGCGGCGGCGGCGCGGAACGCCTGCGCGGTGTTCTCCGGCGCCAGCAGGGCGCCGCCGCGATGGGCGATGGCGAGGGGCCGGTCGCGGGCCGGCGACCATGAGAAAATCACGGCGTCACCTCCTGCCGAGGGTGGGGTCGAACCGGTCCCGCAGCCAGTCGCCGAACAGGCTGATGGCCAGGGTGGTGAGGAAGATGGCGATGCCGGGGAAGACGGCGATCCACCAAGCGTTCAGAAGATAGCGCCGCCCTTCGCCCAGCATCAGCCCGAGCGAGGTGCCGGGGGGCTGCACGCCGAGCCCGAGGAAGGAGAGCGAGGTCTCGAGCAGGATGGTGCCGGGGAAGTTCAGCGTCGCCTGCACCACCAGCGAGGCGGCGATGTTGGGCAGGAGATGGCGCAGGATCACCCGGCCCGACCGGGCCCCCAGCGCCTCGACCGCATTGATGTAGTCGCTCTTCTGCTCCGACACGACCAGGCCGCGCGCCAGGCGGGTGTAGCGGTCCCAGCCGTCGATGCTGACCAGGATGACGAACAGCACCAGGCTGTTGCCGAAGAACGCCAGCATGGTGAGGGCGAGCAGCAGGGCCGGGATGGCGGCCTGGGCGTCGACCAGCATCATGATCAGCTGGTCGGCCAGCCCGCGGAACCGCGCCGCGACGAAGCCCAGCAGGGTGCCGACCACCGCCCCGATCAGCGTGCCCAGGACGGCGATCAGGATCGAGCTGCGGGTGGCGTAGATCAGCCGGCTGAAGACGTCCCGGCCGAGATGGTCGGTGCCGAGGAGATGGGTCATGCCGCCATCGGCCGACAGCGGCGGCCGGAAGCGCGCGACGAGGTTCTGGGTGGTGTAGTGCAGCGGCGCCAGCTGGTCGGCGAAGACCGCGACCAGGATCATCAGCACAAGGAAGCCGGCCGAGGCCATGATCACCGGCGACATGGCGAGGCCAGCACGCCGCTGCGGCACCGCGGGGTCGATGCTCGCGGTCATGCCGCGGCCCCGCGGGCCGACCGGAAGCCGCCGAGGCGCGGGTCGATCAGGATGTGGACCACATCCACCAGCAGGTTGGCGGAGACCATGATCAGGGTGATGGTCAGGATGCAGGCCTGCACCACCGGCAGGTCGCGCGTCGCCACCGCATCGACCAGAAGCCGGCCGAGCCCGGGCCAGGCGAAGATCGTCTCGGTCACCGCGCCGCCGGCCAGGATGCCGCCGATCTCGATGCCGAGGAACATGAGCAGCGGCACCGCCGCGTTCGGCAGCGCATGACGGACGACCAGGCCGAACGGCCGCACACCGCGCCCCTTCGCCGCCCGGATGAAGGGCTTGCCCAGGACCTCCAGCGTCGAGGTGCGGGCGAAGCGGGCCAGCCGCCCGGCCAGCGGCAGGCCGAGGGTCACCATCGGCAGCAGCAGGTGCAGCGGCGTCTCGGAGCCGGCCGAGGGCAGGACGCGCAGCTTCAGCGCGAACAGCAGGATCAGCAGGATGCCCAGGAAGAAGATCGGGATGGCGTAGCCGAACACGGCGGATGCCATGGCGATGCGGTCTACCGCGCTGTTGTGTTTCAGCGCCGCGACGATGCCGAGCGGCAGCCCCACCAGCAGCGCCAGGATCAGGGCCGACAGGCCCAGCAGCGCCGTCTTCGGCAGGGCGTCGACCACGGCGGTGAAGGCCGGGCGGTCATCGGCGAAGGAGATCCCGAAATCGCCCCGCGCCGCGCTGGCGAGATACAGCCCGTATTGCTCGACCAGCGGCCGGTCGAGGCCCCACAGCTCGCGGTAATAGGCGCGGACATCCGGCGGCGTGTCGATCGACAGCATGATGTCGGCCGGATCGCCGGCCAGCCGCAAGGCCAGGAAGACGCCGGAGACGCATAGAAACAACGTCAGAACAGCCCGTGCCGCGCGCACGGCCAGGAAACGCAACACCCGTCGATCCGCCTCTGCCCGGTGATGGAGACGGGAGATCTACAGGTCGTTGATGAAGGGTTGATGACAGGGCGGAAGACTCGAATTCCCGACGCGGATCGCGCCGGCTGTTCCAGCGCGCTTGATGACGCCGAGCCCGACGCCTTGCCCCGACGGCTCGTGGGGCTCAGGGCCCCTCTGCCACGCGACGGCATTCCTGGCGCAGCAGGGTCAGGAAGCGGCGCTGTACCCGGGTCGGCAGCCAGCCTGACCGGATGGTGGTTCCGACCATCCGCTGCGGCGACCCGAGGCGGATCGGCAGCATCACCAGGACGGCGCCCTTGACCTCGTGGCGGGCCTGCGAGTGCGCTAGCAGGGTCAGGCAGTCGCTCTCTGCCAGGATCGCGGTCATCATCGTCAGGGAACTGGTTTCGGCCACGATCCGCGGCCGCACGGGCAGGCGCGCGAACAGCTCCTCGACGAAGGCCCGGCGGGGCGTGTCGCGGGCGGGCGCCACCCAGGGAAAGCGGGCCAGGTCGGCCTCGCTCAGCACGGTTTCCTTCGCGAGCGGGTGCCCAGCGCGGGCAGCGACCACATGCGGATCGGCGAACAGGGGCCGTTCCACCACGTCGTCGCCCAGGCGCGGGTCGCGCAGGGCGCCAACCAGAATGTCCAGCTCCCCGCCGCGTAGCCTGGCCACCAGCGTCTCGTGCGGGGCCTCATCGAGCTCCACCCGCACCGCGGGATAGTCGCGCAACAGCAGGGCGACGGTGCGGGCCAGGACGGGCTTGGGTATCAGCGGCAGGCAGCCGGCCGACACCCGGCCGCCGGTGGCGTCGCGCTCGGCCTCCAGCTCGTCCAGCGCCTGGTCGATCTCGTACAGCGCCAGGCGAAGGCGGCCGGCGAACAGGGCGCCGGCCGGCGTGGCCGAAAACCCCTGCGGCGTGCGGCGATACAGCGGTGTCCCCACCGTCTTCTCCAGGTCGCGCGCCGCGCGGTGCAGGCTCGGCTCGGCCAGGCCCAGATCCTGGGCCGCCGCCCGGAACGACCCGCGGCGGACGATGGCGAGATGGGCGCGCACCTGCGGCGTCGAGAGGTTGCGCGAGACCAGCCGGGCATAGGACCGCGCCGTCTCGGCGCCCAGCTCCTGCACGCCGAGCTCGATCCGCCGCAGCATCCGTTCCACCCGCCGGTGCAGCAACCGGCCGGCGCGGGTCGGCTGGCTGCCGCCGGGACCGCGGTCGAGCAGGCGGACGCCGACCACGTCCTCCAGTCTGTGCAGGGCATGGGTCACGGCGGGCTGCGACAGGCCGGTCTCCTGCGCCGCCCCGCCGGCCGAACCGGCGCGGACCACGGCATCGAAGATCGTCAGCGGTCTCAGGGTGGGCTGGATCGACATTGCAGGTCCCGGAATTCTCTCCCAGAGACTTAGCCATAATCTATGCCTCACGTCGTCGTTTCTATGAATCCGGCCGGGCGGTTCGGGGCTAGCGTTCACTCCAGGGGCCGAGAGAGCGTCGCTATGGGAGGACGAGCTTGGACGTCGCCGACAGCCATACCCATGTGATTTCGCGCGATGTGGAGCGGTATCCGCACGCCCCGCTCGGCGGGCATCAGTCCGACTGGTCCCAGGCCCGTCCGGTCGACCATCATGGCCTGGTGGCGGCGATGGACGAGGCCGGCAGGGGGCCTCGACCGCCACCGCCTTCATCCCGCTTGTGGTCGAGCGGTTCGGGGCCGACCGCATCCTGTGGGGGTCGAACTTCCCGGCCGCCGAAGGGGACCTGGCCGTCCTGCTGGACGAGGCCAAGGCCGGCCTGGCCGTGCTGCCCGAGGCCGATCGCGCGGCGATCCTGGCGGGGTCGGCGCGCCGGCTCTATCCCGGGCTCGGGGCACCGCGCCATGGCTGATCCGGTTCGGCTGAAGACGGTGCTCGGCACCTATCCGCACACCGCGGCGCTGAAGTCCGGCGCCCTGTGCAGCGATGAGGTGGCACTGGACTTCGTCGAGGTCGAGCCGGTGCACAAGGCCTTCGCGCCGATGGTGCGCCGGGCGGAATACGATCTCAGCGAGCTCGCCATCGCCACGGCGCTGCAGGCCAAGGCCTATGGCCGGCCGGTAGTGCTGCTGCCGGCGGTGCGCGCCTGCAGCGCGGCTGCCTGATCTATCACCGGGCCCATGGCGTGGTGGCGCCGCAGGACCTGGTCGATGCCCGGATCGGCGTGCGCGCCTACACCCAGACCACGGGGCTGTGGGTGCGGGCCCATCTGGCCGAGGATTACGGCCTGCCGATCGAGCGGATGCGCTGGGTCACCAGCGACCCCGCCCATGTCGAGGAGTACGCCGACCCGCCGATCGTCGAGCATGTCTCGGGCGAGCGGAGCCTACCCGACATGCTGCGCGATGGCGGGCGATCTTGGCCCAGGGCACGGTCAAGGAGACGCTGGGCTCGGTCAACCTGCCGCTGGTCTGCGCCGGCCAGCTGGTCCTGCCCGGCGACCTGGTCGTGGCCGATGATGACGGCATCGTGGTGGTGCCACGGCTGCGGGCCGAGGCGGTGCTGCGGCTGAGCGAGGCGCGCGAGCGCAAGGAGGCGGAGACGCGGGCCCGGCTGAAGGCCGGCGAGCTCGGCCTCGACCTCTACGGCATGCGCGACCGGCTCCGCGCCAAGGGGCTGGTCTATGTCGAGGCCGGGGACGCCATGCCCTGACCGCGGCGGGGCTTTGACCTCGGGATCCCGATCAGCGGGCTATACAGGGCGCGCGTGTTTGGCTCACAAGGCTTCAGTCCATTCGAAGAGTGAGCGCACGACATGGCACGCCAGGACAGCGGACCGTCCGAACCCGATGCCGCCGGAAACACGCGCGACCGGATCAAGTCGGTCGCCGCCGAACTCTATGTCCTGAGAGGGCACGAAGGCTTCAGCTTCGGCGACATCGCTGCGTCGATCGGGACGACGCGGGCGAACATCCATCACCATTTCGGCAGCAAGCAGCAGCTGATGGGGGAGTTGATCGAGGACATCGCGTCGAATGCCGAAGCCCGCATCGAGCGGTACTGGATGGCGGGGGACGCGGCGTTTGCCGAACGGCTGTCGATGCAACTGGACGACCTCCGCCGCTACTACGAGCGGTTCAACAAGGGCGACCAGGACCGCAATGTCTGGAGCCCGCTGTCGCGGCTGCGCCATGACCTGCCGACCCTCGGCGACAAGGCGGTGGCGGCGCTGGAACGCGTCAACCGGACCTACGAGACCTGCCTGCGGCACGCCGTCGACCAGGCGGTCAAGGCGGGGCAGCTGCGCCCGGACGCCGATGCGGACGACATCGTGAGGGTGCTTCGCGTCACCCTCTTGTCCTGTCCGCCGATGACCCAGGATGCCGGCAGGTTCGAGGAGATCGACCTGCTGTTCCAGGCCCTTGGCCGCATGATCGGTGCCGGCGCACAGCGGCAGGGCCGATCGTCCCGAGGCGAGTAGTCGATGCAAGAGCCCGTTGACAGCTTTCGCGGCCTCGGATACTTACTTACAGGTAAGTCAGCGCTGATTGTTCAAGAGGCGCGCGAGGCCGGTCTGGGGAGGCAAGGCAAGTGTTGCGGGATCAAAGCTTCGCGGAATTCGAGGTCCGGCCGTTCACCGGCTCGCTGGGCGCCGAGATCATCGGCGTCGACCTGAGGACAGTCGCCGACGACATCTTCCAGGACGTCCTCCGCGCGCTGCACGAATACCATGTGCTGGCCGTCCGCGATCAGGACCTGGTGCCGGCGACATTCCAGCAGGTCGCCCGCCGCTTCGGCCCGTTCAGCGGCAACCCGGTGCACACCCCGATGCCGGGCTTCGACGACATCGTCAAGTTCGTGCGCGAACCCGACGACACCGGCAAGGTGATCGGCGAGGACTGGCACATGGACCTGGCCTGGCTGGCGCGGCCGCCGGGCGTCACCATGCTCTATGGCGAAGAGATCCCGCCGGTCGGGGGCGACACCTGCTTCACCAGTCTCGAACGCGCCTATCAGTCGTTGACGCCGCGGCTGGTCTCGATCCTCGAAGGCCTGACCGGCATCCACAGCGGCCGCGGCGTCTTCGCGATCAACGCGCTGCAGAAGCGGCTGGGCGTGACCAAGGACATCGAGGCGATCGAGAACGCCGCGGTGGAGCACCCGGTGATCTGCACCCACCCGGTGACGGGGCGGCGCTATGTCTTCGTCAGCAGCGTCCTGACCCACTTCAAGGGCATGACCGAGGAGGAAAGCCGGCCGCTGATCGACTTCCTGTTGGCCCGGGCGACGCGGCCGGAGTTCAACTGCCGGCTGCGGTGGGAGCCGCGGACGCTCGGCATGTGGAACAACCCGTTCGTGCTGCACACGGCGATCAACGACTATCCGGGATACCGCCGCGTGATGTATCGCACGACGGTCGAGGGCGCGGTGCCGGCGGCCGCCGTGGCCTGAGACGGACCGCGGCGCCGGACGACCGCCGCGCATTGCCAGGGCAGCCGCCGTTCGGGGTCATGAAGCGTCGGCCCCCAAGCCTGAAGACCATGACCCGGGAGGCAAAATGCAAACGCGGTTCAAGCGTCTGCGACAAGGTCTGACGGGAACGTTGCCGTTCGTCGCGCCCGTGCACGTCCTGGTGCTGGGCGTCATCGTGCTGCCCTCGCTGTTCGTCGTCTGGCTCAGCTTCCAGGCCTCGACCTTTGGTCAGGCGCCGACCTTCGTCGGCTTCGACAACTATGCCCGCATCCTGGGTGACGCCTATTTCTGGCGGTCGCTGCTGAACACCGTGATCGTCGTGGCGGTCGCGGTGCATGTCGAACTGCTGGCCGGCCTCGGCATCGCCCTGCTGTTCGCCAGCGGTCTGCCGGCGCGTCGCATCCTGCTGGTCGTGGTGCTTGCCCCCTATGCCATCAGCGAGGTGACGGCGGCGGCGATGTGGCGCTTCCTGTTCGACCCGGATGTCGGCCCGGTGACCCTCGCCATCCAGGCGCTGGGGCTGCCGTCGCTCGACTGGACCTTCATCCCGATACACGGGCTGACGCTGGTCGGGCTGCTGACCATCTGGCTGCACCTGCCCTTCACCTTCATCATCCTCTACGCCGCCCGGCTGGCGATCCCGAAGGACCTGTATGAGGCCGGCCGGACCGATGGCGCGTCGTCGTTCCAGCTGTTCCGCAACGTCACCCTGCCGCTGCTGGCGCCCGCCATCCTGATCGCGATGCTGTTCCGCTATATCTTCGCCTTCCGGCTGTTTTCCGAGATCTGGCTGATGACGCAGGGCGGGCCGGCGCGCACCACCGAGGCGGTGGCCGTCTACCTCTATCTCGAGGCCTTCCGCTACAACTCCTTCGGGACCGCCGCCGCCACCGCCTGGATCATGGTGCTGGTCTCGCTGCTGCTGGCGACATTCTACATCCTGCGGCTGAAGCGGGGGATGGCGGCCGATGCGCGCTGACCGCCGCCTCATCGGCATCGGCAAGGCGGTCGCGGTCGCGGCGATCGTCCTGTGGTCGATCTTCCCGATCGCCTTCATCGTCCTGTCGTCGTTCAAGCCGGGCCGCGACATCTTCGCGGTGCCGCCGAAGCTCCTGTTCCAGCCGACGCTGGTTCACTACGCCAACCTGTGGGAGCGCTGGGGCAGCTTCTTCGACGGACTGGTCAACAGCCTGATCGTGACGGCGGGTTCGGCCGTGCTGGCCGTCGCCATCAGCTCACTGGCCGGCTTCGTGTATTCGCGGCAGAAGAGCCGGCTGCTCACCGGCTCGATCTTCTTCCTGATCGGGGTGCGGCTGATCCCACCGATCGTCGTTACCCTGCCGCTGTTCCCGATCGTCAACTGGCTCGGGCTGAACGACACGCATCTGGTGCTGATCCTGCTCTACACCAGCTTCTTCGTGTCGCTGGGCACGATCCTGATGCGCACCTTCATCGACCAGATCCCGCGCGAACTCGACGAAGCCGCCATCATCGACGGGGCCAGCCGGCTCACGGTCCTGCGCCGGATCATCCTGCCGCTGGCCGCGCCCGGCATGCTGGCGGTCGCCGTCTTCGTCGTGGTGTTCGCCTGGAACGAGTTCCTGTTCGCCTTCATCTTCACCGCGACCAAGGCCAAGACCGCGCCCTTCGTGCTGTCGGAGATGATCAGTTCGGTCGACGGGGTCGACTGGGGCGTGCTGTTCGCCGCCGCGACGGTTCAACTGCTGCCGGTTCTGGTGTTCGTGATGGTCATGAACCGGTTCCTGGTCGCCGGCCTGACGGCCGGCGCAACCAAGGGGTGATCGACACCCACCACAGGGGAGGACAAGCGTGGCAATCAATCTGACAAGGCGGGGACTACTCGCCAGCACGATGGCCGGCGCCGCGACGATGGCGCTGGGCCGCGCCGCCCTGGGACAGACCAGGACGCTGAACGCGCTGTCGCACCTGGTGCACCAGAATGTGCTGACCAAGGGCAGCGCGGGCGACGTGATCGCCCCGTGGTGCAAGGCCGCGGGGGCGGAGATCACCTGGACCACGTTGGACAGCAATCCGCTGCAGGACCGGCTGTTCCGGGAGGCGAGCCTCGGCCAGACCACCTTCAATGTCGGCTTCGTCGTCGACAACCGCATGACGCCGCAGATCGCCGGGCTGTTCGAACCCCTCGACGGCTACCAGGCGTCCGACCCGATCGAGGATATCGACGACATCGCCCCGGGCCTGCGCCGCGCCATGACTGTCGGCGGCAAGACCGTCGGCATTCCGGTGCGCCACGCCACCCAGGCGCTGTTCTACAGCGAGGCCCTGCTGGAGGAGGCCGGCATCGCCGCGCCGCCCACGACGGTCGAGGAACTGGTCGAGCAGGCGAAGAAACTGACCTTCACCTCCGCCGCCGGGACGCCGGTGACCGGGATGATCCTGGCCAGCGACCTCGCCGTCTTTCCGGTGATGTTCGCCCGGGCTTTCGGCGGCGACTTCATCGGTTCGGACTTCAAGGTGGTCCCGAACCGGGAGGCGATGGAAAAGGGCCTGAGCGTGCTGGCCGACCTGTTCCAGGCCCGCGCGCTGCCCCGCAGCTACGCCAACACCCGCAACGACGACATGGTGACCTGGCTGCAGCAGGGCCGGGCCGCGTTCGGCGTGCTGCCCTTCGCCCGGTTCGCGCAGCTGAACAACCCCGAGCAGTCCTCGGTCCCGGGCAAGATCAAGGCGGTTGAGTTTCCCGGCTCGGCGACACTTCCCGCCGGCAGCACCATGGCCGCGGTGGTGGAATCCTGGGCCATGGTGATCCCGGCCAATTCGGCCGACAAGGACCTGTCCTGGAGCTTCATCAAGGCCGTCTCCAGCAAGGCGGTCACGCTGGGTGCGGCGTGCAACGGCAACGGCCCGGTCCGCGTCTCGACCTATGCCGACGCCGATTTCGCGGCGGCGCAGCCGCTGGCCAAGATCGAATCCGCCGCGCTGGCCAAGGCGCGCCCGGCCTTTCCGGCCTTCCCCGAGGCGGTGCGGGCGCAGGCGACGTTCCTTGAGGAGGTCCAGCTTGCGGTGCTCGGCCGCAAGACACCGCAGGAGGCGGTTGCGGCGATCGTGGAGAGAGTCACGCCACTGATGCCGGCCTGATCGAGCCCGGCGCCGACGGCTCGAGCAGAGCGCCAGACCCCGCAGCATCGGCTCGGTCGACCTGTGCCGCGGTATTGGTCGATCTCTCCCTCGGGCCGATCCCCAAGGCCGCACTCGCACGATAGGCTTGTCTGCAAGGCTCACGAATGACGTGGGTGTCGGTCGACCGACGTGAGGTCCGCTTCCCGTCGCTGCCCGGCCGGAACAGGACATGCGGCAGAATGGATCGGCTTCCCACCTCGATGCTCTTGGAGTCCCCGCTCGCGCACCTGAACCTGGTCGGCGTCGCCGGGATCATCGTGTGGCACCTGATCCCGGGACAGCGATCGAACACCCGGCTCCTGGTGCAGATCGCGTTTTTCGCGGTGATGACCGCGATTCTCGTCCGCAGCAACCTGTCTCCATCGATCTCCGAGGGGCGCCCCACCGAGTATGACGGTGCCTTGCTCGTCGTCTCCGCGCGGCTCCTGTGGTGGACGCATCTGGCCTGGGCCCTCATCGGATTCGTGCGCATCTACCTCGTCCTCGAGAGCCGCCCCCACGAGGCGCGCCTGCTCCAGGACCTTGTCGTTGGAACCGTCTATCTCGGCGTGGCCCTGTCGGTCCTCGCCTTTGTCTTCGGCATTCCGATCGGCACTCTGGTCGCGACGTCGGGCGTCATCGCCATCATTCTCGGCCTTGCCCTTCAGAACACGCTCAGCGACGTGTTTTCCGGCGTCGCCATGACGCTTGGCCGGGCTTTCGCGATCGGCGATTGGATCGTTCTCACCGACGGGACCGAGGGGAGGGTGGTCGAGAGCACCTGGCGCGCGACCCATCTCCTGAGCGGCTCGAGCAACATGGTCGTGCTGCCGAACAGCCTTCTGGCCCGGCTGGGTGTGACCAATGTCAGCCGGCCCGACGAGTCGCATCTGGTGTCGCTGACCGTGCGTCTCGCCCCGACGCGGATGCCGGCATCCATCATGGAGGTGATGCATCTCGCCCTCCTCAGCGCCGATGCCACCGTCAAGGACCCGCCGCCGTCGGTCGCCTTGAGGGGCCTGGATGCGGCGGCGCTGGAGATGGAGCTGCAGTTCCGGGTCGCCAGCCCGGCGAAGCGGACGCAGGCCCGGAACGAGGTCTTCGATCTCGTCTACCGCCATTGCAAGGCGGCGGGGCTGCTGCTGGCGCTGCCGCCGGACGCCTTGATTGCCGCCACGGACCTGCCCACCGAGGAGACGGCGCGTCCGCCCCATGTGTCCCCCATGGCCCTGATCGAGGCGATGCCGATCTTCGCGGCCCTGACGCCCGAGGAGAAGCAGGCCCTCGCCGACGCGACCTCCACGCGGGAGTATCGCAGGGGCGATGTCATCGTCCGCGAGGGCGGCACGCTGTCCGCGCTGATGATCCTCCGCGCCGGCGTCGTCGTCATGCATCGCGGCGGGGAAGAGGCCGGCCGGCTGGCTCCCGGCGACTTCTTCGGCGAGACCGGGCTGCTGGCGGGCATGGGAGAGGTCTGCACGCTGGAGGCCATGACGCGCGTCGTGGTCTACGAGGTCGATCAGGGCGCATTCGAGCCCCTGATCCACAACCGCCCGGCCCTGGCCGAGGATCTGGCCCTGAGCCTCTCCGCGCGGGCGCTGAAAGCCCAGGCGAAGGCGGCCCACGGGCCGAAGCATGACCGCAGCCCGCACTTCTTCCTGGGGGCCATCCAGACCGTGTTCCGGAGACGGCCGGTGGGCTGACAGGGATGGCCGAACCGTCGTTTGATTAAGGATAAACAATATCCTCAATTATCGTTGCGATCCCTATTAAGGACTGTTAGGGTCCGAATTATGGTTCACCTGACCGCAATCGCCTCATCGAACCGGGATTGGCCATGAACACGGTCGCCGCAACCGAGCGCCCCCTGGTGCTGATCGTCGATGACGACGAAGCCGTGCGCTTCGCACTGCAGGAGCTCATGCTTTCGGTCGGGCTCGATGCCGCCGGGTTCGCATCGGCGCGCGAGCTGCTGGACGCGACACTGCCGGACCGTTCGGGATGCCTGGTCCTCGACGTGCGCCTGCCCGGGACGAGCGGGCTCGATCTGCAGCAGCATCTCGCATCCAACGGCAAGGACAAGCCGATCGTCTTCCTGACCGGCCACGGCGACATCCCGATGACGGTCCAGGCGATGAAGGCCGGCGCCATCGATTTCCTGACCAAGCCGGTGCGCGACCAGACCTTGCTGGACGCCGTCACGATCGGCATCGAGCGCGATGTCGCCCAGCGTGCCAAGGCCCGGGTCGCCCGGCTGCATGGCGACCGCTACAAGACCCTGACCCGGCGTGAGCGGCAGGTGATGTGCGCCGTGGCGCTGGGGCGCTTCAACAAGCAGGTCGCGTTTGACCTCGGCATCAGCGAGGTCACCGTCAAGCTTCATCGCAGCAATACGATGAGGAAGATGAACGCCACATCCGTCGGTGAGCTCATTCGCGCGTGGGAGGCCCTTCCGCCGGACCTTCGCGAGGAGGAGCCGACCTAAACCACGGGATAGTTACGGGTGGGCCGCGGATGGCGCGACATGGGGGCACAGCCGCATCAATGAAGGCCATCCGCTTGTCCAAGGTGCCCGTGATCGCGATCGTCGACGATGACGAAGCCATGCGCGACGCGTTGTCGGAGCTTCTCCAGGTGATGGGGTTTTCCTGCAGCGCCTTCGACGGTGCGGCGGCCTTCCTCGCGCACCACGCACCCGGACGGTTCGACTGCCTCATCACCGACGTGCGGATGCCGGGGATGGACGGGATCGATCTGCATCGCCGGCTGCGCGCCCTCGGTTCGACCCTGCCCGTGGTCATCATCACCTCCGCGCCCGATCCGGCAACGCGGGCGCGGGCGCTGGACGGCGGCGCCTGCGCCTACCTGGCCAAACCGGTGGACGACAGCGCGCTTCTCGACCACCTCAGGTCGGTGCTGGGCCACGACGACGGACGCGACGAACAGCTCGACGAAGAAGACTTACCCGGAGGCTGATATGTCCGAGATGCGTTCTTCGACCAGCGAGCTTCACGCCGGGTTCGTCCCGGAGTTCGATGCGCTGTATCGCGGGTCGCCCTATTGGGAGCTCGACACGGCGGACGCCCGGATGTTCGTCGGCGCCGGTCCGTCGGGCCGCGAGCCCCAGGCGGATTGGGTGGGGGAGGTGCTGGGGCGCTCCCGCGTCGTGGGCCTCAACGAGCGCGCCGCGCATCTGGTGGGGGCTCCTGCGGGCCGCGAGGAGATGATCGGCCGGCCCATCGCGGAATTCTGGCCGCCGGACAGCCAGGATGATCTTGCCGAACTGATCGCTGATGTCGCGACCGACCGGTCCCCTCGCGTGATCCGGACACGCGACATCGGCTCGTTGCTGCTGCAGGATCCCGTGCTGACGGTGTGGCGCTCGCATGAGACGGGCGCCGACACGGTGTTCGTGGCCGTGAGGGGCGCGGTGAACGACCGCCGTTCCTACTGGTCGCTGCGTGCGAGCGAGGAACGCTACCGCAAGCTCATCCACCACATACCCAACCCTCTCCTCCGGGTCGACGCGAGGGCGATGGGCCGGGTGTTCGCGCGGCTGAAGGCAGAGGGCGTCAACGACCTCGATTCCTATCTCGATGCCCATCCGGAGCTGCTCGCCTTCGCGGAGCAGAGCGTGCGCATCACGGAGATCAACCGGGCCGCGGCGCTGCTGTTCGGCGCGACGAGCGCGACGGATCTTGTCGGCCCGGTGAAATGCCTGCTCCAGGCGTCCCCCGAGACCACCCGGAGGGTCATGGTCGCGCAATTCGACGGGCGCCGCAG
Organism: Inquilinus sp. 2KB_23; assembly: GCF_052115705.1. NCBI lineage: Bacteria > Pseudomonadati > Pseudomonadota > Alphaproteobacteria > Rhodospirillales > Rhodospirillaceae > Inquilinus > Inquilinus sp. 2KB_23. The sequence goes on along the minus strand of NZ_JBFRHF010000020.1, from coordinate 125,348 downwards.
CCATGCCGAGGTGATGAAGCTGTGCACGCTCGATGGCCGGCTGCTCGACGTTCAACTGGCGGTGACCTTTCCGACGCCGCCGGAACAGCTGGATGTGACGGTCATCAGCCTGGACGACCTCACCGACCGGCTTCGCACCGAGGCGCAGCTTCGCCAGCTTCAGGCCGATTTCACGCGGGCTGCCCGCATCTCGACCCTCGGCGAGCTCGCCACCTCGATCGCGCATGAGGTGAACCAGCCGCTCGCCGCGATTTTCACCAATGCGGAGACCAGCCTGCGGTGGCTCGCGCGCGACGAGCCGAACCTGGCGAAGGTCGTGCAACTAACGACCCGGATCGCGGCGAGTGCCCGCCATGCGACCGAGATCGTCCAGCGCATCCGGGCGATGACGGCGAAACATGCGCCGGAGCGCCGGCCCCTGGAGCTGAACGAGGTGGTCGACGAGGCGCTGCTGTTCCTTCGCCATGACATCGAAACCCGCTCGATCCGATTGTCGGCAAGGCTCGGGCTCGGCCTGCCCCGCGTGATCGGAGACCGGGTCCAGCTGCAGCAGGTGATCGTCAACCTGCTGGTCAACAGCGCCCAGGCCATCGGCCAGGCCGGCGCGAAGGGCGGGCTGGTCGAACTGAGCACCGGGCTCAGCGAAGCCGGCGAGGTCGTCTTCGTGATCCGGGACAACGGGCCCGGCATCCCGGCTGAAGACCTCGACCGCATCTTCGAGGGCTTCTTCACCACCAAGGACGAAGGAATGGGGCTGGGCCTCGCCATCTGCCAGTCGATCATGACGGCGCATGGCGGCGGCATCGTCGCCTCGAACCGTCCCGAGGGCGGCGCGTGCTTCCGGCTGTGGCTTCCGGCGGAGCCCATCGCGGCGCAGGGCTGGGAGACGCGGCCGCTGTAGGCCCGACCTGTGCCAAGGTCGAGGTTCGTCCATCCTTTGATGTGCGGGATTGGCGGTCGGCACAATGGTCGGGGAGGGGGCGATCCGCGATCCTTCCGCTCGTTGCCAGGCGCCGGCCGCGGGGTGAAGGGGAGGGACCCTCGACCGGGGCGGCCGCCGATGGCCAGACCGTGAGAGGTGAATCCATGAAGATCGTCGTCATCGGCGGGACCGGCCTGATCGGGTCCAAGGTCGTGGCCATGCTGAGCCAGAAGGGCCACCACGCCCTCGCCGCCGCCCCGAGCACGGGCGTCGACACCGTCACCGGCCAGGGGCTGGCCGAGGCGCTGACGGGGGCCGACGTCGTCGTCGACCTCGCCAACTCCCCGTCCTTCGAGGAGCAGGCGGCGATGGAGTTCTTCCAGACCGCCGGCCGCAACATCACCGCGGCGGAGGTGAAGGCCGGGGTCCGGCACCATGTCGCCCTGTCGGTCGTCGGCACCGAGCGGCTGCTGGAAAGCGGCTATTTCCGCGCCAAGCTGGCGCAGGAGCGCCTGATCAAGGCCTCGCCGATCCCCTACACCCTGCTCCGCGCCTGCCAGTTCTTCGAGTTCATCCGCACCATCGCGGACATCTCCATGGTGGATGGCGCCGTGCGCCTGCCGCACACGCTGTTCCAGCCGATGGCGGCGCAGGACGTCGCGGCCGCGATGGCCGAGGCGGCGCTGGCCGCACCGGCGAACGGCATGCGGGAGGTCGGCGGACCCGTCCCGGTCCATCTCGACGACATGATCGCCAAGGTCCTCGCCTACGACAAGGATCCGCGCCAGGTGATCACGGACCCGCAGGCGCCGTATTACGGCATCAAGGTGGACGACCGGTCGCTGATGCCCGGCCCGGATGCCCGCCTCGGCTCCACCACCATCGACTGGTGGCTGGCCAACGTCCCGCCGCCGAAGAAGAAGTGACCGGCGACGTCCATCAAGAAAGGACTCAGCGATGCTGAAGCAGATCTGCGTCGGCGTGGCCGTGCTCATGGGGGTTCTGGCCGAGGCGAACGGCGTGTTCATGCTGTTGTCGCCGGACGCCTGGTACTTCGCGGTGCCCGGCGTCACCACGACCGGCCCGTTCAACCAGCACTTCATCCGCGATATCGGACTGATCTTCCTGTTCGTCGGCACGTCCTACCTGTTCGGCGCCGCGCAGCCGCGGCACCGGATCATCTTCTGGGCCGCGCCCACCCTGTGGCTGGGCGGCCACGCCCTGTTCCACTACTGGGAGGTCGCCGTCGGCATCTGCGGGCCGTCGGTGCTGATCCGCGACTTTCCGGCGGTGACGCTCCCGGCCGCGATCGGGGTGCTCCTGACCCTCTGGGCGATTTCGGACGCCCGCTCGACCCATTCCCTCAGAGAGAGATACTCATGACCCCGCGCCTGAACATCTTCCAGGTCGCCCCCGAAGGGACCAAGGCGATGATGGCCGTCGGCACCGCTGTGGAGAACAGCGGCCTCGAGCACAGCCTGATCCAACTGGTGAAGCTGCGCGCGTCGCAGATCAACGGCTGCGCCTTCTGCATCCACATGCACGCCACCGACGCGGTGAAGCATGGCGAGAGCCCGATGCGGATCCACCTGCTCGATGCCTGGCGGGAATCCCCTGTGTTCACCGACCGCGAGCGCGCCGCGCTGGCCTGGACCGAGAGCCTGACCAAGGTCGCCGAGACGGGCGCCCCCGATGCCGACTATGCGGTGCTGAAGGGCCGCTTCAGCGACACCGAGATCGGCAACCTCACCCTGCTGATCGGAACGATCAACCTGTGGAACCGGGTGCAGGTCGGCCTCCGCGCCATCCCCAAGGTCGACGTGCCGGCCAAGGACGCCGCCTGATCGATCCGGAGACTGCGCCGCCCCGGCGGCGCAGTCCCGTCACCCCAAGCAAGACGTTCCATCCCGATAATCGACCCGCCGTTGACCTCGCTGAAGCGGGCCAATACTGTCGGCCCCTTCTTTGACATTCCGGGGGCCGCCATGGCCCAGATCCTGGTTCAGGGCCTGGCGAAGACCTATCGCGTGGCCGAACGCGATCCCGGCGTGCTGGGCGCCGTGCGCGGACTCGTCCGCCGACGCTGGCGCACGGTGGAGGCGCTGAAGGACGTCAGCTTCGCCTTGGAGCGAGGGGAACTCCTGGGCTTCATCGGCCCCAACGGCGCGGGTAAATCGACCACCATCAAGATTCTCTCGGGGATCCTGCGGCCCGATTCCGGCCGGGTCGAGATCGACGGTCTGGTTCCCCATCTCGACCGCATCAGCCACGTTGCCCGCATCGGCGTCGTGTTCGGCCAGAGGACGCAGCTGTGGTGGGACCTGCCGGTCATCGACGGCTTCGACCTGCTGCGCGACATCTATCGGGTGGATCCGCGACGCTACCGGACGACCCGCGACGAGCTGGTCGGGATGCTCCGGCTGGAGCGTCTTCTCGACCAGCCGGTGCGACAGCTCTCGCTCGGCCAGCGCATGCGGGCGGAACTTGCCGCGGCCCTGCTGCACGAGCCGTCGATCCTCTTTCTCGACGAGCCGACCATAGGCCTCGATGCGCCTTCGAAACTGGCGGTGCGGGAATTCATCAAGACACTGAACCGCGAGCGCGGCGTCACCGTCCTGCTCACCACCCACGACATGCATGACATCGAGGCCCTGGCTGAGCGGGTCATCGTCATCGGCCATGGCCGGGTCCTAGCGGACAGCCCCTTCGAAGCCCTGCGCGCCACCGTGCTCACCGAGCGCCGGCTGTTCGTGGATTTCGCCCAGGATGCGCCTGATCTCGCCTTGCCCGGCGTCGAGATCCGGGGTCGCAGCGGACGGTCCATGGAGCTTGCCTTCGATCCCCGCATGACCAACGCCCCGGCGCTCATCGCGGCCATCACGGCAGGGCACGCGGTCGACGACATCCATGTCGAGCAGCCGGCCATCGAGGAGGTCATCGCCCGGTTCTACGACCTGCACGGCGCCGGCGAGGCCTGACCCATGGAGGCCCTCCGTCCCTACATCGCGGCCTTTTCCTCGCGATTCCTGCTGATGATGCAGTATCGGGCCGCGGCCGTGGCCGGCTTCGCCACCCAATGCTGGTTCGGCGCGGTGCGCGTCATGGTGCTGGCCGCTTTCTACCTTGGCGCGCCGGAGGCCGCCGCCGGCACATCCTTCGACCTCTCCCAGGCCGTCACATACACCTGGCTGGCCCAAGGCCTCCTGGCCCTGCTGCCCTGGGCCGCAGATCCCGATATCGCCGCGGCGGTGCGCACAGGCGCGATCGGCTACGATCGGCTGCGACCGGTGGATGCCTATGCCCTCTGGTATGCCCGCACGGCCGGCTGGATGACGGCCCGCGTCGCTCCCAGACTGGGTCTGATGGCTCTCGCGGCCGGGGTCGGCCTGCCCCTGCTCGGCCAGGCGGAATGGGCCTGGAAGCCGCCGCCGAATGCTTCCGCCGCCCTGCTTTTCATCCTCTCGCTGTCTTTGGCGGCAGCGCTCTCCTGCGCTGTCGTCATGCTGATCAACATCGTCGTGGTGGCGACGCTCAATGCCCGGGGTGTCAACTCCCTGGCCATGCCGGTGGTCATCGTCTTCTCCGGCTCCCTGCTGCCCTTGCCGCTCTATCCCGACGCGATCCGCGCGGCGCTCTTCATCCAGCCCCTGGCCGGCGTCCTCGACATCCCCAATCGGATCTATTCCGGCGCGCTGGCGGGCTTCATGGCCTGGGCGGGAATCGGGCTGCAGGCGTTCTGGACCTTCGCCCTGATCGTCGCCGGCCGGCTGTGGCTGCGCCGTGTCGTGCGCCGCCTCGAAGTCCAGGGAGGGTAGGGCGGTGAACGGCATCACCCTGCTCGTCCGGTATTTCACGGCCTCGATCCGCAGCCAGATGCAATACCCGGCATCGGCGATGATGCTGACCTTCGGGCAGCTGGCTTCGACGGCCATCGAGATCGTCTCGATCTGGGCCTTGTTCGACCGGTTCGGGGCCGTGAAGGGCTGGGGCTTCGGGGAGGTGATGTTCTTCTACGCCCTGATCGGCATCAGCTTTTCCATCGCCGATTTCGTGACCCGCGGATTCGACGTCTTCGGCACCGATTTCGTGCGCACGGGCGATTTCGACCGCCTGCTGCTCAGGCCCCGGTCGGCGGCGCTGCAGCTGGTGGGCCATGACTTCCGTATCAGCCGGTTCGGGCGGTTCGTGCAGGCGGCCGTCATCCTGGTGGCAGCCACCGAATCCCTGCAGTTCATGTGGACCCCGGAGACCGTCGTCCTGGCCCTCTGGACGATCGCCGGCGGCACGGCCTTCTTCGTCGCCCTCTTCATCTTTCAGGCCGCCATGGCCTTCTGGACCATCGAAAGCCTGGAAGCCGTCAACGCCCTCACCTACGGCGGCGTCTATGCGGGCCAGTTCCCACTCGGCCTCTATGCCCGCTGGTTCCGCACCTTCCTGACCTTCATCGTGCCGCTGGCCTGCGTGGCGTATTATCCGGTGCTCGCCATCCTGGGGCGATCCGATCCCCTGGGCGCCCCCGATTGGTTTCTGCCGATGGCGCCGGCGGCGGGATTCGGCCTCCTGGCCCTCTCGTTTCTGGCATGGCGGATCGGAGTGTCGAAGTACATGTCGACCGGCAGCTGACTCACCCGGTACGAGGTGATCAACCGACGAACCCCATCCGCAGGCTGCGTGGACACAGTGCTCGTGGAGTCGACGGGGGCCGGAGCCACTGCCGGTCGCCTCACCGGGGCCGGCGGACGGCCCTGAGCTTGCCGGTGGGGCCGCCGCCACAGAAGAACTGGTCGCCGCCGTCGGATTCCAGCCCCGACACGGCGGTTCCCGGCGGCATTTCGAGAATTTCCAGGGCCTCCCCGGTCTGGGGGTCGATCCGCCTCACGTCGCTCTCGTCGCCCTCCCAGGTGCCGTGCCAGAGCTCGCCGTCGACCCAGCTGACCCCGGTGACGAAGCGGTTGGATTCGATGGTGCGGAGAACCGCCCCGGTCTCGGGGTCGATCTGGTGGATCTTGCGGTCCCGGTACTGCCCCACCCAAAGCGTCCCTTCGGCCCAGGCCAGCCCGGAGTCGCCGCCGCCGCCGGGCGCCGGGATGGTGGCGAGCACGCGGCCGGTCTTCGGATCGATCTTCTGGATGTGCTCCTCGGCGATCTGGAACAGGTGCCGGCCGTCGAAGGCGGTGCCGGCATGCGCGGCGACCTCGATCGAGCGCACCGTCTCCCCGGTCGCGGGATCGAGGGCCTTCAGCGAGTCACCGGCGGCAAACCAGACGTGCTGGCCGTCATAGGTGACCCCGGCCACCTGGTCGACGCCCGGGAAGGGGCCGTATTCGCGGACGATTTCGGCTGCTGATCGTTTCATGGGTCCGTCCTCATCACTCGATGCCACCACCCTAATCCCCCGGCAGCGGCGCCGGGAGTAACAAGGTGGTCGTGAATCCCGGCACTGGCGGGGTCATCCAGCGAAGCGCCCGCCCGCGCCCGAACGACTGCACCTTGCCGGCCGCCGCCAGCGCGTCGAGGCCCCGCTGCACGGTGCGCTGGCTGGCGCCGAGCGCCAGCGCCAGGGCCGAGCTCGACCAGGATTCACCGTCGGCGAGGAAGGCCAGCACCGCGGCATGCTGCTCCTCGACGGGCCGTGCCAGCACCACGACCTCGCCGGCACGGCGCGGCACCAGCGCGAACCCGCGCTGGGTCGCGCTCACGCCGGCCAGCGGCCGCAGCATCGTGCGAAGCCGGCCGATCTCGACCCGCAGCCGCGCGCGATGCGATTCATCGGCGTGCTTCGCGCCGAAGGCCCGCGCGAGGAGCGTGCCTCTCGGCACGTCCCCGGGCCAGGCCTCGCCCAGCGCGCGGGCCAGCGCGAACAGCACCGGGCGCGTCGCGAGCGAGACCACGGTGCCGGCGTCCCGCACGGCATGGCGGCACGCGTCCACCACGAGCGCCTCCGACGCCAGCAGCGCCTCGACCTCCTCGAGCAGGAGCGGGCGTTCCTCGCCACGCGCCAGCAGGCGTGCCGCGGGCGTATTCAGGACCAGGGATGCGCTTTCGACCTCCGCCGTCAGCGCGGGAATGCCGGCGGCGCGCGCGGCGCTCCCGGCCCGGACGAGCGCCGCGCGCGCGGCCTGGGTCTGCAAGCGCCGCATCGCGATCCCCGCGACCACCAGCTCATGGGCGGCCTCCAGCGCGGGCGGCAGGGGCGCGGGGTCGAGATCGGCGAGGGTGCGCTCGGCCTCGTCGAGGCGGCCGATCAGGAGCAGGCGGCGGACCGCGAGATACCGGGCATGCGCGGCATTGACCCGGTCGCCATGCGCCTCGAGCGTCGCCCGCGCGGCGTCGAGCGTCTTCGCCGGCCAGCCCAGGTCGCGCGAAGCGAGGGCGATTTCGGCCTCGGCGACGACGCAGCGCGCGCGGGCCACCGACTCTCTCGGGCCGAAGGCGCGCGCCGCCCGCCGCATGAGAGCCTTGGCCCGAACCAGATCGCCGAGCTGCGCCATGGCGATGCCCCGCAACGCCAGCGCCGGGGCGTCGTCGCGCAGGGCGACCCGCTTCAGGGCGCCGAGGGGATCACCCGCCGCGAGCGCGCGGGCCGCAGCCGTGATCAGCGAGTCCACTGGAATCCCGCCACACTTGTCACTCCCCCCGTTCCGCCATCCGGCCCCAAGTCTATCCCGCGGCTGACGGCCGCGGACAGCATCGCGAACGGATGGAGGCGCGAAAATGGCGACGACCGGGACGCATCAGGGATCTCCGGTCACGGCCGGCCTCGGCGCCGCGGACTGGTTGTCCCTTGCCGCCGCCCCGACCTTCGCCGCCATGGCGCTGCTGACGCCTGGTCTTGGCGGAATGCCGGATATCTGCTCGGTCGCCCCGAACGCATCCCCGCTGAGTGGAATGGTGCCGATGTACTGGCTCATGGCCGCCGTCCATCTGGCGCCGTGGCTGAAGCTGGCCTCCCGGCGGCGCAGCGGGGCCCGCCGGTCCTGATCCGCGCAGCCGGACTCCCGCCACACTTGTCACTCCCGGCATCCGATGCCCCGGCGCCAATCTCTTTCACGACCCTAAGCCCCAAAGGAGAAGGACGATGACCACGCACCCGACTGGCACACGCGAAGAGTGGATGGCTGCCCGCCTGGATCTGCTCGAGGCGGAGAAGGAGCTGACGCGGCGCAGCGACGAGCTGGCGCAGTGGCGTCAGGACCTGCCCTGGGTCCGGGTCGACAAGGGCTATCGGTTCGAGACCGAGAACGGGGCTGCCGCGCTGCCGGACCTGTTCCGTGGGCGCTCGCAGCTCCTGATCTACCACTTCATGTTCGGGCCCGACTACACCGCGGGGTGCCCGTCCTGCTCGGCGATCGCGGACGGGTTCGAGGGCATCGCCGTCCATCTGGCGAACCACGACGTCACGTTGTCGGCGGTGTCGCGGGCGCCGCTCGCCACGCTGCAGGCGTACCAGCGGCGGATGGGGTGGAGCTTCCCCTGGGCATCCTCGCTCGGCGCGGATTTCAACTTCGACTTCAACGTCTCGCTCACCGAGCAGCAGCAGCGCGAAGGCACCGCCGAATACAACTACCGGCGCGAGCCGGCCTGGGTGGGGCGCGGGATCGGCGACTCGCTGACGAAAGGCGGCGAGGGGCCCGTGGCCAAGATGGCGGGCATGACCGGGACCGACGTGGCCACCTATGTGCGCGAGCGGCCCGGCCTGAGCGCCTTCGTGCTCGAGGACGGCGTCGTCTACCACAGCTATTCCACTTATGCCCGCGGGCTGGACGGGCTGTGGGGCATGTTCCATTGGCTCGACCGCGCCCCCAGGGGGCGCAACGAGACCGGCATCTGGTGGCGCCGCCACGACGAGTACGGCAAGCGCTGAGTCCAACTCACCTGCCATCCCCACCCGAAGGAGAGCGAACCATGAGCGACGCCGCGTTGCAGTCGGACACCCGGGACATCGTGGTGGATAAGGATATTCCGCAACCCCCAGAGGCGGTCTGGAAGGCACTCACGACCGCCGGGATGATCGCCCGCTGGATCAAGGAGCCGGTCGGGTTCGAGCCCGTGGTGGGCAACCGCTTCACCTTCCAGACGACGCCGGCCGGCGCCTGGGACGGCGTCATCCATTGCCAGGTGCTGGAGGTGAAGCCGAACGAGCGCCTCGCCTATGCCTGGAAGGGCGGGCACGAGGCAAATGTCGGGTACGGCTCGCGGCTGGACACCGTCGTCACCTTCATCCTGACCAGGATCGAGGGCGGAACCCACCTTCGCCTGGTCCATTCCGGCTTTCTCGTGCCGCGGAACCAGACGGCGCTCACGAGCCTGGGCGATGGCTGGAACAAGGTCGTCGAGACGCTGGGCGACGTCGCCGGCGAACAGGACCGGCCCGACCGGCACGATTGCTGCCAGCCGGGCATGACCATAAAGGGAGAGACGGCATGAGCGTGGCTTACACCGGCGGATGCGCCTGCGGCGCGATCCGCTACGAGATTTCCGCGGAACCGATGTTCATGAACGACTGCCAGTGCCGCGACTGCCAGCGGAAGAGCGGCACCGGGCACGGGTCCTACCTGACCTTCCCCGACAGGGGGCATGTGAAGCTCGAAGGCGAAGCGACGCATTGGGACATCGTCGGCGACAGCGGCAACGTCAAAACGCGCGCGTTCTGCCCCATCTGCGGGTCACCGGTCTATCTGACCTTCGCGGCCATGCCGGACCTGTTCACCATCCACGCCGCGAGCCTCGACGACCCCGGCCGATACCAGCCGCAGGTGGTGACCTACGCCATGCGCGGCTACGCCTGGGACCACCTCGATCCGGCCCTGCCGAAATTCGACAGGATGCCGCCGATGTGACCTGCGGCCGGGAATGCTCTATCCCCGCCCGTCGGCTGCCGGATCGGGGAGGGGGCGCACGACGGTGTCCTCCGGTTCCAGCGCGCGGCCGTCCTGGGAGCGGAGCTCCAGCTTTCGCACGGGAAGGCCCCGCTTCCGGTCGACCAGAACGACATGGGCCTCGTCGGGCTCGAAGAAATAGTCCTCGCCCCACTGCCGGAGCGCGACCAGCACGGGAAACAGGCCGCGTCCCTTCTCCGTCAGCACGTAGTCCTGATAGGGGCTGCCGTCGGATGCCGGGACGGTGTCCATGATGCCGTGGGCGACGAGGCTGCGCAGCCTGGCCGCAAGGATGTTCTTCGCGAGCCCCAGGCTCTTCTGGAACTCCCCGAACCGGCTCAGGCCGTCGAAGGCATCGCGGACGATCAGCAGCGTCCATCCGTCACCGATCGCATCCAGCGGCCTGGCAACGCCACAGCGCGACTCCCTGTGGCTGGTTCTCTTGACCATCGCGACGTCACCCCGCGCTCGATCTCCAGCATGCCGTCGCCCGGCTTCGCCGGGCAGATCGCGGTTTACCTTGTCCATCATATAGTAGTTGCAGTTTAAAACCTCAAGCGATATGAGGTGGGAGGTTTTAATTTGAAACTTAAGCGCCGACGGCGCAAATCCGGAAGAGGAGACGTCTGTGGTCCCATCCGACGCCAGCTTCGGCGGCACCTTCCCGTTCGTGCCGCATGTCACCGGCGCTCCCGGCTTCCGGATGCACTATGTCGACGAGGGGCCGCGCGACGCGGAGGTCGTGCTGTGCCTCCATGGCGAGCCGAGCTGGGGCTATCTGTTCCGCCATCTGATCCCCGCGCTGAGCGGCAACTGCCGCGTGGTGGTTCCCGACCATATGGGCTTCGGCAAGAGCGAGACGCCGCAGGACCGCAGCTATTGGCTGCAGGACCACATCGACAATCTGGAGCGCTTCGTCCTTGCGCTCGATCTCGACCGCATCACCCTGGTCATGCATGATTTCGGCGGCCCGGTCGGCATGGGGCTCGCCGCCCGCCACCCTGACCGCATCCGTCGCGTGATCTCGACCAACGGGCCGACCCCGTTCGGCCAGTCCGATCTGCTCGATCGGCTGGTGGCGAATGCCGGCGTCTCACCATGGTTCCAATGGATCGCGAAGGCCGAGGCGGATGGCAGCCTCGAAGCGGTGCTGGGCCAGCTCGGCTTCAACATCCTCAGCACACTCAAGCTCAACGGCTTCGAGAACAATGCGCTGATCACCGACACCTGGCTCGCGGCCTATGGCGCACCCTTCGCGTGCCCGGCCGACTGCCTCGGCGCGATCGGCTGGGCCAAGGGCTTCGCCACGGGCGCGCACCGATTCGAGACGCCCGACGCCGCGGCCGACCGCGCGATCCGCGCCAGGCCGGCCCTGGCCATCTGGGGAGAGGCGGACCGCACGCTCCTCCCCGGGCATTTCCTGCCGCTGTTCATCCAGCTCTTCCCGGCCGCGCCGGTCCGTCGCCTGGCCGGGGTCGGCCATTACTGCCTCGAGGATGCGCCGGATGTGGTCGCAGCTCTCGTCGCGGACTTCATTCGACAGACCTAGACCGGCGGTCTACAGCTCCGGGAGCTGGCTTGGGTAGGCGGATGCGGCTCATGGGAGACAGTCGATGAAGGCCGTGCGGACCGACCGGGAGATCGATTGCCCAGGCATCGACGCCGCCCTGCGCGCGCGCGGCGTCGATCTGGTCACCCTGCCGGACGGCGTTTCCGAAGCCGATCTCATCGGCGCGGTCGCCGACGCCGACCTGCTGCTGATGTGCTACACGCCGGTCACCGCGCGGGTGATCGACGCGGCCCGCAGGCTCAAGGGCATCGTCAAATACGGCGTCGGCATCGATGCCATCGACATGGCGGCGGCGATGCGGCGCGGCATTCCCGTCGTCAATGTGCCGGAATACGCCGAGGAAACGGTGGCGGAGGGTGCGTTCACCCTGATGATCGCGCTGGCCAAGCGCCTGCCCGAGATCACGCAGGCGATGTCGCGCGACGGCTGGATCTGGCCGGCGCAACGCTGGCTGGGCCGCGACATCTCGGGGGCGACGCTCGGCCTCGTCGGCTGCGGCCGGATCGGGCGGAGCATGGCGCGCATGGCGGGCCAGGGGTTCCGCGCCCGAATCCTCGGCTACGACCCCCATGTCGATGCCGCGACGCTGCAGGCCGCCGGGATCGAGAAGGTCGACGACCTGCAGGCCATGCTGCGCGCCTGCGATTTCGTGTCCGTGCACTGCGCGCTGAGCGACAGCACCCGCGGCCTTGTCGGCCGGGCCGAGCTGGCTTGCCTGAAACCCTCCGCGATCGTCGTCAACGTCTCGCGCGGCGCGCTGATCGACGAGGCGGCCCTGGTCGAGGCGGTCGTCGCGGGGCGCATCGGCGGCGTCGGCCTCGACGTCTATTCGGTGGAGCCGCTGACCAAATCGGGGCATCCGATGAGCGCGCTGTTCGATCGCGACAACGTGATCCTGTTTCCGCACCTGACCTTCTTCACCGCCGAGGCGATGCGCCGGCTCGAGGAGGACACGCTGGCGCGCTGCCACGAGATCCTCGACGGCCGTCCGGTGACGGTGCGGTCGCACGATCCGCGGCTGCGGGCACAGAGGGCAGGCATCGTCTTCGGCTGACCAAGGCGCCGCTGAAGATCATTCAAGCATCAAGGACGAGGAGGCCGGCACCGAGGCCTATGGCAGCAGGACCGTCGCGCCGGTGGTCAGCCGCGCTTCGAGCCGGCGGTGCGCCTCGGCCGCCTCGGCGAGCGGCAGGCGGGCATGGACCGGGACCGTCACCGCGCCGCTCGCAACCACGCGGAACAGGTCCGCGCTCATGGCGAGAACGTCCTCGCGCCGCACCAGATGGTCGAACAGCAGCTGCGACGTGGCGAAGATCGAGCCCTTCCGCATCAGCAGCCCGATGTCGAAGGGCTCGGCCGGTCCCGATGCCGCGCCGAAGCTGACGACGGTGCCGAAGCGCCTGAGGCAGTCGAGCGACCCCGCGAAGGTCGCCTTGCCGACGCCGTCATAGACCACGTCGCAGCCGCGGCCGCCGGTGATCTCCCGCACCCGCGCGACAAAATCCTCGTGGCCGTACTCGATGACATGGTCGCAGCCGTTCCGGCGCGCCAGTGCGGCCTTCTCGGGTGAGCCGACCGTGCCGATGACGGTCGCGCCGAGATGCTTCGCCCATTGCGTCAGGATCAGGCCGACCCCGCCCGCCGCCGCATGCACCAGGACAGTGTGCCCCGCCTCGACGCGAAAGGTCCGGCGCAGCAGGTATTGCGCGGTCAGGCCCTTCAGCATCATCGCGGCGCCGGTCTCGAAGTCGATGGCGTCGGGCAGGGGGACCAGGAAATGGGCCGGCACGATGCGCTCCTCGGCATAGGAGCCGAGGGTCTCGACATAGACCACGCGGTCGCCCGCGGCGAAGCCCTCGACGCCCGGGCCGACCGACACCACCTCGCCGGCGCCCTCGTTGCCCGGCGTGAAGGGCAAAGCGGGCGGGGCATAGGCGCCGCTGCGGAAGTAGATGTCGACGAAGTTGAGGCCGATCGCCCGGTTGCGGACACGGACCTCGCCGGGGCCGGGCTGGCCGATGTCGATGTCCTCATAGGCCAGCACCTCCGGCCCGCCATGGCGGTGAACTCGGATCGCTTTCATGGGTCCCTCTCGCGTTGCGCTGTGCCGTGTCTGGGAGATAGCGGGCCGCGAGATATGTTTGTAGACTGATGTCGGTGAGATCAGAGTTCAACGGACATGATATCCGAACAGATCGGCCTCGACCTTCTCCGCAGCTATGTCGCGGTCTGCCGGCAGGGCAGCCTGAGCCGGGTCGCGGCGCAGACCGGCCGCACCCAATCGGCGCTGAGCATGCAGATGCGCCGGCTGGAGGGCCTGCTCGACCGGCAGCTGTTCCAGCGCACCGGCCGCGGCGTGGTGCCGACCGCGGAGGGGGAACTGCTGCTGGGCTACGCGACCCGCATCCTGGCGCTGGGCGACGAGGCGGTGGCCCGGCTGCAGCAGACCGAAATCAGCGGCGGCGTGCGCATCGGCCTGGCCGAGGAGGTGGCCACGGCCACGCTTCCCGCCGCGCTGGGGCGGCTGCATCGCGCCTATCCCGACATCCGCCCCGAGGTGACGGTCGAGCATAGCGTCGCGCTGGGGCGGCTTTGGGCCGAGGAGGGGCTGGATGTCATGATCGCCCCGACCTCCGTGGTGGTGGCCGACGCCCTGACCACCTGGAATGTTGAGCTGCAATGGGCCTGCGCCCTGGACTATGTCCCGGATCCGGACCGGCCGCTCGATCTCGTCGTCTTCGCCGCGCCCTGTCTGTGGCGCCGGCGCATGATCGACGCGCTGGCCGCCGACGGGCGCGAGCATCGGGTGATGTTCACCAGCCGGAGCGTCATGGCCCTGCAGGCCGCGGTCGAGAACGGGCTGGGCATCGGGCTGCTGCCGCCCGAATCCGTCCGCGCGGGGGCGATGCGGGCGTTGAAGCCGTCGGCCGGGGTGCCGGGGCCGCTGACCGTCCAGTATGGCCTCTACGCCCGGGATCGGCGGACGCCCCTCCTGGATGCCGTGATCGCCATCTTGCTGGAGGGCATGCCGGCGACGCCCGGACCGTGATCGGCCCGGCTAGAACCATGCCATGCAACGCGGTGTTGCGGTCGTAACCGGTTTGTCGGGCCCCGACGTCAATTCGTAACGCCGGATGGGAATTCTGCGGGCAGGGAGGGACATCAGGATTGGAGGTTCCCTCAGCGCCATCAGGAGGGTGCCCAGCGTGTCTCGTCAGATCAGCCATCGGCTGCTGCCCGTCCTCGCCTGCGTCCTGGCGACGGCCGCAGCCACGGGCGCCGGCGCGGCCAGCGACGCCACCGGCATGCGCGCCATCGGGGGCGCCTATCGCCAGCTTGTCCATGAGCTGGAGCAGAGCCACGGTGCCCGGCCCGACAGTGCGGCGAGCCAGAGAATCGCGGCGGCGGCCCGGGATTTCCAGGATGCGCTCAAGCGCGACGGCGGCGCGCGGCCGGAACTCGCAACCGACGCCAGGAACATCGTCGTTTCCCTCGGGGATGGGACGTTCAGCGCCGATGGCAGCATCGCCGCGCTGCGGCGCGACGCCAGGGGCAGCGTCATCACGGCCGAGCCGTGGATCCCGTCGCCGGGTGGGGATCCGATTCCGGGCGCCATCGGCATCGCCCTGAACCAGACCGGCGAAGGCGATTGCGTCGGCATTTCGGTGATCAAGGCGTTCTCGGACACGCCGGCCGGCACTGCGATCCTGCACAAGGCCGTCACCGCCAACGCCGATGGCAGCTTCAACATCAGCTTCCCCGGCGATGCCACGACCGTCTACCACCTCGGCCCGGACGATCTCGACCAGTTCGGCAAGGGCGACCCGGCGGCGGCGGCCCTGGTCGGCGCCATGTTCCGCTACTTCCACCGCGACCCCAGCCAAGGGGCGCTGCCGACCAACAAGGTGATGGAGCTGCTCGCCGGCACCCTCGGCGACCATGCCCGGCGGGCCGATGCCGAGATGACGCCGCAGGAGATCACGGACTTCCTGGCCGGCAATGCTGACAACGTCGGTAGGGGCGTCGCCATGGTGTTCGGCGGCAAGCCGGGCCGCAATGGCGAGTGGACCAAGGGCGACGGTCACGCCTTCGCCGTCATCCGCATCGACCCCGCCGCGGGGATGCTGACCTACACCAACCCCTGGAACGAAGCGACGACCCGGACCATCGCGATCGCCGATCTCGCGCGGCAGGCGGCGGGCACGTCGGCGGATTTCGAGACCGTGACCTTTCGCTGAACGGCCGGCTCAGGCTGTGAACAGGCTCTGCGCCATGAAGTCGACGAAGACCCTGAGCTTCGGCGACAGGTGGCGGCTCGATGGCCACAGCATCCGGAACGTGCCGGAGTGATCGGTGTGGGCGTCGAGCACGGTGACGAGCGTGCCGGCGTCGAGCTGGCGACGAAGGGCGAAGTCCGGCAGGCAGGCGATGCCGAAGCCCTGCTCGGCCATCGCGATCAGGGGCTCGATGGTGTTCACCACCGCCGTGGTCGGCAGCTCGACATCCCGGCGCCCGCGGCGCAGCGGCCAGGGCTCGAGCTTGCCGTTGGTCGCGTAGCGATGGTGCAGGCAGGCGTGGGCGGCGAGGTCGCCTGGAGTTTGCGGCATGCCCCGCAGCGCGACATAGCCGGGCGAGGCGACGAGGATGAGCCGGAAGGTGCCCAGCACCCGGGTCATCAGCCTGGAATCGCTGACCTCGCCGGCGCGCACCACGGCATCGAAGCCCTCATCGATCACGTCGACCAGCCGGTCGGTGAAATCGAGGTCCAGCTCGATTTCCGGATAGGCGCGCATGAACGCGCTCAGCGCCGGCATCATCAGCATGCCGGCGAGCGGCAGGCTGACGCGCAGCTTGCCGCGCGGCGCGCCCTGTGTCTGGGCGATCTCCAGCTCGGCCGCCTCGATCTCGGAGAAGATGCGCCGGCAGCGCTCCAGGAAGCGGGCGCCCTCCGGCGTCAGCGTGATCGTGCGCGTGGAGCGGTGGAACAGCCGCACGCCCAGCTGCTCCTCCAGCCGCGTGACCGCCTTGCCGATCGCCGAGGACGAGACGCGCAACTGCCGTCCCGCGGCCGTGAAGCTGCGGGCCTCGGCGGCCTGAACGAAGGCGTTGAGAGGGCCGAGACTGTCCATCCATCGCATCCCGATTTCGGACGGATATGTCCGATGTCCTCAGAACTATAGCGTTGTTCTCCGCAGTGCCGGATGAATTTATCTTGCTTGCCAGGGCGATGGCCGGATCTGCCTCGTCCACGCCCTCGCTTCCCAGCAAGAGAGAAACGCCATGTCGCAAGTCTCAGCAGCCCCCCAGCAGCACGACCGCTTTCCCTATTCCGCCATCGTCGACCGCCCGTCGCTGCGCTGGCCGAACGGGGCGCGCGTGGCGGTCTGGGTCATCCCGAACATCGAGCACTTCCTGTTCGATCGCCCCTCCAGCTCCATCATCGCGGCGACCAAAGAGCTGGTGCCCGACGTGCTGAACTATTCCTGGCGCGACTACGGCGTCCGCGTCGGCATCTGGCGGATGATGGAGGTGATGGAGCGATACGGGGTCAAGGGCACCGTGGCGCTCAACGCCGATGTCTGCCGGCACTATCCCCGCATCATCGAGGCCGGCAACGCGCTCGGCTGGGAATGGATGGGCCACGGCCCCAACAACTCCACCCTGATGAACGGGCAGGCGGAGGAGGGGCGGCTGGTGAATGCGGTGGTCGACGCCATCGAGCAGGGCACCGGCCGGCGGCCGCGGGGCTGGCTCAGCCCGGCGCTGAGTGAATCGCACGACACGCTCGACCTGCTGGCCGCGGCCGGCATCCGATACATCGCCGATTGGGTCAATGACGAGCAGCCCTATCCGATGCGGGTGAAGACCGGCTCGATGCTGTCGCTGCCATACTCGGTCGAGATCAACGACTACACCGCCTTCCTTGAACAGGGGCTGACCGGCGAGGCCTTCGGCCGGATGATCTGCGACCAGTTCGACGGCCTCTACGAGGACGGCGCCCGGTCGGGGCGGGTGATGGCGATCTGCCTGCACCCGTTCCTGGTCGGCCACCCCCATCGCAGCCAGCACTTCGCCAAGGCGCTCGCCCACATCACCTCGCACCGCGACGTCTGGATGGCGACCGGCGGCGAGATCGCCGACTGGTACGGCAAGACCTACGGGAACATCTGACCGGACGGAGACGGCCGCTCAGAACATGCCTTCAGGCTGGGATCGCTTCTTCCGTCGCGGGCCTTCCCACACGACGCCGGGGAAGCCCTTCAGGGGGCGCAGCGGCTCGCCCCGGTAGGTCCATTCCGGCGCCTGTTCGATGGCGATGTGGTACAGCGGCTCCCGGCCGGTGCGGGTCTCGAACAGCGCGCGCGGCAGGTTCACCATCTGCGGCGCGCGCGGCCGTTCGTAGAACAGCGGCGTCCCGCACCGGGTGCAGAAGCTCCGCGCGGTTCCCGTCGCCTCGTCCTCGAAGCGGGTGATGCCGGCGGCGCCCTTGGTGATGCGGAAGCGGCTGCGCCAGCTGCCGACATAGGTGGCGTAGGCGGCGCCGTGGGCGTGCCGGCTGGCCTGGGAATGGTCGTGCCAGGCCCAGCGGGCCGGCACATCGATCTCGACCTGCACCGCGCCGCACAGGCATCGGCCCTTCGCCACCGCCGCCGGTGTCTTCCGGATCTTTCCGACCGCTGCCTTGCCCATCCCGGCCTCCGACTGTCGCGCGATGATCCCTGGTGTATCAGGCCATCGCTGTCACGGAGTGTCAGGTTTTCCCGGGGTCCCGAAAAGATCCCAGCACCGACTGTCGCCGCTGCAGGAAGCGGCGGACGGCGGGGTCGCGTTCGAGGCCGATCGCGATCTCGAAGGCGCGGCGGGCGTCACCATCGGCTCCGGTCCGGGCCAGCAGCTCCGCCTGCGCCACCCAGTAGGGCGCGTATTCGGCCAGCCGCGGGTCCGACGCGACCGCCTGCATCGCGTCGAGGCCGGCCTCCGCGCCTTGGAGTTCCGCAATCGCCAGGGCGCGATTCACCGCCACCACAGGTGAGCCGACCAATGCCAGCAGCGCGTCGTACAGCTGCACCACCTCGGCCCAGTTGGCGCGGCCGCTGCGGCAGCGATGGACATGCGCCGACTGCAGTGCCGCCTCCAGCTGGTAGCGGCCGATCGAGCCCATGGCGCCGGCGCGCCGCAGCAGCGCCTCGGCCGCCGCGATCATGCGGCCGTCCCAGGAGGCCGGGTCCTGCTTGTCCAGCGGCACGAACTCGCCCTCGGCGTCACGGCGGGCGCCACGCCGGGCATGCGCGTGCAGCATCAGCGCCAGCAGGCCCAGCGCCTCCGGCTCCCCGGGCAGCAGCTCGGTCGCCAGCCGGGCCAGGAACAGGGCCTCCTCGGTCAGGTCGCGGCGGACGGTGTCGGTCCCGCCGGGATCGGTCCAGCCTTCGGTGAAGGCGGCGTAGACGGCGTCCAGCACGGCGCCGAGCCGGCCGGGAAGATCCTCGCGCCCCGGCACGACGAAGGGGATGCCGGCCTGGCGGATCTTGTCCTTGGCCCGGACCAGCCGCTTGCCCATCGCCGCGGGGGAGGAGAGGAAGGCCGAGGCGATGGTCTCCGCGCTCAGCCCCAGGACCGCCTGCAGCATCAGGGGCGCCCGGATGCCGGGCTCGATCGCCGGATGGGCGCAGGCGAACATCAACGCCAGGCGGTAATCCGGGATCTCGGCCTCGGCCGCTGCCGCGGCGCCCAGCTCCTCCGCCAGCAGCTGCAGCGGGGCGGCCGCGGCCTGGCCGCTCTGGCGCCGCCGGGCGGCGTCGACCAGCTTGCGGCGGGCGGCGGTCAGCAGCCAGGCCTCCGGGTTCGCCGGGCAGCCTTTCACCGGCCAGTCGGCCAGCGCCGCGGCGAACGCCTCGGACAGCGCGTCCTCGGCGGCGGCGACGTCCCGGGTGCGGGACGCGAGGAAGGCGACGAGCTTGCCGTAGCTGCGGCGCGCCACCGCGTCCGCCATGCCCTGCGCCTGCGCGCCGCCTTCCCTCAGGTTCATGCGTCGCGGCTCAGGCCGACATCGCCCAGAGCGGGCGGACCTCGACCACGCCATGCCCCACCGTCGGGCAGCGGGAGGCCCAGGAGAGCGCGGCATCGAGGTCGGGCACGTCGATCAGGTAGTAGCCGCCCAGCTGTTCGCGCGAATCCGCATAGGGGCCGTCCAGCACCTGCGGCTTGCCGTCGGTCAGGCGCACGGTGGTCGCGGCCGAACTGCCCTGGAGGCGGTCCGCGCCCTTGAGCACGCCGGCCTTCGTCAACGCCTCCGAATACGCCCTGTAGGCCGCGACTCCCTGTTCCTGCTGGGCGGGCGTCAGATGGGCCCAGCCACCTTCGTTCGCGTAGAGCAACAGCATGTACTGCATGGGAAGTCTCCCCGATGGTTGTGGCGGGCAGCATGCTCCGCCGACCCTATGACGCGCGAGCCCCGACGATCTGGACATCGGAGTTCGAAGGATGTGAATCCGGCGGTGTCTTGCCGCGGACCCGCCGGCAAACCATGTCATCTGGGGGCTGGTTGTCCGGTGCGATCACGGGAAGAAGGCCAATCGGATGGCAGCGAGGCGATGGTCGGCGGGGACGTACGACGATCCGAGGCAGCTTTGGCTGGACCTCGACATGCCTCTGCTGCCTCCGCTGCGACCCCCATCATTACCCACGTCTGCTCCTCCGCCAGGAGGAGGGAAACGCGAGGACAGCGTTTTCTTTGCTATCTTGTTGGGCTCGACCGCGGCGGCACTTGCAACGGAGCTTCTCGACCGCTTGCAACATCGGGATGGTTTTGGGGGGCGTCGGCGCCCAACAGAGCTGTTGCATGTCTCGCTCCTGCGTGTCGGCGGCTATCAGAGTTTGCCGTCGGACATCCTCGACGCAGCCCTGCGGGGGGCACTGATCGTCGACGTGCCGCAGTTCGATGTAACATTTGATCGTGTGGCGAGTTTCAAAGTCGGGAAGGGACGGCACGCGCTCGTCCTGCTCTGCAATCGTGGCTCTGCCGCGCTGGCCGGCCTGCAAGAGACCATCGTTGCGGGGATGAAGGCTGTCGGACTTTCGGTTCCTCCGCTCCCCCAATTCGTGCCGCATATGACCCTGCTTTACGGTCGGAAGCCGTTTCCCGAGATGCGGCTCGACAAACCGATCACCTTAAAGGCTAGCGATTTCGCCCTTGTGCGCAGCCTGTATGGCCGAAGCCAGTATCATATTCTCGGCCAGTGGCCGCTGCGTGGATGACGCGCGTTCCGGCCGCCCTTATGGTCTGCCCGACACGCATGAGCTGAGCGGACCTGACATGGCGAAAGCGGCCCCCGTCACGATCTACGGCATCAAGAACTGCGACACGATGAAGAAGGCGCGGGCCTGGCTCGACAGCCACGGCGTTGCCTACGCCTTCCACGACTACAAGGCGATGGGCGTCGAGCGCGCCACGCTCGAGGGTTGGGCCCGCCAGGTCGGCTGGGAGGTGCTGCTGAACCGCGCCGGCACCACCTTCCGCAAGCTGCCGGACGCGGCCCGGGAGGGGCTGACCGAGGCCAAGGCGATCGCGCTGATGCTCGACCAGCCCTCGATGATCAAGCGGCCGGTGCTCGACCTCGGCGGCCGGCTGCTGGTGGGGTTCAAGCCGGAGCAGTATGAGGCAGCGCTCGGCGCCGGGCGCTGACGCCGGAAGCATCTCGCCTCACGCCGCCTTCCACTTGATCGAGCACCCCATCGACGGCGGCTGCTCATCCGGCGCCTCGCCGGTCTCGGCGATCCGGCGCATCGCCTCGACCAGTTCGCGCCGCGCGCCGGGCGGCGGCGGGGTGGTGCGGCCCTCGTCCAGCCGGCCGCGGTACTTCAGCCCGCGCCACCGGTCGTAGCCGAAGAAGTCGGGGGTGCAGATCGCCTCATAGGCCCGCGCCGCCGACTGGTCCTCGTCATGCAGGTAGGGGAAGGGGAAGCCGTGCGCGGCGGCGAAGGCCTTCATCCGGTCGAAGCCGTCCTCCGGATGGCTGGTCGCGTCGTTCGAGCAGATGGCGGCGACGCCGATGCCCTCGGCCAGCAGCACGCGGGCGTCGGCGACCAGCCGGTCGATCACCGCCTTCACATAGGGGCAGTGGTTGCACAGGAAGACGATCACCGTGCCGCGCGGGCCGGCGACGTCGTCCAGCGTGTAGGTGCGGCCGTCGGTGGCCGGCAGCCGGAAATCCGGGGCTGGCGTGTCGGGCCTGACGGGCGGGGGCGTGGCCATGGCGCGTCCTCCTGGGCTCGGCGAGCTCCCAGTCTAGACCGCGGCCGGGGCCGGTGTCAGCGCCAGGCGCAGATGCCGGGCGTCGTCCCTTGGGCCAAGAGAGGGGCGGCTTCGGCCTCCGGCACCCGCCGCAGGGCGATGGATTGTCCAGGCAGCGGCGCCGGATCAGTCCGGCAGGCCGGCGCGGCGCAGGCCGTCGAGATAGCGGCTGAGGAGATCCTGTCCGAAGTAGTGCAGGGCTTCGGCCACGGTCGATACGGTGAGTTCCGGGCGCGACGCCGTCAGCTTCGCCAGCGCCTCGCGCGCGGCGTCAATCTGCCCGGCATGGGCGAGGAAGACGGCGAGGTCACGGAACATCCAGGTCGCCGCCGGCTTCTGATGCAGGGCGCGCCGGGTCCAGCCTGCGGCCTCCTCCGGTCGCCCCTCCGCAAAGGCGGCGAGGCCCAGGCCGATGAAGCAGTTGAAGCTGAACGGGTCGAGAGGGCTGAGGCGGATGGCGCGCTCGAAGCAGGGCCGGCCCGCCGCCGGGTCGCCGCGATAGACATGCAGGAAGCCCTGCCGGGTCCAGGCCCAGGCATGGTTGGGGTCGAGTGCCAAGGCCTCCTCGACGAACAGCCGGGCGCGTTCGACATCGCCGAACAGCAGCATGACCGCCGTGGACAGGGCGCTCAGCGCGGTCGGGTCATCATGGGCATTCTCTGCCGCCAGTTCGATCAGGCGGCCGCCCTCCGCCCGCTCGGCCGCGAAATCCGTGGTCCAGTTGTAGGTGACCTGCTGCGCATGCGCCCAGGCGGCAAGGGCGGCCGCGCGGGCATAGTCCGGGTCCAGCGCCAGCGCCGCGTCGAGGTGCCGGATCGCCTCGATGTTCTCGGCCTTGCGATGGGCCCAGAGATGCGGCAGGGCGCGCATCACGAAATCATACGCGGCGAGGCTGTCTGGCCGCTTGCGCTGCGCCAGCGTGATCTCCGCCGCGCGGATGGAGGGATGCAGCGCGCCGGCGACGCCTTCCGCGATCCGATCCTGCAGGTCGAACACGTCCTCGAGGACCCCGTCGAAGCGACCGGACCACAGATGCAGCCCGCTGGCCGCGTCGATCAGCTGCGCCATGATCCGCACCCGCTTGCCGGATTTCCGCAGGCTGCCCTTGAGCAGGTATCGCACCCCCAGCGCACGTGCGACCTCATGCGGATCCGCCGGCCCCGCCTCGGCGGCATAGGCATAGGCCGAATTGCGGGCGATGACCGTGAAGTCGCGGATGCAGGAGAGCGTCGCGGTGATCTCTTCGACGGTGCCGTCGGCGAGCGCGGCCGCGGAGGGGTCGCCCGAGAGGTTGTCGAAGGGCAGGACCACGATCGAGGGCAGGTCCTCTTCCTCATCCTCGGTGGCCGTGCCTTGCTCCGCCGATGCGTCGGAATCCTCGACCTTCACGCCACCGGGTGCCCAGACCCAGACCTCCATCGGCTCTTCGAAGCTCTTGAGCGTCTTGAGCATGCGGACGAACGGCGCTGCCAGGTCCCGGCCGAGCTGCCAGCGGACGGAATGGGTCATCGCGATCCCGCCAGGCGGCGACACCTCCTGCAGGCGGACGACAAAGGCGATGGCGGCGCCGAACCGCTCCTTTCCCGAGACGAAGACGTCGGCGAGTGCGATCCCCGCCCGGACCAGGATCGGCCGCCGAGGCTGCAGGGCGTTGCGTGCCGCCATCGCCTCCTGGAACTCGACCGTCCAGCAGACCGCGTCCTCGATGCTGGAGAACTCGATCAGCACGCCGTCGCCCATGGTCTTGAAGATGTGGCCGTGGCGGGCTTCGAGCGTCGCGTTCAGCAGGTCGCGGCGGATGGCTGCGAGCTCCGCCAGGGTGGCGCGCTCGTCCGTCTGCACAAGGCGTGTGAAGCCGACAACGTCCAGCGAGACGATGACGGTCAGCCGGCGTGGTGCGCGCATCGGCATTGGCCTCCGGCAACTGCTTCAGCTTGGCCTGTGCTCGCCGCTTGTGCAACGCCGGCAAAGCGGTCCCAGCCGCGGCGCGGCTCACCCAAAAGGCTGAACCTGGACGAGCCCGGCCGGATCGGTCCGCGGGCCGTCGCCCGTCACATGTGCCAGCCGTGCTTCGGGTCCGCCGTGGCCGGGTCGTAGTGGCGGTCGACCAGGTCGATCAGCGCCTCGACCGTCAGCACGGCCTTGTAGTCGTCGCGCGGCAGGTCGACGCCAAGGACGGTCTCGATATCCCAGGCCAGCCGGGTGGCGGCATCGGTATCGATCCCAAGATCCTCGATCAGCCGATCCCCCGGCCTGATCGGCCGGCCGCGTGGCAGCGCCTCTCGCAGCGCCCGCATCACCTCCGCCTCGACCCGGTCGCGGCCGCTCACGCCGCCGGCTCCAGCGAACCGAGCAGGGTCGGCAGCAGCTCCGAGACCGTGGGGTGGATCGGCATCGACCGCTGCAGCACGTCGTAGGGCGCCTTGGCGTACATCAGGTCCAAGAGCCCGTGCACCACCTCGTCGCCGCCGGTGCCCAGGATGGCGGCGCCCAGGATCTGCCGGTTGCCGGCATCGACCACCACCTTCATGAAGCCCTCGGTCTCACCCTTCTCGACGGCGCGGCCGACGCGGGTCATCGGCCGCTTGGCCACCAGGATGTGCCGGCCGGCCCGCCGCGCCTCCGCCTCGGTCATGCCGGCGCGGCCCAGCGGCGGGTCGGTGTACAGGGCGTAGGCCGGGATGCGGTCGCTCAGCCGGCGGGTGTCGCCGTCCAGCAGGTTGGCGGCGACGATCTCGAAGTCGTTGTAGGCGGTGTGGGTGAAGGCGCCGCGGCCGTTGCAGTCGCCCAGCGCCCAGATGCCGGGCACGCTGGTCTGCAGCTGGTCGTCGACCGTGATGTAGCCGCGCTCGTCGGTCGCCACCCCGGCCGCCTCCAGCCCGAGGTCGCCGGTGTTCGGCCGCCGCCCGACCGCCAGCAGCAGATGCGACCCGGTGACGACAGGCGCGCCCGCGGTGCAATCGACCGTCGCCGCCACACCGTCGCCATGCCGCACCAGGCTTATGCAGGTGGCGTTGGTGCGGATCGCGATGCCTTCCTTCTCCAGGAAGCCGGCCACGGCGGTCGAGACATCCTCGTCCTCGCGTCCGATCAGCCGTGGGCCTTGCTCGATGATCGTGACCCGGGAGCCGAAGCGGCGGAACATCTGGCCGAACTCCAGCCCGATATAGGAGCCGCCGACGATCACCAGATGCTCCGGCACGGTGGCAAGGTCCATCATCGTGCTGTTGGTCAAATACGGCACGGTGTCGAGGCCCGGCAGCGGCGGCACGAAGGCACGGCCGCCGACATTCAGGAAGATCCGGTCGGCGGTCAGGGTCTCGTCACCGACCTGCACGCTGTTCGGGCCGGTCAGCCGGGCGTGGCCCTGGATCACGGTGCCGTTCTGCAGGCCGCGCATCCAGCCTTCGACGCCGGTGCGCGACTGGCCGGAGACCTCGTCCTTGCGCGCCTTGACCCTGACCATGTCGATGCCGGGCGGGCCGGACAGCACCACGCCGTATTCGGCGGCGCGCTGGGCCATGCGGGCGGCATAGGCGCTGGCGACCATGGTCTTGGTCGGGATGCAGCCGGTGTTGACGCAGGTGCCGCCGAAGCGCCCGCGCTCGATGACCGCGACGCGCTGGCCGGCGCGGCTCAGCCGGTCGGCCAGGGCGGGGCCAGCCTGGCCCGTGCCGATGATGATCGCGTCATGGGTGGTCATCGCCGCCTCCTGGCATCCGTCTCGGTCCGGGCCAGCATAGCGCATCGCGTCGTCGGGCTGGACCCGGGATTGGCGCCCGGGATCCCCTGAATCAGTTCAACCTTTACGGTTTGCCCCGGCCGTCCGATCATGACGCGCGGTTTGAACAGTGAGTCGGAGACACGCTATGGCCAAAGGTCAGATGCGATCGAACAAGGAAGCCAAGAAGCCGAAGAAGAACGCCCCCGAAAAGGCGAAGCCCGGCAGCACCACGGTGGCCGTCGCGCCGTCGAAGAAGGCCTGAGGACGATCCGGTCGGGTCCGTGCAACGCGCGGGCCCGACCGATCGAACGGTCCGGCCGTCAGCTCCCCAGGAACCGCTCCAGCAGCCGCCGGGCGGCCAAAGTCGGCAGCAGGCGGCCGGCGGCGACCTCGGCCTCCAGCGCCGGCAGCGCCGCGGCGATGGCGGGATGGCCGCGCAGGGCGTCGAGCAGCCCGTCGCCCAGCTCGCGCCACAGCCAGCCTCGGGCCTGGTCGGCGCGGCGCACGGCCAGGGCCTCGGCCATCTCGGCGCGGAAGCGGCCGATCATGTCCCACACCGCGTCGATGCCGCGGTTCTCCAGCGCCGAGCATTGCAGCACGGGCGGCGCCCAACCGCCGCTGCCGCGCAGCAGCGCCAAAGCGTGGCGGTATTCGGCGGCGGCGTGGTTGGCGGCGCCCTTCTGGTCGCCATCGGCCTTGTTCACCACCAGGATGTCGGCGACCTCGACGATGCCGCGCTTGATGCCCTGCAGCTCGTCGCCGGCGCCGGGCATCAGCAGCAGCAGGAACACGTCGACCATCTGCGCCACCGCGGTCTCCGACTGGCCGACGCCGACGGTCTCGACCACCACCACGTCATAGCCGGCGGCCTCGCACAGCAGCAGGGATTCGCGCGTCCGCCGCGCCACCCCGCCCAGCGTCGCGCCGGCCGGGGAGGGGCGGATGAAGGCGGCCGGGTCGCGGGTCAGCAGCTCCATCCGCGTCTTGTCGCCCAGGATCGAGCCGCCGGAGCGTTGCGACGAGGGATCGACCGCCAGCACCGCGACGCGATGGCCCTGGCCGGTCAGGTGCAGGCCGAAGGCTTCGATGAAGGTCGATTTGCCGACGCCGGGCGGGCCGGAGATGCCGATCCGCACCGCACCGCCGGCAGCAGGCGCCAGAGCTTCGAGCAGCGCCTCGGCCCGCTCGCGATGGTCGCTGCGGCGGGACTCGACCAGGGTGATGGCGCGGGCCAGGGTCCGGCGGTCGCCGCCGCGGATCTGCGCCGCCATGCCATCGATCGTCTCCGCCGTCACCCGTGGGTCCCTTGCGCCTGATTCTGCATTGGGAAGGCTAGGCGATTTGGCCGGGCGTGCCTATTCAGAGGACGCAGGGGCGCCATCCAGGACGCCGGCCCGGCGCAGCGTCAGCCAGAACGCCAGCGCCCCGGATGCGCCGAGGCCTCCGAACAGGACAAGGATGAGAAGGTATCCCGGCCAGACGGGTATCCGCCAGCCGAGCACGCCGACCGGGACCACTCCGATCAGGAATCCGGTCGCGACGGCCAACTCGGGCCGATGCCAGCGCTTCGCGCGATAGAAAAGCGCCACCGGCAGGCCGAGGATGAGGGTATGGCCGAGCGTGATAATGAAGGCGAAGCTTAAGGCCGGCAGCAACAGGGCCGCAGACTCCTGCCACGCCAACACTACCGAGACGATAGCGGCGGGCACGAGCGCGCCGAGAAGGGTGGCCCCGATCCAGGGCATGGTTTCCTCCTGTCTCATGGAGCCCAGTCAGCCCGCGGCTTGCGCCGGCCGCACCCGCTGCAGCCCTGCCCGCGGCGGCAGGTCGGCGGGTTGCTTCAGGTCCCAGACCAGGCCCAAGCGCTCCAGGGCGCACAGCAGCCACCAGCCGGGATCGGCCTGGCCGGGTTCGAGCCCGAGGCGGGCCGAGTCCGGGAAGGCGTGGTGGTTGCCGTGCCAGGACTCGCCGAAGGTGACCAGGCCGCAATGGCGGATGTTGTAGCCCTGCACCGCCACGCCCTCGACGCGCCAGCCCTGGTCACCGCGGCGGTGCGCGAAGTGTCCGACCAGCCAGTGGCCGGTCAGCGACACCGCCACCCGCACCGGCACGCCCCAGACCAGCCAGGGCAGGCCGCCGATGCTCCAGAACAGGAGGGCCCAGGGCAGCTGCTGCAGCATCCAACTGCGTTCCAGGAAGCGGTAGAACCGGTTCTGGACGACATGGGCTTCCGGCGCGAAGCGGGGCGGGCGGTCCAGCACCAGCCGGCAATGCATCTGCCACCAGGCGTCGCGCAGCATGCCGGCACGGTGGGCGTGCAGGTCGTGGCACTCCGCCTGGCGCTGGGCCCAGTCGCGGGTATCGTGCAGCCGCATCATGCCGACCGGCCCGGCCATGCCGACCAGCGTGCCGAGAGTGACCATGAGGTGCTCGACCCACAGCGGCGCCGCGAAGCTGCGATGGATCAGCAGCCGGTGCATGCCGACGGAATGGCCGGCGCAGATCGTGACGGCGGTGGTGGCGACGAACAGCGCCACGGCGCTCCAACTCGTGGCGAAGGGGGCGAGGCCGAGCGCCGCGACCGTCATACCGCCGGTCCACAGCGACCGCGCCGGGGCCCATTCCACCCGGCCGCGCACTGCGCTGGTTTCGGCATCGGCCATCATCCGCGGGGTGGAGAGACAGGCCATGGGTGCCCCCTTCGTCCCGGCAACGGTTGCGTCGCGCCGTCGAATTCGGTAATTAGGTATTTACCTAACTAGAAGGCGGCGCGGCTGTCAATGGTTAGTTAAATACTTAATTACTGTGTCGAGCTTGTGGCGGGACCATCATGCAGCGTGTTTTCGAAGCCCTGTCGTCGGTCCACCGCCGCAAGATCCTGGCCTATCTCGCCCATGCCGAGCTCAGCGCCGGCGAGATCGCCTCGCGCTTCGAGATGTCGAAGCCGTCGATCTCGCAGCATCTCAGCGTGCTCGAGGCGGCTGGGCTGATCGCCGGGGAGAAGCGCGGCCAGTACGTCTACTACCGGCTGCTGCAGGACAACCTGGCCAACACGCTGAACGGATTCGTCCAGGAGGTCTGCCCGGTCAGCCGTCCGCTGAAGCGCGAGAGCGCGCGGCTGGCCAAGGCCAAGCAGGAGGGTTGAGGCACCGCCTCAGCCGGCCGGGCCGCCGATCTGCTCCGAGATGCGCGCGGCCGCTTCGCGCAGCGCGGCCAGCGCCTCGGCCAGCGACACCGTGTTCCCGCGCTGCGGCAGGTAGGGCAGGCTCAGCGCCGCGACGGCGAGGCCGGAGGGATCCAGGATCGGCGCGCTCATGTCGGTCAGGCCGGGCGCCGTCTCGCTCGGCGCCACGTCGTGCCCGGTCGCCGCGATGCCCTCCAGCCGGGCCAGGATGTCGTCGACCGGCAGGTCGTCGCGCTGCGCCATGATCCGCACCATCTCGCCGCGCCGTGGCTCCCGCTGGAAGGCGGTGAGGATGCGGGCCGAGACCAGATGGGTCGACAGCGGGAAGACGGCGCCGAGCCGCACCGTCCAGCCCATCGGCCGGTCGGGCTCCGCCTGGGCGACAATCAGGAAATGCTCGCCGCTGGCCATGCTGAGATGGCAGGCCAGCGCGACCTGGGCGGCCAGCGCCTCCATCACCGGCAGCGCCGCCTGCTGCAGCCGGCGGGTCGGCGGGTGCTGCGTCCCGAGCTGGAACAACCGCAGGGTCAGGCCGTATTCGCCGGTCTTCGGATTGCGGGCGACATAGCCGCGCCGCTCCAGCACCCCGAGCATGCGGAAGATCTCGCCGACCGATCGGCCGACGCGGGCCGCCAGCTGCTTCTGGGTGATGCCGCCGGGTTCGGCCGCCAGCGCCTCCAGCAGGTCCAGCCCCTTCTCCAGCGCGGGCGCGCCGGGGCGGGGGGCGGTGTCGTCGGCCCCCCTGTCGTCAGCGTTGACTTCGTCGTCCATCTGGCGTTCCATATTTGAAATTATAACGACACCAATGAAATTCGGATACCGCCAAGGTATCCGGCATCGGAGGAACCGCCATGAAGATGCTGTCCCCGGATTCGGTGACGCACTACCAGCAGCATGGCTATGTCGCGCCGATCCGCGCGCTCTCGGCCAAGGAGGCGGCGGAGGCCCGCCGGCAGCTCGAGGCGCATGAGGCCGCACATGGCGCGCTGAAGGGGCCGCTGCGTCACAAGAGCCATCTCCTGTTCACCTGGCTGGACGACCTGATCCGGCATCCCCGCATCCTCGACGCGGTCGAGGATATCATCGGTCCCAACATTCTGGCCTGGGGGTCGAGCTTCTTCATCAAGGAGCCGCACGATCCCGGCTACGTCTCTTGGCACCAGGATTCGACCTATTGGGGCCTCGACCCCGCCGACATCGTCACCGCCTGGGTCGCGCTGTCCGAAAGCACGGCGGAAAACGGGGCGATGCGGGTGATCCCGGACAGCCACCTGCTGGACCAGGTGCCGCATCGCGACACCTTCGCCGCCAACAACCTGCTGTCGCGCGGCCAGGAGATCGCGGTCGAGGTCGATGAGAACCGGGCGCACATGCTGGTGCTGCAGCCCGGCGAGATGTCGCTGCACCATGTCCGGCTGATCCATGGCTCGGATCCGAACCCGTCGGGCAAGCGCCGCATCGGCTTCGCCATCCGCTACCTGCCGACCCATGTCCGCCAGGTCGTCGGCACGCACGACACCGCCACGCTGGTCCGCGGCGTCGATGCCTTCCACAACTTCGCGCCGGAACAGCGGCCCGAGTCCGACCTGTCCGAGGCGGCGTTGGCGTTCCACGCCCAGGTCACCGGCGCGCACCAGCAGATCCTGATGCGCGGCACCGACCGGCCGCCGGCGGCCTGACGTCACCGATCCGTCTGCGTCCGTCCGGGGCGCGGACGGGCAAGCAATCCGACCGGCCAGCAAGGCCGGCACCATAGGCGACTGGCCGCAGCGGCCGGTCCCATAGGGGAGGGACGCCATGTTCGCGCGCCTGCGGTGGTTCATCGTCCTCCTGCTGTTCCTCGGCGGCGGCATCAGCTACCTCGACCGGGCGGCGCTGTCGATCGCGGCACCGCTGATCGCCCAGGATCTCGACCTCGACCCCGCCCGCCTCGGCATCGTCTTCAGCAGCTTCTTCTTCGGCTACGCGCTGTTCTGCTTCGTCGGCGGTTGGGCGTCCGATCGGATCGGGCCGAAGAACGTGTTCACCCTGGCCATGACGGTCTGGTCGGTGTTCTGCGGGCTGACCGCGGCGGCCACCAGCATCGCCGCCCTGCTGGTGGTGCGGGTGATCTTCGGCATGGGCGAGGGGCCGTTCAGCGCCACCGCGAACAAGGTGGTCAGCAACTGGTTCCCCCGCCACGAGCAGGCCAGCGCCGTCGGCCTCGCCAATGCCGGCCAGCCGATCGGCGCCGCCCTGGCCGGCCCGGTGGTCGGCACCATCGCGGTGATGGCGGGCTGGCGCATCTCCTTCATCGTCATCGCCGTGATCGGGCTGGCCTGGGTGGCGTGCTGGGTGCTGTTCGCCACCGACCGGCCGGACCAGCACCGCTGGCTCGAGGACAGCGAGCAGGAGACAGTGGAGAAGGCGAGGGCCGACGCCCCGGCGCTGTCCCGGCTGCCGCTCTCGGCCTATCTCCGGCGGCCGGCCATCCTGGCCACCGCCTTCGCCTTCTTCGGCTACGCCTACATCCTCTATTTCTTCCTGTCCTGGTTCCCCAGCTACCTGACCTCGGCCCAGCACCTCAGCATCCAGAAGATGGGCGTGGTCAACGCCATCCCCTGGCTGGTCGGCTGCGTCGGCATGGTGCTGGGCGGCTTCGTCTGCGACCACATCTACAAGCGCACCGGCAACCCGCTGTTCGCGCGCAAGCTGATCCTGGCCGGCAGCCTGGCCATCGCCGCGGTCTGCGTCGCTCTGGCGGGCGTGGTCACGGGCGTCGCCGCCGTGGTGGCGCTGATGGCGATCTCGGTCTTCTTCATGTACCTGACCGCCAACACCTACTGGGCGATCGTGCTGGACACGGTGGAGCCGGGGCGGGTCGGCAGCGTCGGCGGCTTCGTCCACCTGATCGCCAACCTCGCCGGCATCGTCGCCCCGGCGGTCACCGGCTTCATCGTCGAATGGACCGGCAGCTTCGCCGGCGCCTTCGTGCTGACCGGCGCCATCGCCATCCTGGGCGCGCTGTCGGTCGCGGTGTTCGTGCGCAGCCCGGCCAAGGCGGCCACGGCACCGACCCTGATGCCCGAACGCCTGGCGGGAGCGGTCCTGCCGCGCCGGTGACGGAAGGAGCGGCCGGCTACTTCCCGGCCCGCCACTCCACCACGCCGAAATCGGTGACCAGCGCGACCACCCGGCCGGCCTTGTCGAGGCCGAAATACGATGGGTAGAGGCCGTCCCCGAAGCCGGAGGAGATCATGGCGACATTGCCTGGGCCGGTCGCGTAGAGCAGCCCGCCCCGGTTCTCCGCTTCGGCCCGGTTCATGACGTCGACCAGATCCGCGGTGAGATCGCTGTCCGCGGTCTCTGCCAGATAGGGGGCCTGGACGCTCGCATCCATGAATGCGCCGGTGCCGGTGTCGACCCCGTAGCCGAAGAAATAGCCGGGCTTGAGATCCTTCGGGTGCTGACCGGGGTGGAGCGCCATGGTCCAGCGCAGCGCCGGCCGATCGGCGAACAGGATGCGCGCGAACGCCACCCGCTGGTCGCCGGCCGGCAGCCGGGCCATCGCCAGCTGGACCGGGAACGTGCCGGTCGGCACGCTGCGGGTGAAGGCTTCGGCGCCGTCGCAGGCGAAGGGATCGCAAGCCACGATGCGGCCGCTCGGCACGTCCAGGCGGCCGATCTCCAGGCCGGAGAGATGGGTCGCGCCGTCCTTGGCCGTCACCGTGAAGTCGGGGCCGAAGGCCCGCGCGAACACCACCGACCGGGGAAGCGGCGACGCCGCGGCCGGGACGCAGAGTCCGATCAGTATGCCCAGCGCCAGGATCAGGCGCCCTGCGGTCACGAGACCTCGACCGTCACCGGGTCGCGGTTCGGCCGGTCGGGCGCCACCAGTTCGCCGCGCTCCGCCGCCTCCTGCTGCCGGCGCCACATCTCGGCGTAGCGGCCGTCCTGGGCCAGCAGGTCGGCGTGGCTGCCGCGTTCGGCGATGCGGCCGTCCGCCAGCACGATGATCTCGTCGGCGTCGATCACGGTCGACAGGCGATGCGCGATCACCAGCGTGGTCTTGCCGCGGCTGACCTCGCGCAGATTGGCCTGGATCTCGCGCTCGGTGTTGGTGTCCAGCGCCGAGGTCGCCTCGTCGAACAGCAGGATCGCCGGGTCCTTCAGGATGGTGCGGGCGATGGCGACGCGTTGCTTCTCGCCGCCGGACAGCTTCAGCCCGCGCTCGCCGACCTTGGTCTCGTAGCCGTCGGGCAGGCGCAGGATGAACTCGTGGATGCGGGCCATCTGCGCCGCCGCCACCACCTCCTCCTCGCTCGCGCCCGGGCGGCCATAGGCGATGTTGTAGCGGATGGTGTCGTTGAACAGCACGGTGTCCTGCGGCACGATCCCGATGGCGGCGCGCAGGCTGGCCTGGGTCACCTCGCCGATGTCCTGGCCGTCGATCCGCACCGACCCGGCGGTGACGTCGTAGAAGCGGAACAGCAGGCGGCTGACGGTCGACTTGCCCGCGCCGGTCGGACCGACGATGGCGACGGTGTGGCCGGCCGGCACGGTGAAGGTCACCCCCTTCAGGATCACCCGGCGCGGGTCGTAGCCGAACTCGACATCGGTGAAGCTGACCGTGCCGCCCTGCACCTCCAGCGGCGGGGCGCCGGGGGCATCCGTCACATCGGGCGGCACGCCGAGCAGCGAGAACATCTTCTCGATGTCGACCAGCGCCTGCTTCACCTCGCGGTAGACGAAGCCGAAGAAGTTCAGCGGCAGGTACAGCTGGATCAGATAGGTGTTGGCCAGCACGAAGTCGCCGACCGTCAGCTTGCCGTCGACGATGCCTTGGGCCGCCATCCACATCACGGCGGTCAGCCCGGCGGCGATGATCGCGGCCTGGCCGATGTTCAGCAGCGACAGCGAGACCTGGCTGCGTACCGCCGCGCGCTCGTACCGGATCAGCGACGCCTCGTAGCGCCGCGCCTCATGCGCCTCGTTGCCGAAATACTTGACCGTCTCGAAGTTCAGCAGGCTGTCGATCGCCTTGGTGTTGGCCTCCTGGTCGGTCTCGTTCATCTGCCGGCGGTACTTGGTCCGCCATTCCGTCACCATCAGGGTGAAGGCGACGTAGAGGATGACGGTGACCAACGTCACCAGGGCGAACCAGATGTCGAGGATCCACCACAGCACGGCGACGACGAACAGGATCTCGACCAGGGTCGGCAAGATGTTGAACAGCATGAAGCGCAGCAGCGTGTCGATCGCCGCATTGCCGCGTTCGATCGCCCGCGACAGGCCGCCGGTCTGGCGGTCGAGATGGAAGCGCAGCGACAGGCCGTGCAGGTGCTCGAAGGTGGCCAGGCCGGTGCGGCGGATGGCGCGCTGCGCCACCTTGGCGAAGATCGCGTCCCGCAGCTCGCCGAAGGCCAGGCTCAGTACCCGCGCCATGCCATAGGCCAGGATCGCGCCGACCGGCAGCATCAGCGCCAGCCCGCCCTTCATCGACAGGGTGTCGATCGCGTCCTTGTAGAAGATCGGGGTGTAGACGCTGGCGACCTTGGCCGCGATCAGCAGCAGCACCGCGATCACCACCCGCGCCCGCATCTCCAACTGGCCCGGCGGCCAGAGATAGGGCGCGAGCGAGCGCAAGGGGTGACGGCCCTTGGCCGTATCGAGGACGGAGGGGGGTGTGGCGGCGTTCATGCTGCGTAACCTAGGCGGGCGCCGGCCGGGCGGGAAGGCCAAAGCCGTCCCTGGACAGCGCGGACCAGGTTGGATAAAATTGCTTGATTATGTTGCTTATTGGCAACGTACTGTGACTTTCACGATCGATTTACGCATAGTGGGCTCCTCTTATCCGATTGCCGCGCTAGGTATTTAAGGTTCGCCGGAGAATTGATCATGCGCCGCCTCGCCGTCCCCCTCTTGTCCCTGCTGCTGTGCTCGGCCGGCCTGCCGGCGACCATGGCACAGGCCGCCCTGGTTCAGGCCGCGCCCCCCACCCAGGCGGCCGCTGGCCTGTCCGACCCGCGCCTGGCGATCGAGGCCGCCATCGGCACCGCCAACACGGTCGCGGTCGGCGGCGTGATCCTGAAGGCCGGCGACGTGCGCGACCTCTACGCCGCGCGCGGCTGGTTCCCGTTGTGGATCGACACGGACGGCCGGCTGGACCGGCGGGTCGACCCGATCGTCGCCCGCCTGGCCAAGGCCGGCGACGAGGGGCTGCGCCCGTCCGACTACTATGTCGAGGCGCTGCAGGGGCTGATCCGCTCCGGCGATGCCGAGGATGTGGTCGCGGCCGAGATCCTGCTCAGCGCCGCGGTGATGCGCTACGGCGCCGATGTCCATTCCGGGCGGCTGGTGCCGCGCGACGTCGACAAGAATTTCGACATCACCCCGAAGCCGGTCGACCGCGCCGGCCTCGCCACCGCCGCGTCGATGCTGCCCGACGCCGATGCGTTCCTGGTCGAGCTGGCGCCGAAGCATGCGCTGTACCAGCAGCTGAAGGGCGCGTTGCGCGGCTATGAGGCGCTGGCGGATGCCGGCTGGCCGACCATCCCGGCCGGCGAGAGCCTGCGGCCGGGGCAGTCGAGCGACCGCGTGCCGGTGCTGCGGGCCCGGCTGACCGCGACCGGCGAGTTCGCCGGCGACCCGACCGACCAGAGCCCGGTCTACGACCCGGTGCTGGTGACGGCGGTGGAGCAGTTCCAGACCAAGCACGGGCTGAAGCCCGACGGCATCCTCGGCCGCGGCACCATCGCCACCCTGAACAAGCAGGGCGCCGACCGGATGAACCAGATCATCGCCAGCATGGAGCGGCTGCGCTGGCTGCCGGACGATCTCGGCGACGACTACCTGATGGTCAACCTCGCCGCCTACACCATGGACATCGTCACCGACGGCAAGCTGGTGCGGACCATGGATGTGGTGGTCGGCAAGCCCGACCTGCCGACGCCGATGTTCAACAGCGCGTTGACCTATCTCGAATTCAACCCGACCTGGACCGTGCCGCCCTCGATCGCGAGCAAGGAGTACCTGCCCAAGCTGCGCAACGACCCGACCTATCTGTCCAGTCGCAACTACAAGCTGTTCTCGAGCTGGAGCGGCGGCCGGGAGATGAGCGACGGGTCGGTCGATTGGCAGGGCGTCGGCGCCGGCGGCATGCGCAACCTGCGCATCCGGCAGGAGCCGGGGCCGGGCAACGCGCTGGGCAAGGTCAAGTTCATGATGGCGAACAACTGGAGCGTCTACCTCCACGACACGCCGTCGAAGAGCTTCTTCCAGAAGGCCGACCGCGCCCTGTCGCATGGCTGCGTGCGCCTGCAGGATCCGATCTGGCTGGCGGACTACCTGCTCGACGGCTCCCCCGACTGGTCGCCGGAACGACGGGCGCGGGTGATGGGCAGCTGGAACCCGACCACCCGAATCAACCTGCCGACTCCGATGCCGCTCTACATCGTCTACCAGACCGCATGGGTCGACCAGACCGGCGAGATGGCGTTCCGCGGCGACGTCTACGGCATCGACGCAAAGGTCATCGAGGCACTCAAGGCCCGCGAAACCCAGCGCGAACAACTCGCATCCTCGCGTTGAACGCCACACTGGACTCTGACGTTGCTCCGATGGGCGGCCGTAATTCGGCCGCCGATTTTTATTTTATCTTGATGTTTTCACAGTGATGTAAGTTTTATATTAGGATTTTTCCGTTTTTTACTTACATCTGTTCCAAAAGTGCGACAGATGTACAACAATGTTGCCGATATGGCACAGTTTTTCTTTGCAATCATATGAAGAAATGGTTGATTCCCGCTTCGTCCTGCCTCAGAAAGGTCTTCATCGAACGTCCGGCGCCGAATAAAGGCGTGTAAAGCGTCAGAAATGCTGGGCGCGCATGTAGTTATGTTAGGAGCAGCGGGGACGATGCAGAGACGGCAATTCCTCAGAATGTCGGCAGGGGCCGCTGCGGCCGTTGCCGTCACGCCACTCGCGCCACTCTCAGCCTATGCCGCCACCAACCGAAGGTCGCTACACCTCTACGACGCGCACAACCTGGTCGAAATCAAGGAAGACTACTGGGTCGACGGCTGGTACAACCCGGACGTCCTGGCCAAGTTCAACTACTTCCTGCGCGACTGGCGCTCGGACGAGGTCCGCGTGATGGACCCGAAGCTGCTGGACATCCTCAATTCGCTGCAGCGCCGGGGCGGGTCGAACGAGCCGATCCATGTGGTCTGCGGCTACCGATCCCGGGCGACCAACGCCATGCTGGCCCGGCGCAGCCGCGGTGTCGCGCGCAACTCCCTGCACATCCAGGGCCAGGCGGCCGACATCTTCATGCCGAATATGAGCTTGGCGAGCCTGCGGTCGAACGCGGTCGCGCTCGACGCCGGCGGCGTCGGCTACTACCCGCGCTCGAACTTCGTGCATGTCGACACCGGCGACGTGCGCACCTGGTAGGTCCCGGCCGCCGCAAGGCGGAAGCACCATCCGACGTGAAGAGGGTCGCCGTTGGCGGCCCTTTTCGTTTGGGGTGTGTGGAGGTCTTCGGGTTGCAGGCTGGGCCTCGGCTCTCGACTTCTATTGTCATGCCACGGCTTGACCGTGGCATCCAGGGGCGGCCAGAGCCGTTCTTGGTGGCCCCTGGATTGCCCGGTCAAGCCGGGCAATGACAATTTAGGGGTGAGCCTCCGCGGGTTTGCCAATGACGGCTTTTGGGGTGGCTCCGCATTACCGCGCCCACCCTCACAGCTCCAGCAACGCATAGGGCTTGCCGCTCGGCTTCTCGATCCCCCAGGCGACGTTGTAGACCGGCGCACCCCCGGGGGTGTGACCCTGATGGACGCCGCGATGGGCGTGGCCGTGCACCACGGCGCTGACCGTGAAGCGGTCGATCGTCTCGGCCAGCCGCGACGACCCCAGGAAGGGGTAGATCTCCAGCGGCTCGCCCTCGATGGTCTCGGCGATCGGGGCATAGTGCAGCACCACCAGCGACCGTTGCGTCTTCACCGTGCGCATGGCGTTCTCCAGCCGCATCGCCTCGCCCACCGCCACCGCGACGAAATCCTTGGTCTCGGGCTCGCCGAAGGAGCCGAGCATCCGCTTGCCGAATCCTCCCGCGAATCCCTTGACCCCGACGAAGCCGACGCCGTCGATCTCGCAGGAGCTGCCGTCCAGGAGATGCATGCCGCCCTGGGTCAGGATGGTCTTTACCTCGTCGACCTGGCCGCCTTCGTAGTCGTGGTTGCCCAGCACGCCGACCACCGGGATCGGGCAGCCGCGCAGATCCTCCGCCAGCCGTTCGGCCTGGCGCGGCGTGCCGGTGTCGGTCAGGTCGCCGCACAGCACCAGCGCGTCGGCCGCCTGCGCGATCTCGCCGAACAGGTCGCGCAGCGGGTCGGAGGTGTCCTTGACATGGATGTCGCCGATCGCGGCGACGGTGAACTTCTCCCGGTCGGGCATGGCCTTTTCCTCACTCATCGCGCCACTCGCCCTCGCCGCCGACATCGGCGAAGCCCCAATCCTCGACCGCGGTGGCGTAGTCGATCCGCGACAGCATGCGGCCGCGGCACACCTTCATCTGCGGCTGCGGCAGGTCGAGCTGGTGGCGCAGCCGGTCCATCAGCTCGTCCATCAGCCAGCGCGGCACCCGGTCGCGTTCGGTCGGGTAGACCCAGCGGAAATTGAGCAGGTGGACCAGCAGCATCTCCCAATGCAGCTCCATGTAGCCCAACAGCCGCCGCCAATCGATCTGGTCATGCTGCTTCAGGATGACATGGACGACATCGGCGCCGTCGTAGCGGTGGCGCATCTGGATGAAGGCCTTCGACCAGATCAGTTCGGTCGGGGCGACGATCCGCACCGTGCTGCCGAACACGTCGATCTCGCGGGCGTGCTCGAACCACTGGTCGTTGACCGGCATGGTGCCGTTCGAGGAGGCGTAGATCACGTCGAAGAAATGTGACCCCTTGTGCACTTTGCCAAGCCAGCGCTCGTCCTCGATCTCGATGGCGTGGCCGAGGTCGTGGAAATGGCCGAGGATGCGCGGGCTGTCGCCGGCCTTGCAGAAGATGTCGAGGTCCTTGGTCGGCCGCGAGATGCCGGTGTAGGCGCTGACGGCGTAGGTGCCGGCCAGCAGGAAGGGCAGGCCGGTCGCCACCAGCTCGCGCAGGGCGTCGGTGTAGAACCCCTCGGCCTGGGGATCATGCGGGGTCGGCGCGGCGGCGGCGATGATCGAGGGAATGGGCCGGTCCTCATCGTGGCGATCATGGCGATCGCGGACGATGGAGCAACCGGAGCGACACGCGATCGGTTCCGATGAAGGGCAGGGGCATCCGGTGCCGGTCGGCTAGGCGCCGTGTTTGCGGCAGAATTCCTCGGCCTCCAGCGCCCGGAAATCGGCCAGCGCCGTGCCCAGCCGGTCATGCGGCCAGTCCCACCAGGCCAGGGCCAGCAGCCGGGCCTCGACCGCCTCGGTCACCCGCCGCCGCAGCGGCCGGGCCGGGCTGCCGGCGACGATGGTGTAGGCCGGCACGTCGCGGGTCACCACCGACCCGGCGCCGATCACAGCACCGGTGCCGACCGTCACCCCCGGCAGCACGATCGCGCCATGGCCGATCCAGACGTCGTGGCCGATCGTGACCCGGTTGCCGCGGCGCCAGTCGAAGAAGCCCTGGTCGTCGGCCTCGCCCAGCCCGTAGGCGGAGGAGCGGTAGGTGAAATGGTGCTGGGTGGCCCGCCAGGTCGGGTGGTTCGGCGCGTTCAGGCGGGTGTAGGCGGCGATCGAGCAGAACCTGCCGATCTCGACGCACCAGGCCATGGCGCCGTCCATCAGGTAGCTGTAGTCGCCGAGCTCGACCTCGCCCAGCACGGCGTTGGCGCCGATCTCGGTGTAGATGCCCAGGCGGCTGTCATTGACCCGCGCGGTCGGGTGGATCAGGGGCTCCAGCCCCAGGGACTTGCTGCTCATCGGTCGGACTCCAGTGGATCTCATCCGGTGGTCTAGACGAATTCGATGACGGTTCTATTGGCGTCGGGCCGGGAAATCATCGATTCGCGAAGAGGTTGCACCTCTGACGAAATCGGTGCTACCGATCGGACCAATTAGGTGCAACCGGACGGGCAGGGGTCATGGCCAACACCACCTTCGGGATCAAGATCGACGATGATCTGCGCACGCGGCTGAAGGCGGCGGCGGAGAAGCAGGGGCGGACGCCGCACTGGCTGGTCAAGCAGGCCATGCTGGCGATGCTCGACCGGGTCGAGCGTGGCGAGAGCTTCGGCGGGCCTGAGGATGCCGACGGTGTCGACCTGGTCGAAGGCGCCGCCGCGGAGACGGCCGGGCCGCAGCCCTTCCTCGACTTCGCCCAGTCGGTGCAACCGCAGACCGTGCTGCGCGCCAAGATCACCGCCGCCTATCGCCGGCCGGAGGAGGAGTGCCTGCCCTTTATCCTGGCCGGTGCCACCCTGCCCAAGCCGGTGACCGACGGCGCCCGCGACATCGCCCGCACCCTGGTCGAGGCGCTGCGCGCCAAGGGCGTCGGCGGCGGCGTCGAGGGGCTGATCCAGGAGTTCTCGCTGTCGAGCCATGAGGGCGTCGCCCTGATGTGCCTGGCCGAGGCGCTGCTGCGCATCCCCGACCGCGCCACCCGCGACGCGCTGATCCGCGACAAGATCTCGTCCGGCGACTGGCAGTCCCATGTCGGGCAGAGCCCGTCGATGTTCGTCAACGCTGCCGCCTGGGGCCTGGTGGTGACCGGCAAGCTGGTGACCACCAGCAGCGAGGCCGGCCTGTCCGCCGCCCTGACCCGGCTGATCGGCCGCGGCGGTGAGCCGCTGATCCGCAAGGGCGTCGACATGGCGATGCGGATGATGGGCGAGCAGTTCGTGTCCGGCCAGACCATCTCCGAGGCGCTGGCCAACGGCCGCAAGCTGGAGGCCCGCGGCTTCCGCTACTCCTACGACATGCTGGGCGAGGCGGCGACCACCGCGGCCGATGCCGACCGCTACCTGCGCGACTACGAGCAGGCGATCCACGCCATCGGCAAGGCGGCGGAGCGGCGGGGCATCTATGAGGGGCCGGGCATCTCGATCAAGCTGTCGGCCCTGCATCCGCGCTATTCCCGCGCCCAGGCCGACCGGGTGAAGGCCGAGCTGCTGCCGCGGCTGACGGCGCTGGCGGTGCTGGCCCGCAGCTACGACATCGGCCTCAACATCGACGCCGAGGAGGCCGACCGGCTGGAGCTGTCGCTCGACCTGCTGGAGGCGCTGTGCTTCGACCCGGCGCTGGCCGGCTGGAACGGCATCGGCTTCGTGGTCCAGGCCTACCAGAAGCGCTGCCCCTTCGTGATCGACTACATCGTCGACCTCGCCCGGCGCAGCGGCCACCGGGTGATGGTGCGGCTGGTCAAGGGCGCATACTGGGACAGCGAGATCAAGCGCGCCCAGGTCGACGGGCTCGAGGGCTTCCCGGTCTACACCCGCAAGATCTACACCGACGTCTCCTTCCTGGCCTGCGCCCGCAAGCTGCTGGCGGCGCCGGATGCCGTTTTCCCGCAATTCGCCACCCACAACGCCCAGACCCTGGCGACCATCTACAAGATGGCCGGCGAGAACTATTATCGCGGCCAGTACGAGTTCCAGTGCCTGCACGGCATGGGCGAGGGGCTGTACGAGGAGGTGGTCGGCCGCGAGAAGCTGGACCGGCCGTGCCGGATCTACGCGCCGGTCGGCACCCATGAGACGCTGCTGGCCTATCTCGTCCGCCGCCTGCTGGAGAACGGCGCCAACACGTCCTTCGTCAACCGCATCGGCGACCCCGATGTCTCGGTCGACGAGCTGATCGGCGACCCGGTCGAGGCGGCGCGCAAGGTGCAGCCGCTGGGCGCGCCGCACGCCCGGATCGCCTCGCCGCGCGGCCTGTTCGGCGATGTCAGGGAAAACTCCGCCGGCATCGACCTGTCGAACGAACAGCGGCTGGCCTCGCTCTCGGCCGCGCTGCTGTCGGGCGCCGACGCCGTGGTCCGCGCCGTGCCGATGCTGGGCGACGGCGACCGCGACGGACCTGCAAAGGAGGTCCGCAACCCGGCCGACCGGCGCGACCTGGTGGGCCATGTGGTCGAGGCCTCGGCCGAGCAGGTCGACGAGGCCATGGCCCAGGCCGCCGCCGCGGCGCCGATCTGGCAGTCCACCCCGCCGGCCGACCGCGCCGCCTGCCTGATGCGCGCCGCCGACCTGATGGAGGCACGGATGCCGGCGCTGCTCGGCACCATCATCCGCGAGGCCGGCAAGACCCTGTCCAACGCGGTCGGCGAGGTGCGCGAGGCGGTCGACTTCCTGCGCTACTACGCCGCCCAGGTGCGCGACGGCTTCTCCAACGACACCCACCGGCCGCTCGGCCCCGTGGTCTGCATCAGCCCGTGGAACTTCCCGCTGGCGATCTTCAGCGGCCAGGTCGCCGCGGCGCTGGCCGCCGGCAACACCGTGCTGGCCAAGCCGGCGGAGGAGACGCCGCTGATCGCCGCCGCCGCGGTGCGGATCCTGCGCGAGGCTGGGGTGCCGGCCGGCGCGGTGCAGCTGGTGCCGGGCGCCGGCCCGGTCGGGGCGCGGCTGGTGGCCGATGCCCGCACCCGCGGCGTGATGTTCACCGGGTCGACCGAGGTCGCCAAGATCATCCAGAAGGTGCTAGCCGATCGCTTGGACCCGGAGGGCCGGCCGATCCCGCTGATCGCCGAGACCGGCGGCCAGAACGCGCTGATCGTCGACTCGTCGGCGCTGCCGGAGCAGGTGGTCGGCGACGTGCTGGCCTCGGCCTTCGACAGCGCCGGCCAGCGCTGCTCGGCGCTGCGCATCCTGTGCGTGCAGGAGGATGTGGCCGACCGCGTCCTGACCATGCTGAAGGGGGCGATGGCGGAGCTGTCGATCGGCAACCCCGACCGGCTGGCGGTCGATGTCGGCCCGGTGATCACCGGCGAGGCGCAGGGCATCATCGACGGGCACATCGAGGCGATGCGGGCCAAGGGCCGCAAGGTCCAGCAGCTGCCGCTGCCGGAGGCCGCGAAACACGGCACCTTCGTGCCGCCGACCCTGATCGAGATCGACGGCATCGCCGACCTCAAGCGCGAGGTGTTCGGGCCGGTGCTGCATGTGCTGCGCTGGCGCCGCAGCCAGCTGGACCAGCTGCTCGACGCCATCAACGCCACCGGCTACGGCCTGACCTTCGGCGTCCACACCCGGATCGACGAGACCATCGCCCGCGTCTCGCACCGCATCGGCGCCGGCAATGTCTACGTCAACCGCAACCTGATCGGCGCGGTGGTCGGGGTGCAGCCCTTCGGCGGCCACGGCCTGTCCGGCACCGGCCCCAAGGCCGGCGGCCCGATGTACCTGTACCGCCTGCTCTCGACCCGGCCCGAGGCCGGCCCGGTGGCGGCCGACCCGGCCGGCGCCGAGGTGGGCGACAAGCGCTTCCACGCGCTGCGGGAGTGGGTGTTCCATCTGCGGTCGATCGGGCAGGGGGCGGAGGCCGAGCGCGTCGCCGGCTATGAGGCGCGCAGCCCGCTGGGCGTGACGCTCGACCTGCCCGGCCCGGTCGGCGAGAAGAACAGCTACAGCCTGGAGCCGCGCGGCACGGTGCTGTGCATCGCCCAGAGTGCGGCGGGCGCCGCGCTGCAGGTCGGCGCGGCGCTGGCGACCGGCAACAAGGTTGTGCTTTCGGCCCCGGCGGACGTCGCGAAGACAGTGCTCGGCGCCGTGCCGCAGTCCCTGAAGCCGCTGCTGTCGCGCAGCGACGACTGGGCTGCGGCGGCGGCCGATGCCGTGCTGTTCGAGGGCGACAGCGATGCGCTGCATGCGCTGAACCAGGCGGTGGCGGCGCGTCCGGGCCCGCTGGTGCCGGTCCAGGGGGCGGCCCGCGACGACCTCGCCTCCGGCCGCGCCGGCTACGCCCTGGAATGGCTGCTGCTGGAGCGGTCGGTCAGCAACAACACCGCGGCGGCCGGCGGCAACGCCAGCCTGATGACGATCGGGTGAGGCGTCCGGGGTGTCGGGCCGCCAGAGGCGAGCCCGACCCGCGACGGGCGCTGTCGCTCAGCGCTCGATCGACAGCCAGCGCACCAGATGGAAGTCCTGCACGTTATCCACCCAGCCCTTCACGGCCGGCGAGACCGCATGCCTGCTGGCGTAGTGGTAGATCGGGATGATCGGCAGATCGTCGATCATGATCCTCTCGGCCTGCTGCAGCAGTTGGCCGCGCCGCGCGGGATCGGTCTCCGTGGCCGTCCGGGCGATCAGGCTGCGATATTTGGGATTGGCATAGCCCGTTCCGTTCAAGGGTGGTGAGCCGCCCGTCCCAAGCTGCAGGAAACTGTAAGCGTCGTTGTAGTCGCCGACCCAGCCGTTGCGCGCGATGTCGGAAAACCGCCGCCCGTCGAATGTCGCCCGAAACGGCCCCCACTCCTGGGTCCGGAATTCGACGACGACCCCCAGCTTCTTCTGCCACATCTCGGCAATCGCCCGGGCCATCCGTTCGTGGTTCTCGCTGACGTTGTAGAAGAGCTCCAGTTTCAGGGGTCTGTCGGGACCATAGCCTGCCTTGGCGAACAGCTCCTTGGCCTTGGCATCGCGTTGGGCCTGCGTCAGCCTCGCGGCATCGGGTTGCCAGCTGGGGAAATTGAGGGTGCCCCGCGGCACGAAGCTGTAGGCCGGCAGTTCCCGGCCACGTGTGACGCGGGTGACCAGCAAGTCGCGGTCGATCGCCAATGACAGGGCCTCGCGCAGCTCGCGGCTGCTGCGCCACGGTTCATGCGTCAGGTTGTAGGCGTAGTAGTAGGTGCCCAGGTACGGCGTGATGTGGATCTGGCCTGGATTCGCCTGCCGAAGGGCCTCGACCTGCTGGCCCGGCAGATCATAGGTCACGTCCAGCCCGCCGGCCCGGAAACGGCGCAGTTCGGCATCTGCATCCTCGGTCGGGTAGATCATCACCGTATCGATGCGGATCGACGCGGCATCATGGAAATGCGGGTTGCGGGTCAGCTTGACGTGATCCCGTGGCGCGGCTTCGGCCAGCATGTAGGCGCCGTTCGAGACCAGATTGCCGGGCTTGAACGCATCGGCCCCGAACCTTTTGACGCTGGCGCGGCTGACCGCCGAGGTCGCGGGATGGGTGAGGGATGTCACGAAGTAGGGCGCGGGCGCGACCAGCCGAACCTTCAGGGTGATGGCGTCGATTGCCTGGG
Organism: Inquilinus sp. 2KB_23; assembly: GCF_052115705.1. Taxonomy (NCBI): domain Bacteria; kingdom Pseudomonadati; phylum Pseudomonadota; class Alphaproteobacteria; order Rhodospirillales; family Rhodospirillaceae; genus Inquilinus; species Inquilinus sp. 2KB_23. Next base: position 80,570 of record NZ_JBFRHF010000020.1, on the reverse strand, counting down.
CACCGAGGTCTGTGGGCGGCTTGGCGCCGGTCCGGATATCCCTCGCGTTCACCACCCCGTCCAGATAGGTGGCATAGGGCGAGGCGGTCTCCGGATCGACCAGGCGCTGCCAGCCGAAGACGACATCGGCCGCGGTGACCGGCGTGCCATCCGACCACTTCCCATCCGCACGCAGCCTGAAGATGTAGGTCAGGCCGTCATCGGCGACCGTCCAGCTTTCCGCCATGCCCGGCACCGGGGTGCCGTCGGCGCCGTAGGCCATCAGCCCTTCGAACAGATCCGCCGTGACGGCGGCCTCCGCGAGGACCCCTATCCGCTGCGGGTCGAAGGTCTTGGGATCATCGCCATTGCCCTTGTTGAGGACCATCTCGGCCAGGGCGGCACTGGAGACGCTGCCGAACAAAACCGCGAACACCAGCCCGCGTGCCAGAGCCCTGACGAAGCGATACATGAGTCCTCCCTCGGTTTCGGCGAGCCGCAGCGGCAGGCCGTTGTCGATGCCGGCCCCCTCGCGCACAGCCCGACGGCTGACATTAGTGTCGAAGGCCACGGGCGCAAAGTCACGGCCAAGTTCCGGGTCGTCCGCTGCGAGTTTCGCAACTGCGGAATCCCGCGAATTCTTGGAACGCCGTGCGACATAAAGTGTTACTATCGCCACTTGGCGCCCATCGGCGCCGCGATGGCATCCCGGTCCTCGGTCACGGAGAGTGCTGATGTTCAATCGAGCGATGGTGAGTGGTCTCGGCGCGGTCGTGCTGGCCGCCGGCGCGACATTCGTCGCCATGGCGCCGGCCCAGGCGCTGACCATGCAGGAATGCAGTGCGAAGTATCAGGCTGCGCAGACGGCCGGTACGCTGAACGGCATGAAGTGGAACGACTTCCGCAAGGCGGAATGCGGCACCGATGCGACCCCGGCCGCCGCAGCACCCGCGGCTGCCGCGCCGGCCCCGGCCGCCGCAGCAGCGGCTCCGGCAGCCCCCGCCGCGGCGGGAAGCGCCGTGTTCCCGTCGGCGGTGTCGGCGAAGTATTCGGCCGAATCCGCAGGCAAGGCGCGGATGCACACCTGCCTCGACCAGTACAACGCCAACAAGGCCACCAACGGCAACGGCGGCCTCCGCTGGATCGAGAAGGGCGGCGGCTACTACAGCCAGTGCAACACCCGGTTGAAGGGCTGATCCTCTATCCGGCGGCGCCGTTCCACGGAGCGGCGCCGCCCCACCCGATCGCGCAGCGACAGGGAGTCGATCATGAGCTTGTTCGACAACATCAAGGGCGCCTTCGGCGACCTCGTGGCCCGCGAGGCGCCGGAAGGCATTCCGGCGCTGCTGTCCAACGCCCTGACCCAGGCGGGCGGGATGCAGGGCATCCTGGCCAAGCTCCAGGCCGGCGGCCTCGGCTCCCAGGTCAGCTCCTGGGTCGGCACCGGCGGCAACCTGCCGATCAGCGGCGCCCAGATCCAGGCCGCCCTGGGCGACCAGCACGTCCAGCAGATCGCGGCCTCGCTCGGCATCCCGGCGGACAAGGTCCTGGCCTTCCTGTCGCAGCACCTGCCCGCGGCGGTGGACCACGCCACGCCGAACGGGACGCTGCCGCCGCCGGCGGCGACCGCCTGAGGCTTGCCTCGGCTTGACCTGCAGCAATCCCCGCCGGCCGGCGGGGATTGGTCGTTTGGGGGGGCCCGACTACAGCACGAAATCGCCGGCGACGAGGGCGTCCGACCCGGTCAGGGCGACGCTGAAATCGGCGGTGCCGTTGCCGTCGACATCGCCCGAGATGGTGGTGACCCCGCCGGCGATGGCATAACGCAGCTCGCCGGCATGGTGGGTGAAGGCGCCGGTGCCGATGAAGTGGAACGCCTGGTTGGCGCCAGCGGCGGCGTTGGCGTCGATCAGGTGCAGGTCGATCCTGTCGCCCTCGGCATGGCTGAAATCGGTGATCCGGTCGGCATTGGCGCCGACCACGCTGTGCGCGGCCGACGAGAACACGAAGCGGTCGGCGCCGGCGCCGCCGATCAGCGTGTCCTTGCCGGCGCGGCCGTCGAGCACGTCGTTGCCGGCGCCGCCGACCAGCCCGTTGGCCGTGGCCCCGCCGCTGAGCACGTCGTTGCCGGCGCTGCCGTAGAGGTTCTCGATCCCGCTCAGCACGTCGCCTTGGGCGTTGCCGCCGAGGCCGGTGCCGGCGGCGATGTCGACGGTCACGCCGACCGCGCTTTCGCTGTAGATCGCCGAATCGATGCCGGCCCCGCCGACCAGGTGGTCCGCCCCGGCACCCCCGCGCAGCGTGTCGTAGCCGACGCCGCCTTCGAGCGTGTCGTTGCCGGCGAGCCCGCTGAGGATGTCGTTGCCGGCCAGGCCGGACAAGGTGTCGGCCTTCTGCGACCCGGTCTGCGAATCGTCGCCGGCGAACAGGGTGATGGCGAGGCCCGAAAGGTCGCCGTTGCTGATCGCCGAATAGGCGGCCGCGGCCGTGATCGAGAAGCCTGTCAGCGTGACGATCGCGCTGCCCGCCTGGGACAGCACCATCCCGGTGACGATTCCGGTGATGCCGAACAGGCCGAAGCCAAGGCCGACGCCGGTGAGCGTGGCGGACACGCCGTCGAAATCGAGATGGGCCTGGGTGGTGGTGATGGAGGCGACGTGCGGATGGCCGAAATCCAGCGACCCCAGAGCCTCGAACGAAAACCCGGCGCCGGCGATGCCGTTCGGCGCGTTCACTGTCAGCGTGGTCATGCGGAGCCCCTGTTCGGTGGCCGGACATCAGGGGCCGGCGACCGCCGTTGAGAATACGATCTTATGCTATCGGCCGATCAAGGGCATCGCCATCGCATTTCGACTGTATTCACGGCCATATCCTGCTTGACGAGGGTGCGAATCCACTGAGTCCAGCAGGAAATCGAGATCGGTAAGATTTTAAATCTTTCATCACTATCCAAAGAAACAAGATTTGAAGCCGATGGCGAACGATCCTGCCGCCTGCCCGGGGCGTCGAGACGGTGGCTGACACGCCGCGGCCATCCTCTGCTAGTGTGGCCGGCCCAACGCCTCCCGATCACCAGCCGGTGCCCAAGATGAGCGCAGACCAGCCGACCCCGTCGCCGCAGACCGCCGGAAACCCCCTGCTCGCGCCCTGGGCGACGCCGTTCGGCAGCCCGCCCTTCGGCGAGATCGCGACCGAGCATTTCCGCCCGGCCTTCGATGCCGCGCTGGCCGAACATCTGCGAGAGGTCGAGGCCATCGCCGGCAACCCGGCGGAACCCAGCTTCGAGAACACCATCGCGGCGCTGGAGCGCGGCGGCCGGACGCTGAGCCGGGTCGCCGCCGCCTTCTTCAACCTGACCTCCGCGCACAGCAACGACGCGCTGGAGGCGGTGGAGCGAGACATCGCGCCGCTGCTGGCCCGCCACCGCAACGCGATCCAGCTGAACCCGGCGCTGTTCCGCCGGGTCGACGCGCTGTTCGCCCGCCGCGCCGCGCTGGGCCTGACGCCGGAGCAGGACCGGGTGCTGGAGCGCTATCACATCGGCTTCACCCGCAGCGGCGCCGGGCTGGACGAGCCGGCCAAGCGCCGGCTGGCGGAGATCGGCGAACGCCTGGCCACGCTGGGCACCCAGTTCGGCCAGAACGTGCTGGCCGACGAGAAGGCCTATGCCCTGGTGCTGGACGGCGAGGCCGACCTGGCCGGGCTGCCGCCGGAGCTGCGCGACGCCGCCGCCGAAAGCGCGGCCGCCCGCGGCCTGGCCGGCAAGCACGCCATCACCCTGGGCCGGTCGAGCATCGAGCCGTTCCTGCAGTTCTCCGCCCGGCGCGACCTGCGCGAGACCGCGTTCAAGGCCTGGCTGGCCCGCGGCGAGGGCGCGGCCGCCGACAACCGCCCGATCATCGCCGAGACCGTGGCGCTGCGGGCCGAGCAGGCCAAGCTGCTGGGCTATCCCAGCTATGCCCATTTCCGCCTCGACGACACCATGGCGAAGACGCCCGAGGCGGCGCTGGATCTGCTGCGCTCGGTGTGGACGCCGGCGCGCGCCCGGGCCCTGCGCGAGCAGGAGGCGCTGCAAGCGCTGGCCGCGGCCGAGGGCGGCAATTTCGAGATCGCCGCCTGGGACTGGCGCTACTACGCCGAGCAGCAGCGCAAGGCCGAATACGACCTCGACGAGAGCGAGCTCAAGCCCTACCTGCAGCTCGACCGCATGATCGAGGCCGCCTTCGACACCGCGCACCGGTTGTTCGGCCTGTCCTTCGCCGAGCGGCACGACGTCCCGGTCTGGCACCCCGACGTGCGGGCCTGGGAGGTCACCGGCCGCGACGGCCAGCTGGTCGGCCTGTTCTACGGCGACTATTTCGCCCGGCCTTCGAAGCGCAGCGGCGCCTGGATGGAGGCGATCCGGGAGCAGGACAAGCTCGACGGCGAGGTCCGGCCGATCATCGTCAACGTCATGAACTTCGCCAAGGCGGCGGAGGGCACGCCGAGCCTCTTGAGCTTCGACGACGCCCGCACCCTGTTCCACGAATTCGGCCATGGCCTGCATGGGCTGATGTCCGACCTGACCTACCCCTCGATCTCCGGCACCAACGTGGCGCGCGACTTCGTCGAGTTCCCGTCGCAGCTCTACGAGCACTGGCTGGAGCGCCCGGAGATCCTGCGCCGCCACGCGCTGCACTACCGCACCGGCGAGCCGATGCCGGAGGACCTGCTGCGCCGGCTGCTGGCGGCGCGCACCTTCAACCAGGGCTTCGCCACGGTGGAGTTCATCTCCTCCGCCCTGGTCGACCTCGACTTCCACGCAGCCGGCGCCGACGCGGCCGACCCGGCGGCGTTCGAGCGCGAGTCGCTGGCGAAGATCGGTATGCCCGCGGCGATCGCGATGCGCCACCGGCCGCCGCATTTCCAGCACGTCTTCGCCGGCAGCGGCTATTCCGCCGGCTATTATAGCTACCTCTGGTCCGAGGTGTTGGACGCCGACGGTTTCGGCGCCTTCGAGGAGGCGGGCGACGTGTTCGACCCCGATGTGGCGAAGCGGCTGGGCGACTTCGTCTACTCCGCCGGCTACCTCCAGGATCCGGCCAAGGCCTATCAGGACTTCCGCGGCCGTCCGCCCGAGCCGGCTGCGCTGCTGCGCAAGCGCGGCCTGGTCGAGGCGGCCTGAACATTTGCGTCGCCTCCACCGCTTGCGGGAGAGGTCGGAGACGCGAAGCGGCTCCGGGTGAGGGGGTTTTGTCGAGGCCGGGACCAACCCTCACCCGGTCTCGCGATGCGAGCCCGCCCTCTCCCGCCAGGCGGGAGAGGGCAACACGTTATCTCGTCATCAATCCCAGCAGATCGCGGTTACCGACCTGAAAACAGCCCGTTCAGCTCCTTGTGCGGCACCGCGTCGGCGGCGTAGCCGAAGCTGCCCTCGTCGTGGATCTCTCGCGCCGCGCGCAGGAAGGCGCCGAGTGCCGCCCGGGCCAGGGATCCGCCGACGCTGATGCGCCGCACGCCGACTGCGGCGAGCTGGTCGACGGTGAAGCGCGCGCCGACCAGGCCCATGACGACATTGACCGGGCGGTCGACCGCGCCCACCACGGCGGCGATGTCGTCCAGGCTGGCCAGGCCGGGGGCGTAGAGCACGTCGGCCCCGGCCTCCTGGAAGGCCTGCAGCCGGCGGATGGTGTCGGCCAGGTCGGGGCGGCCGTGCAGGAAGTTCTCGGCCCGTGCCGTCAGGGTGAAGGGGAAGGGCAGGGACCGCGCGGCCGCGACCGCCGCCCGCACCCGCTCCACCGCCAGGTCGAAGCCGTGGATCGGGTCGGCGTCCCGGCCGGTCGAATCCTCGATCGAGCCGCCGACCAGCCCGACCGCGGCGGCCCGGCGGATGGTCTCGGCCGGCGCCTCCGGCGCATCGCCGAAGCCGCCTTCGAGGTCGGCGGAGACCGGCAGGTCGGTGGCCTCGACGATATCTAGGGCATTCGCCAGGATCTCGTCGCGGCTGATCCGGCCGGCGCCGTCGTTGCGGCCCAGGGTGAAGGCGAAGCCGGCGCTGGTGGTCGCCAGCGCCTCGAAGCCGAGCCCGGCCAGCAGCCGCGCGGTGCCGGCATCCCACGGGTTGGGGATGACGAAGGCGCCGGGGCGTGCGTGCAGGCGCTGGAAGGCGAGGGCCTTTTCGGTCTGGGTCGGCATCGGAACCTCCGGATCGGGTGTGGCGAACAGGTTCGTCTTTTGTTCCGGATCGGTCAAGGCATGGCAGGGGCGGGACACTCGGTCGCTGCCGGTGCGGCGCCCGGGTTGCTACAGTGGCGGGACCGCATCGGATGGACAGTGGAATGAGCCGGTTCTGGAGCCCCGTCGTCAGCAGCCTGACCCCCTATGTCGCGGGGGAGCAGGTGGTGCTGCCCGACCTGGTCAAGCTCAACACCAACGAGAATCCCTATGGCCCGTCGCCGCAGGCCCTGGCGGCGATCCGCGAGGCGGCGACGGATGCGCTGCGCCTCTATCCCGACCCGACCGCGCTGCGGCTGCGCACGGCGATCGCCCGCAGCCATGGGGTCGACCCCGACCAGGTGTTCGTCGGCAACGGTTCGGACGAGGTGCTGGCGCACAGCTTCGCCGCCCTGCTGAAGCACGACGCGCCGCTGCTGTTCCCCAGTGTGACCTACAGCTTCTACCCGAGCTGGAGCCGGCTGTACGGCATCGCCTTCCGCGAGGTGCCGGTCGGCGACGGCCTGCAGGTCCGCGTCGCGGATTTCCGGCAGCCCTGCGGCGCCATCATCCTGCCGAACCCCAACGCCCCGACCGGCAGCGCCCTGCCGCTTCAGGAGATCGAGGCGCTGCTGCACGACCATCCCGACCAGCCGGTGGTGATCGACGAGGCCTATGTCGATTTCGGGGCGGAGAGCGCGGTGCAACTGGTGCCGCGGCACCCGAACCTGCTGGTGGTGCAGACCTTCTCGAAATCGCGCAGCCTCGCCGGGCTGCGCGTCGGCTTCGCCATCGGCCAGCGGCCGCTGATCGAGGCGCTGGAGCGGATGCGGGACAGCTTCAACTCCTACCCGCTGGACCGCCTGGCCATCGCCGGGGCGGTCGCCGCCTGGGAGGACCGCGGCTGGTTCGAGACGCAGCGCGACCGGGTCGTCGCCAGCCGGGAACGCCTGGCCGGGGCCCTGCGCGGCCTGGGCTTCGGCGTGCTGCCCTCGGCCGCGAACTTCCTGTTCGCCCGCCACGCCACGGCCTCGGGTGAGGCCCTGGCGGCCGGGCTGCGGGCGCGGTCGATCCTGGTGCGGCGCTTCGCCAGGCCACCGATCCAGGATCATCTCCGCATCAGCATCGGCACCGATGCGGAGTGCGACCGGCTGGTGGCCGGCCTGGCCGAACTGGTCGATCCGCCGGCCTGACGCCTTTCCGGCGCGGCGCCCCTCAGGCGACCCGTTCGTAGCGCAGGCCGTGGGCCAGCCAGCAGCCGACCTCGACGCTTTCGGCCCGGCCGGCGCTGTCGCGCCGGACGCTCAGAGTCCAGTCGCCGGGCGGGGTGTGGTCCAGCGCCCGCGGGCAGGGCAGGGCCCAGGCATCCGGCCCGACCGGGTCCAGCAGCTCCATCCGGCCCTGGCCGAGGAAGCCGGAGAAGCCGCCGTAGAGCGTGCCGCCGGCATCGGCGACCTCCAGCTCGGCCGCCAGCTCGTCGCAGCGGTAGCGGCCGGCGATATCGGTCATGGGCGTGCCGTTGCAGGGGATCAGGCGCGTGCTCTGGTTCTCCTGCGGCCGGTCCATCCACAGCCCGCCCTCGCCGGCGCGCAGCCGGGTCCGGCCGTTGCCGGCGCTGCCGTCGCCCTGCAGGTCCAGCCGCTCCGCCGAATGGCCGTAGCGCAGCCGAACCCGGCCCTCGGTCGCCGCGTCGATGCGCGCGGACAGCCCGGTTTCGGGCTCGATGTAGCTGCCCAGCCACTCGGGCGCCGGCAGGCCGGCGGCGGGCTGCGGCCGGGTCTCGCCCAGCACGGCGGCCAGCAGGTCGACCGCCGCGGCGCTGGCATCGGCCAGGTGGTTGAACATCACGACGATCGAGACGCGCTCCGACGGCACGTACAGGCGATGGCTGCGCCAGCCGCGCAGCGCCCCGCCATGGCCGATGACGGCGCGGCCGAACTCGGCGCCCCGGCTCAGGCCGAAGCCATAGGGGGCGAGGGCGCCGTCGGCGAAGCCGACCGGGGCGGACAGGCGGCTGTACAGCGCCTCCGGGTCGTCGCGGGAGGCATCGATGTGGCGTTCCCAGGCGATCATGTCGTCCAGGCTGGCGCCCAGCCCGGCGTCGCCGGTCCACAGGATGCGGTTCTCCGCCGCGCGGAAGCCGCCGGCCTGGGTGCCTTCATAGCCCTCGGTGCCATCGGGCATGGCGCGGGTGTCGGCGGCCAGCACCGCGCTGCCCATGCCGGCGCGGTCGAAGATGCGGGTGCGCAGCAGCTCCGCGAAGCTGCGGCCGGTGCGCTCCTGCACGATGTCCGACAGGATGCGGAAGTTCTGGTTGACGTAGGAGTAGCGGGTGCCCGGCGTGAAGTGCAGCGTCCGGGTGCCGGCGATGACGCGGGCGGCCTCGGTGTCGCCGAAGGGCGATTCGACCGGCGAGCCGTGCAGCATCGCCACCGCCCAGTAGTCGCGCAGGCCCGACTGGTTGTGGCACAGGTGCAGGGCGCCGGGCGCCGCCTGCTCCAGCAGCGGCAGGCGGCCGCGGACGTCGTCGTCCAGCACGGTCGGGTCGGGGAAGGCGTCCAACACCAGGCCGCAGGTGAACTGCTTGGTGATCGAGCACATCCGGAACAGCGTCTGCGGCGTGAACGGGATGCGCCGCTCGGCATTGGCCCAGCCCCAGGCGTGGCGGGCCAGCACCTCGCCGTCCTGCAGCACGGCGACGGCGCCGCCGGGCCCGGCATAGTTGCGGGGCAGGGCGTCGAGGACGCGGTTCAGGCGGGTGTCGAGGGAGTCGCTCATGGCCGCCACCCTGGCGTCGCCGCCGCGTCGTGTAAAGATGGGCCCTGCCGGAATTGCGGGTGACAGCCGCCCCTGCGGCATTTATCAGACATAAGAACCTTGCCCAAGAAGAAGCCGATGCCGACGATCACCAATATCCAGGACCTTAGGACGCTGGCGAAGCGCCGCATCCCGCGGGCCATCTTCGACTACGCCGATCGCGGCTCCTATGACGAGGTGACGCTGCGGGCCAACCGGGCGGACCTCGCCGCCATCGGGCTGCGCCAGCGGGTGATGATCGATGTCGACAAGCGCTCGGTCGCGACCAGGATCCTGGGCCAGGACGTCACCATGCCGCTGGCGATCGCGCCGACCGGCCTGACCGGCCTGTTCCACGGCAATGGCGAGATCCACGGCGCTCGCGCGGCCGAGGCCTTCGGTATCCCGTTCTGCCTCTCGACCATGTCGATCTGCTCGATCGAAGATGTGCGCGGCGCGGTGGCCAAGCCGTTCTGGTTCCAGCTCTACGTCATGCGCGACCGCGGCTTCTCGAAGTCGCTGATCGAACGCGCCATCGCCGCGCAATGCTCGGCCCTGGTGCTGACGCTCGACCTGCAGATCCAGGGCCAGCGCCACCGCGACCTCAAGAACGGCCTCGCCGTACCGCCGCGGCTGACGCTGGGCAACGCCCTCGACATCGCCACCAAGCCGTCCTGGGCGATGAAGGTGCTGTTCGGCAAGCGCCGCAGCTTCGGCAATCTGGAAGGGCAGGTGAAGGGCGCGGGCAACCTGAAGACCCTGTCGGAATGGACCGCCAGCCAGTTCGATGCGTCGCTGAGCTGGAAGGACGTCGAATGGGTGCGCAGCATCTGGCCCGGCAAGCTGATCCTGAAGGGCGTGCTGGACGAGGATGACGCGAAGATCGCGGCCTCGACCGGCGCCGACGCCGTCGTGGTCTCGAACCATGGCGGCCGGCAGCTCGACGGCGCGCAGTCCTCGATCTCGGCGCTGCCGGGGATCGTCCAGTCCATCGGTCACCAGACCGAGATCCTGTTCGACGGCGGCGTGCAGTCCGGCCAGGACATCCTCAAGGCCGTGGCGCTGGGCGCCCGCGGCTGCCTGATGGGCAAGGCCTTCCTCTACGGCCTGGCCGCGATGGGCGAGGCCGGGGTGACCAAGGCGCTGGAGATCATGCGCAAGGAGCTGGACATCAGCATGGCGCTGACCGGCACCGGCGACATCACCAAGGTCGACCGCAGCAGCTTGGTGATCCGGGGGTAGGGACGGGGATCGAGGATGCCTCCGCGAGGAGGCTCCCCGCCTTACTCGTCCAGGGAGATCATCGCCGATCTCCGGCCCGTCATCTGGTCCCGGATCTTCGCGTATGAGGCTTCCCTCATGCGCCTGCACCCGCCGTGCATTTCCAGGAGGTCGGCGATCCAATGGCCGGGCCGGAAGGCCTCGATCGTGGTGGGGTGCCAATCGTCGTATTCGGCCCCGGCCTTGCTCATCGCCGAGACACCGAACACCGTCTTCCCGCCGGCCGACAGATAGGCCTCGCCGCGGCTGTTGCCGTTCGCATCGAAATGGAAGGAAAGCTCCTTGAAGGTGATGCCGTAGTCGCGCTTCCCCCGGTAGGTGAAGCTGACGGCAAAATCCTTCATGTTGTCGGCGACGATCTGCAGGTTGCTGTATTCGCTCGGGATCGATAGGCGCTTGTTGGTGCTTGTCCAGGCGGCGAAGCGGCGAACATCCCACACCAGCGCGCAGAGCGCCTCGCCGATACAGCTGGTCTCCATGAAGCGCTGGGCTTCAGCGACCTTGGCCCTGTCATCAGCGGTCCTGGCGGCACAGTTGTTGTGCTCTTCCAGTTCCAGCTGTCTGGCTTTTTCCCTGAATTCATCCACCAGGGAATGCCATTTTTCCAGATGGGCGTTGCCCATGGCAGCCTCCTCCTTGGCTACTTTCCATCCATGGTGCGTTGTTTTCGGACGAATGCAAGGGCAGGGATGGGGCTCGACCGGAAAATCGCGCATCGAGCTCCCGTTGGGCCGCTGGTCGTTGTGCTTACGGGCGCGCGGCCGGCTGCGGCCGCAGGAAGCGGGCGATCAGCAGGCGCAGCATCGGCGCCTGCGCCGCAGCGTCGAAGGTCGGGTCGATCGCGGCGCGGCTGATCATGCCGTCGAACAGGGCGATCAGCCAGCCGGCGGTGCTGGGCAGGTCCAGCGTCGGGTCGATCTGGCCGCGCGCCACCGCCGTGGTCAGCACGCCGATCAGCGCCGCCTTGGTCTCGGCGTCGGACCGTTCGAACATCACGGCGATGCGGGGGTTGCGCATCGCCTCGGCGCCGATCTCGACCGCCAGCCGCGCCTCCGACCGGTCGGCCAGCGCGTCGAAGGCGACGTCGACCAGGTCGAGCAGCGCCTGCAGCAGGTCGTCGGCCTGGCGCAGCTGCTCGAAGATCTGGGCGGCCTCGTGCCGCTCCTCCTCGACCAGCGCCTCGATGATGGCTTCCTTGCTGTCGAAATAGTGGAACAGGTTGCCGGGGCTCATCCCGGCCTCGACGCAGATCTCGGCAGTGCGGGTCTGGTGGAAGCCGCGCCGGGCGAAGCAGGCCGTCGCCGCCCGCAGGATCTGCTGGCGCCTGGCCTCGTGCTTCTCGGGGTCGAGTTTGCGCATCGCTTCGTCCGCCCTGGCTGCCGACCCGCGGAACGGGGCGCCCATTCATTAACCGACCATCCAGTCGAACAATGATCCGGGGCAGGCGGGGCGTCAAGGGTGAGGGGGCTCAGATTTTCTCGTCGCCGGGCCCCATCACCTTGAGGTGATACTTGATCCGGCGCAGCCGTTCCAGGCTGCGGTCGCCGGGGCGCTACAGGTCCTTCTCCGCGAGTTCGCGGAACGCGTCGGGCACCGAGCTGGACCGTCCCAGCGCGACCGAGCCATAGCCGACCGCCGCCCATCCGAACCGGTCGCGGATCGCGTCGACGGCGCGGTCGGCCTTCCCCCGCGCCATGCCCTTCCGGGCGCCGGGCCGGCGCCGCTCGTCGTCGAGCCCGAGCGGGAGGTCCAGCTGCAGCGCTGCCCGGTCGTCGAGATGCGAGACCGAGATCGCCAGCAGCGAGATGGTCTTCTCCTGGGGGTGCTGCGCCAGCACGGTGCGCACCAACTCCTCGGCGATTTCGGCCAGGATCGTGGTCGCCGAGATCGGCGCGTCGAGCGTGATCGAGCGGGTGACCGAGCGCAGGTCGGCGAAGCGGACGCGCACCGTCACCGTCCGGCCGGGCCGCGACTTGGCCCGTAGCCGGGTGGCGACCCGGTCCGCCAGATGGCGCAGCGTCGGCACGAACACCCGCTCCTCGGCCGGCTTCCGCCCCAGCGCGGACTGGGCCCCGGCCGATTGCGCCCGGCGATGGGTGCGGATCTCGCGCGGGTCGCGGTTCCAGGCCAGCGCCGCCAGCTTCTCGCCGGCCGCGCGGCCCAGCAGCCGTTCGAGCGATCCTCCCGGCGCCTGGGCCAGCTGCCCGATGGTGCGCACGCCGGTCTCGGCCAGCCGGGCCTTGGTGACCGGGCCGACGCCCCACATCAGCTCGACCGGCAAATCGTGCAGGAAGGCCAGCTCGGCAGCGGGGTCGACCACCATCAGCCCGTCCGGCTTGGCCACCTGCGAGGCGATCTTCGCCAGATGCTTGGTGCGCGCCACGCCGACCGAGATCGGCAGGCCCAGCTCCGCCCGCACCCGGCGGCGGATGGCGGCGGCGATCTCGGCCGGCGGGCCGAACAGATGGGTGCAGCCGGCGACGTCGGCGAAGGCCTCGTCGATCGAGATCCGCTCGACCAGGGGCGTGAAGTCGCCGAGCACGCCGATGGCGGCGTCGCCCAGCCGCTGGTACTCCCGGAACTGGCCGTCGACGAAGATGAGATGGGGGCACAGCAGGCGCGCCTGCCGCCCGGGCATGCCGCCGCGCACCCCGAAGGCCTTGGCCTCGTAGGACGCGGCCAGCACCACCCCGCCGCCGACCGCGATCGGCTTGCCGCGCAGGGACGGGTCCAGCAGCTGCTCGACCGAGGCATAGAAGGCGTCCAGGTCGGCGTGGAGGATGGTGGCTGCGGTGTCCATCCCGACCGTTCATCTGCAAGGCATGATCGGAACAAATAGAGAACAATGGCCAACGCTTGTCAAGCTGCGGGCTTGACCGGCGCCGCTCGATCGCGTCCTTTCGGCCAGGGCGACCGGCGCGGGGAGGGACGGGGATGCAGGCTGCGGAGGAGGCATTCACCGTCGGCTTCCTGCTGATCCCGAACTTTCCGCTGATGCCCTATGCCGCGGCGATCGAGCCCTTGCGCGCCGCCAACCTGCTGGGTGGGCGCGAGCGCTATCGCTGGCTGCATTTCAGCCCGGACGGGCAGCCGGTGCGCGCCTCCAACGGCATCGCCGTGGCGCCGGATCGGACGCCGGACCGCATGGCGGAGGTCGACCTGCTGCTGGTCTGCGCCGGCACGGGCGTGGAGGGCTTCGACCATCCGCCGACCCTGGCCCGGCTGCGCGACCTAGCGCGGCACGGCACCGCGCTGGGCGCGGTTTCCGGCGGGCCCTACCTGCTGGCCAGGGCGGGGGTGCTGGACGGCCACCGCTTCACCCTGCACTGGGACCATCTGGCATCCTTCGCCGAGCGCTTCCCCGCGCTGGAGCCGACCGGGCACCTGTTCGAGATCGACCGCGACCGGCTGACCTGCTCCGGCGGCATCGCGGCACTCGACCTGATGCATGCGCTGATCGAGCGGCGCGACGGCGTGGCCCTGGCCGCGGCGGTGGCCGACTGGTTCATGCACACCCAGCTGCGCCATGGCGACGATCCGCAACGGCTGGACCCGCGCCGGCGCTTCGGCGTCAGCCATCCCGGCCTGCTGGCGGCGCTGGCGCGGATGGAGGAGCGGATCGAGGAACCGCTGTCGCGCCAGGACCTCGCTGATATCGCCGGGCTGTCGCTGCGCCAGCTCGAGCGGCTGTTCCGCGGCCGTCTGGGGCGCAGCGTGGCCGAGCATTATCTCGACCTGCGGCTGCGGGCGGCGCGACGCCACCTGCGCCAGACCACGCTGTCGGTGACCGAGGTGGCGCTGGCCTGCGGCTTCGTCAGCACCAGCCACTTCTCCCGCGCCTACCGCCAGCGCTTCGGCCTTCCGCCGGCGCAGGACCGGGCGGCGTGAGCGGCTTGTCTTCACAGGACATGCCGATGACGCTCTGAGGCAAATCGAAGGGCGGTAGCGGGTGGATGCTCGGGAGTGGATGGGTCGGAGCCACCCCCTCACCCGGAACCGCCGACGCGGTTCCGACCTCTCCCCAAGGAGAGGTGATTTTACCTCTCCTTGGGGAGAGGTCGGAAATCCCTAGGGATTTCCGGGTGAGGGGGCGGCTCCGGCCCCGAACGGAGGCACGGCGTGCGCTATTCGATCTTCTCTGTGCTGGGCCAGGCCCTCCGGGGCCAGAAGGGCTGGACGCCGGCGTGGCGCGACGCGGCGCCGAAGCCCGCCTATGACGTGATCATCGTCGGCGGTGGCGGCCACGGGCTCGCCACCGCGCATTACCTGGCCAAGGAGCACGGCATCGCCAATGTCGCGGTGCTGGAGAAGGGCTGGATCGGCGGCGGCAATGTCGGCCGCAACACCACCATCATCCGCTCCAACTACCTGCTGCCCGGCAACACGCCGTTCTACGAATGGTCGATGAAGCTGTGGGAGGGGCTGGAGCAGGACCTCAATTACAACGCCATGGTCAGCCAGCGCGGCGTGCTGAACCTCTACCACTCCGACGCCCAGCGCGACGCCTATGCCCGCCGCGGCAACGCCATGCGGCTGAACGGCGTCGATGCCGAGCTGCTGGACCGCGAGCAGGTGCGGGCGCTGGCGCCGCTGCTGGCCTTCGACAATGCCCGCTTCCCGATCCAGGGCGGGCTGCTGCAGCGCCGCGGCGGCACCGTGCGCCACGACGCGGTGGCCTGGGGCTATGCCCGCGCCGCCGACAGCCGCGGCGTCGACATCATCCAGAACTGCGAGGTCACCGGCATCGCCATCGAGGACGGCGTGGTGGTCGGGGTCGAGACCAGCCGGGGCCGGATACGCGCCGGCAAGGTCGGGCTGGCCTGTGCCGGCAACTCCTCGCGCGTCGCGGCGCTGGCGGGGCTGAAGCTGCCGATCGAGAGCCATGTGCTGCAGGCCTTCGTCTCCGAAGGGCTGAAGCCGCTGGTCGACGGCGTCATCACCTTCGGCGCCGGGCACTTCTACGTCAGCCAGTCCGACAAGGGCGGGCTGGTGTTCGGCGGCGACATCGACGGCTACAACTCCTACGCCCAACGCGGCAATCTCCCGGTGGTCGAGGATGTGGTCGAGGGCGGGCTGGCGATCATGCCGGCGCTCGGTCGGCTGCGCCTGCTGCGGCAATGGGGCGGGCTGATGGACATGTCGATGGACGGCAGCCCGATCATCGACCGGACGCCGGTGCGCAACCTTTACCTCAACGCCGGCTGGTGCTATGGCGGCTTCAAGGCGACCCCGGCCTCGGGCTGGTGCTTCGCCCACACCATCGCCCATGACGCGCCGCATGCGCTGAACGCCGCCTACCGGCTGGACCGTTTCGCCACCGGCCACCTGATCGACGAAAAGGGCGTCGGCGCCCAGCCGAACCTGCACTGAGGGACATCACAGATGCGAATCCCCTGTCCCCATTGCGGCGAGCGCGCGGCCGAGGAGTTCAGCTATCTCGGCGACGCCACGGTGCAGCGCCCGGCGCCCGATGCCGGGGTCGACGCCTTCGTCGCCTACGCCTATCTGCGCGACAACCCGGCCGGGGCGCTGGCCGAGTACTGGTACCATGGCGGCGGCTGCCGCAGCTGGCTGGTGGTGACGCGCGACACCCGCGACCACCGCATCCTCGGCGCCGTCGACGCCCGCGGCCGGGAGGCGCAGCCATGAGCCAGCCCTTCCGCCTGCCCGCCGGCGGGCAGATCGACCGCGCCGCGACGCTGGGCTTCCGCTTCGACGGGCGGGAGTACCAGGGCCATCCCGGCGACACCCTGGCCTCGGCCCTGCTGGCCAACGGCGTTGGATTGACCGGTCGATCGTTCAAATATCATCGCCCGCGCGGCATCCTCTCGGTCGGGGCGGAGGAGCCGAACGCGCTGGTCGAGCTGCGCCGCGGCGCGAGGCGAGAGCCGAACAGCCGCGCCACCATGGTCGAGCTGTTCGACGGGCTGGACGCGCAGAGCCAGAACCGCTGGCCGTCGCTCGGCTTCGACCTGATGGCGGTGAACGGGCTGCTGTCGCCGGTCTTCGCCGCCGGCTTCTACTACAAGACCTTCATGTGGCCGGCCCGGTTCTGGGAGAAGGTCTACGAGCCGCTGATCCGCCGCGCCGCCGGCCTGGGCCGGGCGGCGACCGAGCCTGACCCGGACCACTACGAGAAGGCCACCATCCATTGCGACGTGCTGGTGGTCGGCGCCGGCCCGGCCGGGCTGGCGGCGGCGCTGGCGGCGGGACGGTCCGGGGCGCGCGTCATCCTGTGCGACGAGGGTTTCCGGCTCGGCGGCAGCCTGCTGGCCGAGCGCCGGCCGGTCGGCGATCGGGCGGCGCCCGACTGGGCGGCAGCGGCCGAGGCCGAGCTGGCCGCGTTGCCCGAGGTGCGCATCTTGCGCCGGACCACGGTGTTCGGTGTGTTCGACCACGGCACCTATGGCGCGGTCGAGCGGGTCGGCGACCATCTGGCGGTGCCGGAGCCCCACGCCCCGCGCCAGCGCCTGTGGCGCATCGTGGCGAAGCGCTGCGTGCTGGCGGCCGGCAGCCTGGAGCGGCCGCTGGTGTTCGGCGACAACGACCGGCCCGGCGTGATGCTCGCCGGCGCCGTTCGGACCTATCTCAACCGCCATGCCGTGGCCCCTGGCCGCCGCGCGGTGATCTTCGCCAACAACGATGCGGCCGGGGCGGTCGCCGCCGACCTCGCCGCATCGGGCGTGGCGGTGGAGGCGATCGTCGACGCCCGGCCGGAGGCGCAGCTGGATCGGGCGGCGCGCGATGCCGGCACCCGGCTGCTGGCCGGGGCGGTGGTGACCCGCGCGGTCGGCGGCGCCCGCGGGCTGCATGCGGCCGAGGTGCGGGATGCGGCCGGGCGGACCGTGACGCTGCCCTGCGACCTGCTGGCGATGTCCGGCGGCTTCAGCCCCAACGTCCACCTGACCTCGCATCTCGGCGGCCGTCCCGCCTGGGATGCCGGCCTCGCCGCCTTCGTGCCGGGCGACCTGCCGCCGGGCATGACCGTCGCCGGCAGCGCCGCCGGCGTGTTCGACTTGGCCGGCTGCCTCTCCGGCGGCGGCAAGGCCGGTGCTGAGGCCGCAAGAGATTGCGGCTTCGACGGCGGCGCCTTCGATCTGCCGGCGGTGGCGGCGGAACCCAGCGGGGTCAGCGCCCTGTGGCGGGTCAAGGGCGGGGGCGGCAAGCGCTTCGTCGACTTCCAGAACGACGTCGCCGACAAGGACATCGAGCTGGCCGAGCGCGAGGGCTTCCGCGCGGTCGAGCACCTCAAGCGCTACACCACCCTCGGCATGGCCACCGACCAGGGCAAGACCTCGAACGTCAACGCCATCGGCATCATGGCCGAGATCACGGCGCGGGACATCGACGCGGTCGGCTCCACCCGGTTCCGGCCGCCCTACACCCCGGTATCGCTCGGCGCCTTCGCCGGCCACGCCCGCGGCCGCGACTTCCGGCCGACCCGGCTGACCACGTCGCATGACTGGGCGGCGGAGCAGGGGGCGGTGTTCGTCGAGGCCGGGGCGTGGCTGCGGGCGCAGTATTTCCCGCGGCCGGGGGAGAAGGACTGGCTGGAGACGGTGAACCGCGAGGTGCGCCGGACCCGGTCGGCCGTCGGGATCTGCGACGTCTCCACCCTCGGCAAGATCGACCTGCAGGGCGCCGATGCGGCGGAGTTCCTGAACCGGCTCTACATCAACGGCTGGTCCACCCTGGCGGTCGGCCGTGCGCGCTACGGGCTGATGCTGCGCGAAGACGGCATTGTCATGGATGACGGCACCACCTCCCGCCTGGCCGACGACCGCTTCCTGGTCACCACCACCACGGCCAATGCCGCCAAGGTGATGCAGCACATGGAGTTCTGCCACCAGTGCCTGTGGCCGGAGCTCGATGTCCAGTTCACCTCGGTCAGCGACCAGTGGGCGCAGTTCTCGGTGGCCGGGCCGAGGGCACGCGACCTGCTTTCCCGTATCGTCGACCCGCCCTTCGACATCGGCAACGCCGCCTTCCCCTATCTCGGCGCGGCCGAGCTGACGGTCTGCGGTGGCGTGACGGCGCGGCTGTTCCGCATCTCCTTCTCCGGCGAGCTGGCCTATGAGGTCGCGGTGCCGGCGCGCTACGGCGACGCACTGGTGCGGCGGCTGATGGAGACGGGCAAGGATCTCGGCATCACCCCCTACGGCACCGAGGCGCTGGGCGTGATGCGGGTCGAGAAGGGCCATGTCGCCGGCAACGAGCTGAACGGCCAGACCACGGCGGCCGATCTCGGCCTCGGCCGCATGATGTCGACCAAGAAGGACTATATCGGCCGGGTCCTGGCCGGGCGGCCGGGGCTGGCCGATCCGGCGCGGCCCAGCGTGATCGGTTTCCGGCCGGTGGACCGGTCGCGGCGGCTGCGGGCCGGGGCGCATTTCATCGCCGACGGCGCGGCGGCGACCACCGAGAACGACCAGGGGTTCATGACCTCGGTCGCCTTCTCGCCGATGCTGGGCCATTGGATCGGGCTCGGCCTGCTCGCCCGCGGGGCGGAGCGGATCGGCGAGACCCTGCGCGCCTGCGACCCGGTGCGCGGCGAGGAGATCGCGGTCGAGGTGGTGTCAGCTGTGTTCTACGACCCCGATGGGGAGCGCCTGCGTGTCTGACCTCACCCCCCGATCCGCCTTCGCCGGCATCCTGGTGCCCGGCCGCCACGGCCGTGCCGAGGGTAATAAGGCCGGCGTCACCGTCCGGCCGCGTGACGGGCTGGCCCTGGCCCGGCTGATCGCCCGCAAAGGCCGGGCCGCGGACCTCGCCACCGCGATCCGGTCCCAGTACGGCCTGGACCTGCCGACCACGCCGAAGCGGGTGGAGCAGGGCGGTCTGGCCTTCGTCTGGTCGGGCCCCGGGCAATGGCTCGCCGTGGCCGAGGATGGGCGCGACCTCGTCCGGGATCTGGCCGCGGCCGTCGGCGCCTTTGCGGCCGTGAGCGACCAGAGCGACGGGCTGGCGGTGCTGCGCGTCTCCGGCCCCCACGCCCGCGACGCGCTGGTCAAGGGTGTCGGCCTCGACCTGCATCCGCGCGGCTTCGGCCCTGATGATGCGGCGGTGACCGTGATCGCTCATGTCGGCGCCCAGCTGTGGCAGCTGGACGACGCACCGACCTACGAGATCGCGGTGCTCCGCGGCTTCGCCGGCAGCGTCTGGCGCTGGCTCGATGCTTCGGCGGCGGAGTTCGGCTGCGAGGTCGAGGCCTAGCCGCTTCGGCGTTTCCGGGCTTGTGCCCGGGCGGCTTCGCTCCTACACGCTGGGACATGCCCCCGGAGTTGGTCGCGAGGCGCCCGTGATGGTCACGATCAAGGACGTCGCCCGGCAGGCCGGCGTGTCCTTCACCACCGTCTCGCATGTCATCAACCGGACCCGGCCGGTGAGCGGCGAGACGGCGGAGCGGGTGCGCAGCGCCATCGCCGCGCTGGGCTATTTCCCGTCGGATGTGGCGCGGGCGCTGAAGTCGAACCGCAGCCGCACCATCGGCATGATCGTCACCACCACCACCAACCCGTTCTTCGGCGAGGTCATGCGCGGGGTCGAGCGCGCCTGCTTCGACCATGGCTACGCCCTGATGCTGTGCAACACCGACGACGAGACGGCGCATCTCGCCCGCTATCTCGAGATGCTGTTCGCCAAGCGGGTGGACGCCGTGGTGGTGATGACCACCCATGCCAGCCCCGAGTTCTTCCGCCGCCTCGGCCAGGTGCGCGAGGTGCCGGTGGTGGCGATCGATGCTGCCGCCGGCATCGTGCCGTCGGTGTTCAACGACGATTCCCGGGCCGGCGGCTTCCTGGCCGGCGATTTCCTGGCCCGGCGCGGCTTCCGTCGTATCGGCTGCATCGCCGGCCCGGCCGACCATCCCCGCGTGATCGAGCGGCTGGACGGGCTGCGGGCGGCGCTGGCGGCGCACGGCCTGGGCGTGCCGGAGGCGCTGACGCGGCGCTGCGACCTGACCATTGCCGGCGGAGCTGTGGTGGCGCGAGAGCTGATCGCGCTGCCGCCGGGCGAGCGGCCCGAGGCGATCTTCGCGCTGAACGACCTGTCGGCGATCGCCACGCTGCACGCCGCCCAAGATGCCGGCCTGTCGGTGCCGGCGGACCTCTCGGTGATCGGCTATGACGACATCGAATTCGCCAGCCAGACCTTCCCGCCGCTGACCACCATCCGCCAGCCCGCCGCCGAGATCGGCGCCGCCGCCGCGACGGCGGTGCTGCGGCACCTGGAGGAGGGGGCGCCGCTGCCGGCCGCCGTCACCCTGGCGCCGGAGCTTGTGGTCCGGGCATCGGTCGGCTTCGCCATCCGATAGTGCGCCGGACTCGCGGCGCGGCGGCAAGGCCTGGCGGGCGCATGGCCGTCGCTCACCCGGCAACGCTTCCCCGCCGCACGGCGCTGCTCTAACGTCTCGTCCAGGCTGTCATGCCCGGCATTTGCCGCGGCGATGGCATTGCGACCGGAGGGCCGGGCCTTCGGCTCCCCTCCGCCCCACGACCGAACGAGGTTCTGATGGCGCACGAATTGCAATTCTACATCGACGGCGCTTGGGTCGACCCGATCACGCCGAAGACGCTCGACGTGATCGACCCGTCGACCGAGGAGGCGTTTGCCCAGATCTCGCTCGGCTCGGCCGCGGATGTCGACCGCGCGGTGGCGGCGGCGAAGCGGGCCTTCCCGGTCTTCGCCCGCACCAGCCGGCAGGAGCGTCTGGCCCTGCTGCGCCGCATCCTGGAGGTCTACAAGAGCCGTGCCGGCGACATCGCGCTCGCCGTGTCGCGCGAGATGGGCGCGCCGCGCAAATTCGCGCTGGAATCCCAGACCGGCGCCGGCGAGGCCCATCTGGCCCGGATGATCGAGACGCTGGAGACTTTCGAGTTCGAGCGGATCAAGGGCACCACCCTGATCGCCAAGGAGCCGATCGGCGTGGTCGGCATGATCACCCCGTGGAACTGGCCGCTGAACCAGATCACCTGCAAGGTCGGCCCGGCCCTGGCCGCCGGCTGCACCATGGTGCTGAAGCCCAGCGAGATCGCGCCGCTCGACGCCATCATCTTCGCCGAGATCCTGCATGAGGCCGGCGTGCCGAAGGGCGTGTTCAACCTGGTCAATGGCGACGGGCCGACGGTCGGCACCGCGATCTCCAGCCACCCCGATGTCGACATGGTGTCCTTCACCGGGTCGACCCGCGCCGGCGTCCTGGTGGCCAAATCGGCGGCTGACACGGTCAAGCGCGTGCATCAGGAGCTGGGCGGCAAGTCGGCCAACATCATCCTGCCGGACGCCGATCTGAAGCGGGCGGTGACCAAGGGCGTCGCCGGCTGCTTCGGCAACAGCGGCCAGTCCTGCAACGCCCCGACCCGGATGTTCGTGCCGCTCGACCGGCATGACGAGGCGGTCGGCTACGCCAAGGCGGCGGCGGAGACCTTCAAGGTCGGCCCGGCGGATGCCGAAAGCACGATGCTGGGCCCCGTGGTCAGCCAGGTGCAGTACGACAAGATCCAGAAGCTGATCGAATCCGGCATCGCCGAGGGCGCGGAGCTGGTGACCGGAGGCCCGGGCCGGCCCGAGGGGCTGAACCGCGGCTACTTCATCCGCCCGACCGTCTTCGCCCGGGTGACGCCTGAGATGTCGGTGGCGCGCGAGGAGATCTTCGGCCCGGTGCTGTCGATCCTGACCTACGAGACTGAAGAGCAGGTGATCGACCTCGCCAACGACACGGTCTACGGCCTCGCCGCCTATGTCCAGTCGGGCAGCCTGGACCGCGCGCGCAAGGTGGCGTCGCAGCTGCGCACCGGCAATGTCCACATCAACTACCCCGCCTGGGACACCGGCGCGCCGTTCGGCGGCTACAAGCAGTCGGGCAACGGCCGGGAATACGCCGAATTCGGCCTCGAGGATTTCCTCGAGATCAAGGGCGTGATCGGCTACGAGGCCGCCTGAGTCCTCGCCGGAGCCTTCCGTGGTTCGCCGCGGAGGGCTCCGGCTTGCCGGCCTCTTCCTGAATTCTTTTTGCGGCGACGCAGGCTGCGGGGAACCAGCATCCGCCTGCGGGGGGCGGCCATCCTGGCGTGGTGGCTTCCCGCCCGGCGTTGCACTGGCCGGTATCGCCCTCGGCGGCAGCCTGGTCCTGCCGATGGCCGGCCTCGCCGAACCGGCCGTCGCCATCGCCTGACGGCAGGCGCAAAGCCTCAGACGGCGGCGCGCTGGGGCCGGTGCTTCTCGGCGCGGTGGCGGAGGCGGGTGGTGCCGAGGCCCTGGGTCTTGGCATAGGCCGATTTCGAGCGGGCGTAGTTCGGCGCCACCATCGGGTAGTCCGCCGGCAGGTTCCATTTGGCGCGGTACTGCTCCGGCGTCATGCCGTAGGTGGCGCGCAGCCAGCGCTTCATCATCTTGAACGGGCGGCCGTCCTCCAGGCAAATGATGTAGTCCGGCGTCACCGACTCCGCGACCGGCACCGCCGGGGTCGAGGCCGCGACGAGGCGCGGATGCGCCGCCGGGTGATGGTCGGCGCCGGGTTCGGCCCGGATGGCCTCGGGCTCCTGGTCGCCGTCGACGGCCGTCATGTCCTGCGAGACCGGCGTGCCGCGGGCCGCGATCAGCGACAGATGGACGCTGCGGATGAGACCCGGCAGGGACTCGCTGTCCACCGCATTGTGCGACACATGGGCCACGATGATTTCCTTGGTGAATTTGAGGATCTCATCTTCGCTCAGCGTGGACATCGCGCTTTCCCTTTAAGTCCTGTGTGCCGCCCCTTATGTCCTGTGCGCCGCAACGCGTCCGCAGGTCGTCACGGGGGGCCGTCAGCATCATCGAGACTGCTCTCATGGCGTCAAATGCTACAAGACAAGACTGGCTCTAAGGTTCCAGGGGATTCAGAAAAAAGTTTTCGGTCCTGCGACTCTTTCCCTTGCGCCGGTTCGCCTGCGGAAAATAATCAGGATCGAGCACAATTGTTGCGTCGCCCCTTCGCATGCTTGTTGTTTCCCTGATGGCCACGCCGGGAATTCAAAGCAGCCACGGCTCCGCCCAATCCAGCGGATGCGTGGCCATGAGTTCTCTCTCTATGCCGATCGGCCCCGCGCCGGCCGAAGGATTCGGCGGCCAGCCTCGGGGAAACGGCGCAGTGGTCGGCCGATGTGATGGAGGCGTCGAGCTAGCGGCTGAAATCGACCGCGACGGTGTTGCCGCCGCTGACCACGACGCCGACCCGCTCGCCGGGCCGGGGGCGGTAGCGGCCTGACAGCAGGGCGGCGAAGGCGGCGGCGGCGCCGGGTTCGGCCACCACCCGCAAGCCCGACCACAGCGCCGCCTGGGCGGCGCGGATCGCGTCGTCGGTCACCAGCGCGGTCGCCTGCACATGCTGCCGCACGATCGGGAAGACCTGCTCGCCGATCCGCTTCGGCGCCAGGGAATCGGCGGCGATGCCGCCGGTCTCGGCATCGACCGGGTGCCCGGCCTCGAAGGCGCGGTGCAGGGTGGGCGACGCCTCGGGCTCGACGCCCACGACCTTGACCCGCCCGGCATACCAGGCGGCGATGCCGCCGATCAGCCCGCCGCCGCCGACCCCGACCAGCACCGTGTCCAGCTCCGGCGCCTGGGACTCGAGCTCGAGCGCCAGCGTGCCCTGGCCCAGCATGGTCTCGGCCTGGTCGAAGGCGTGGATGGACAGGGCGCCGGATTGGGCCGCCCAGGCGTCGCAGGCGGCCAGCGCGTCGGCGTAGCGGTCGCCGCCGACCACCAGATCGGCGCCGTAGCTGCGGATGCGGTCGATCTTGGCGGGCGAGGAGATGGCCGGCACGAAGATCCGGGCGGGCAGGCCCAGCGCCCGCGCGGCGAAGGCCACCGCGGCGCCGTGGTTGCCGCCGGACGCCGCAGCGACCCCGACCGCCGGCACCGGGCGGGTCAGCAGGTTGGCGAAGGCGCCGCGGGTCTTGAACGACCCGGCATGCTGCAGCAGTTCCAGCTTCACCGTGATCGCGCCGGCCTCGATGCCGAAGTCGCGGCCCTCGGCGGCGACCACCGGGGTGCGCCGGATGTGGGGGCGGATCACCGGCTCGGTGGCGGCGATCCGGCTGCGGTCGATCGGGATGATCCTGGACATCTCGTCTCCGGTGCCGCCCCTGCGGCTGATGTTCGGGTCAGGAATTCGTCGATTGGCAAACTACCAATTCCAGACGGCCGGACGCAATTCCCCTTTGCCGGCCGCCGTCCGGCGCGGGCTACAGCGTATGCACGAAATCGGCGATGCCGTTCAGGGTGATCTGGGTGCCGACGCACAGCAGCAGGAAGGCCATCAGCCGCGACAGCACGCGCGCCCGGGCATGGCCCAGGAAGGCGACGATCCGGTCGGCCGAGGAGTAGGCGACCCAGATGATGACGGCGAGCACGATCGCCGCGGCGGAGGCGCCGAGCACGAAGGGCAGGAAGGACGGCTGCCCCACCGGCAGGCTCGACCCGATGGCGATGGCGACCGAGATCGTCCCCGGTCCGGTGGTGAACGGCATGGTCAGCGGGAAGAAGGCGACGGCGTCGATGCCCTCGGCCTCCGAGGCCTGCTGCTGCTTGCGCTCCTCCTGCTGCTCCGGCGATTGCAGCAGCCGCCAGGCGCTGGCGGCGATGATGAAGCCGCCGGCGATGCGCAGGGCGGACAGGCTGATTCCGAAGAAGCTCAGCACATAGGCGCCGCCCCACAGCGCCCCGAGCATGACCAGGGTGGAGTACATCGCGATCGTCCGCGCCAGCTGGCGGCGTTCGTCATGCGACCGGTCGGCGGTGATTTGGCTGAAAATCAGCGCCGCCCCGATCGGGTTGACGATCGAGAACAGGGCCGAGAGGGTGAGCAGGAATGTCTGGATCGAACCGCCCATGCGCGTCCCCCTGATGTGGCCAGACACCCTGGCTGATCTGCGGTGCCGGCCGCAACATCGGGATCACGGCAAGAGGCTAGAGCCCGGTGATCAGCTTCCTGAGCAGGGCGTTGAGCTTTTCCTGCTCGGCGGTGGTGAGCACCGACAGCAGCCGCTCCTATCGTAAAGCCGGGTGGGTGACAGCATGCAGGGCACGCCCGATCGCCGGAGGGTCGCGAGCACGTCAAACTCGCCCGGCTGCAGCCCGGCGCTGGCGAACAGCGGGTTGAGATGGTCGCGCGTCACCCGCCCGGCGGCTTCGGACAGGCGGCCGAGCACCGCCATCGGCAGCGTGGGAGGTCCGGGCGCTCGCGGGCCCATTGCTCTGTCGCGACGTCGGCACGATCCATGAGTCTTTTCTCTCGACGTAATGTATCTTGACGATAAGACATATTGCGTCTACCAACATAGCAGCGAGACAAAAGCGCGGCTCGCAGATCAAGAGAAGGAGGGACGTGATGCCCAAGATGATTTTCGTGAACCTGCCGGTCCGCGATCTCGCCGCTTCGACCACGCTCTACCTCGCGCTCGGCGGCACGCTGAACCCGCAGTTTTCGGGCGAGCAGTCCAGTTCGATCATGTTCTCGGACGCAATCGGGGTGATGCTGCTGACCCACGCCCACTATGGCGTTTTCACCAAGCGCCCGATCGGCGACGCGCGGCGCGACAGCCAGGTCCTGCTCGCCCTGAGCGTCGACAGCCGCGACGCGGTGGATGCGACGCTGGCCCGCGCGGTGGCGGCCGGCGGTCGCGCCGATCCCAACCCGGCGCAGGACCATGGCTTCATGTTCAGCCGCAGCGTCGAGGATCCCGACGGCTATGTCTGGGAGATCATGTGGATGGATCCGGCGG
Source organism: Inquilinus sp. 2KB_23 (assembly GCF_052115705.1). Lineage (NCBI taxonomy): Bacteria > Pseudomonadati > Pseudomonadota > Alphaproteobacteria > Rhodospirillales > Rhodospirillaceae > Inquilinus > Inquilinus sp. 2KB_23. Next base: position 54,561 of record NZ_JBFRHF010000020.1, on the reverse strand, counting down.
CGATCGCAGGGACGCCCGAGACCGCGTGATCGGCCGAACAGAACGGGCGTCCTGATCAATCCGGGCGCCCGTCCCGCCGAGTCGATGGCCCGAGGCAGGCGGATCGAGGTCGAGTACCGGACACTGGAGCAGGAGATAACCGCGCGCGGCAGCAATGTCTGCCAGTTCGGCAGCTTCGACTACGCCTCGGACGCCGAGAATTTCGCCGCCAGGAATTTCGGCGGCAAGGGCAGCCCCTGCAGTTGCCGCTGAGGCGGCCGGCGCGTCATCGCTTCGGCGCCAGCGGCACGATCGGCGGTCTCGGGGCCGGTTGGGCCGGCGGGGAGACCTTGACCGACGGTGCGGGCGTCGCCCTCGGCGGCGGCTTGATATTCTGGAGGACCGGCTGCCGGTCGTGGGTCAGCGGCGGCGTGCCGCCGTTGACGCAGGGGGCGCCGATGGCGCCGGGGTTCACGATGCATTGCGCCTGGGCCGCCGATGCGGCGGCGAAGGCAAGGCCGGCGACCAGCGCCAGGCGGATCATGGATCTCATCATACTGACATGCACCGCGGCCGGCCGGCTTCAATGGCCATTCGACTCACCCCAGACGCATCCTCGAACGGTCTCCCCTGTGGCTTGCCAGCCGACAGCTTCAGCCCTCGGGCTGGACCGATGGAAATGTCCAGGTGCCGTCGAGGATCTCCGCACGCGGGCGGAACAGGCGCACGGTGTAGTTCCATCCCGGCGTGATCGGCAGGCAGTTCGGGGCTGTGCCGTCGCAGCCGCCGAACCGGATGGCGACCGAACCGTCCGGGCCCTTCCTGGCGTTGAGGCTGTTCACCGCATAGGCGTTGTCCGGGTTCGGCTGGAGGTAGCCCGCGCTGTTATAGACGGTCAGCGACCAGAAGCCGTCTACCGGCACGTCCCCGACCCTCAGCGCGTAGACGGTGCGGCCGTCGTTCCGGGCCGGCGTGGTCGGAAGGTAGAGCGCGTCCTTCTCAGGCGCGCCGCCCCACAGCATGGCGCTGCCGATCAGGTGCCGGACCGGGTCGACCGCGTCCGCGTCAGGACCGAACATGCGCCGCGTGTCGGACACCGTGGTTCCCAGCTGTTGCAGCGCCGCCTGAATGGTCTTGAGGCTGGCCTCGTCCCAGTGGGGAACTGCGAAGGTGCCGGGCCGGTCCTGGCCGAGCGTGACGGCATCCTGCAGGGCGTGGACCTGGCCGACATCCTGCTGGTTCGCGAAATCGACCAGGAAGCGCACCACCACGATGGCGTAGCGCGTGCCGACCGCCTCCCGGGTCAGGGTGTGGGGGCCCGGGCTGTAATAGGTGGCCCGGGTGTACTGGTCCTCGTTGACGACCTGCATCCCCATGAAGCGCCGGCCGGCATCCGGCAGCGTGATCGTCGCCGGCCCAGCGTCGAGGTCGAGGATCGCGAAGGAATACAGCGTGTCGCGGTTGGGGCGCACGATGCCCTGTTGGACCGGGGGCGCCAACTCGCGGCCATGCTTGAACCGTCCGAAGCCGCCGGCCTTCACCACCCCGGCGAAGTTCACATCGGTCTGGGCGCGGCTGTAGGTCTCGACGGTGACGGGCTGGGCCGGTGCCGCCGCCGTCTGGGCCGATGCGATGGAGCTCGCGATCAACGACATGGCCGCCAAGATCCTCATGCTGGTCAGTTTCATCGTGCTTTCCCGGGCGAAAACCCCCTTCCCGATGCGCGGCACCCTAGGCCGATCGAATATGAAGATTAACCGGCAAGATTGGTAACAAGTCTCTCAGAAATGGTATGCTCCCGGCATGGATCTGGATGCCACCCGCATGTTCGTCGCGGTGGTCCAGGCGGGCAGCCTTTCGGCAGCGGCGGCCCGTCTCGGAACCCCGCTGCCCACGCTGAGCCGTCGCATCCGCGAGCTGGAGCGGCAGCTCAAGGTGCAACTGCTGGAACGCTCGGCGCGCGGCACCCGGCTGACCGATGCCGGGGCGAGGCTGTACGAGCATGCCAGCGGCGGCATCGAGGCGCTGCTGGAGGCCGAGCAGGCGGTGGTCAGCGACCAGGCGCGGCTGAAGGGGCGCCTGCGCCTGTCGCTGCCCCAGACCTTCGAACCGTGGTGGGACCTGCTGGCCGCCTTCCAGCGCCGCTACCCCGACATCGAGGTCCACGTCTATTCGACCGAACGGCGCATGGACCTGGTCGAGGACGGCATCGACGTCGCCCTGCGGGTCGGCGCGATCGTCCACGAGGCCATGGTGGCGCGGCGCCTGCTGTCCTTCCGCAACGTCCTCGTTGCCAGCCCAACGCTGATGGAGCGGCTGGGCCTGCCGACCGGACCCGACGCGCTGCATCGCTACCCCTGCGCGGTGTGGGCGACGCGCCTCGATGTCCCGGCCCGCTGGGATCTGGGCGGGCAGGTGGTGGCGCCCCGGGCGGTGCTGTCCACCAACGACTACCACCAGCTGTGCAGCCGGGCGCTGGGCGGCGACGTCGTGACTGAGCTGCCGCCCTTTCTGGTGGCCAGGCCGATCCGAGAGGGGCGGCTGGTGCAGCTGCTGCCGCAGCACCCGCTGCCGGAATGGCCCCTCCACCTGGTCTATCCGCCCCACCGCCACCCCTCGACCATCGTCCGGACCTATCTGGACTTCTGCCAGGGCTATCTCCCGCAGATCGTCCAGGCCTGCGATATCGGCGGCGGCGGGTGAGCGGAGCGGGGCGGCGGGCCCGCCTCAGGGCTTCGTGGCCGTGTCCTGGTTCCGGAACGCCGCCTCTCCGGCGTCCGACACCTCGACCCATTTCTTGTCGGGCGCCGCGTCCGCGACGTAGCTGTCGTGCCAGTTCCACCATTTGTAGGTCGGGGTCTGGGGATAGCCTTCGGGCGAGTCCTCCCACACCTCCTGCCGGCCCAGCGGTGTGATGTCGAGGTAGTTCCAGGTGCCCCCCATCTGCTCGTCGCCGCGGTTGTTGACGAAATAGGTGCGGAACACGCGGTCGCCGTCGCGATAGAACACGTTGGTGCCGTGCCACTCGTCCACGCCGAAATCGGCGTCGAAGCTGTCGGTGACGGTGAACCACGGGATCTCCCAGCCCATCCGCGCCTTCAGCCGCGCGATATCCGCCTGGGGCGCCCGCGAGACGAACACCAGGGTGGTGTCGCGGGCGTTGAGATGGGCGAGGTGGGCGACCTGGTCGGCCACCATGGAGCAGCCCCGGCAGGCATGGTCGGGCCAGCCGAACACGCCCGGCTCGAAGAAGGCGCGGTAGACGATCAACTGGCGCCGGCCGTCGAACAGGTCGAGCAGGCTGGCCTTGCCCACAGGCCCGTCGAACGCATATGCCGTTTCCACGGCCATCCACGGCATGCGCCGGCGCTCGGCGGCCAGGGCGTCGCGGGCGCGGGTCTGGGCCTTTTCCTTCACGAGCAGCTGGTCGTGGGCCGCCTGCCACGCCTGCGGCGACACCACCGGCGGCGTGCGCATGATGGCCCGGGTGCCGTTCCGTCCGGTCTCGGTTGATGTGGTCATGGTTGCAACCTCCTGATTTGGGCGGGCTCCCGCGCCTCGCGGTCGAGGCGGGATGCCATGTCCCTGCTCATCGCTGGTTGTTGGTCGTGACATAGATTTGGGCCGGACATCGGACAGCGGGGAGTGACAAGTATGGCGTGAGTCCGTTCGCGTCATCGCTTGCGCGCCACGATGTAGGGACGGCCGTCGTTGCCCTTGGTGGCGTGGCTTTCGGGACGTGGCCGGGCCAGGCGGGCGTTGCATGCCGGCCCGGCATGGCTTTAGCTGGCCTGGATGTCACGAGCGCGGGGCGCAGGCCATGGGCCAGGGGACCCAGCCCGGGTGGATCGTCGTCCTGAACGGCGCGCCGCGGGCGGGCAAGTCGAGCATCGCTGCGGCGATCCAGGACAGCTTCGACGGCCCCTGGATGAATTTCGGGGTCGACGCCCATGTCCGGCACGTCACCCCGCCGCGCTACCGGCCCGGCATCGGGCTGCGGCCGGGCGGTGAGCGCCCGGAGCTGGAGCCCTGGGTGCCAGTGTTCTACGCCGCCTTGTACGAATCGGTCGCCGCCCATGCCCGGTTGGGGCTGAACGTCGTGGTCGACGTCGGCCACCACGACGCCCATGCGGTGCCGCGTGACACCCTGCGCGATTGCGCCCGGCGCCTCGCCGGGCTGCCGGCCCTGCTGGTCGGGGTGCGCTGCCCGGTCGAGGAGATCATGCGCCGCCGCCGGGCGGGACAGCCGGGGCGGGAAGGGGAGTATGCCACCGCCATGGCGGCGGAGCCGGTGCCGGCCCCGGTCCTGCTGTGGCAGCGCGAGGTGCACCGCCCGGGGATCTACGACCTCGAGCTCGACACCTCGCAACTGAGCCCGGAGGCCTGCGCCGCGGCGATCCGCCGGCGCCTCGACGACCCCGAACCGACCTCGGCCTTCCGCCGGCTGGCCGAGGCTGGGTAGGTGCCGGTGCTGACCGGCTGGGATTGTGGCGCGAAGATGCTTAAGCTCGGGGTTTCCGGCTGGACCGGCGGCCACGGTCGCGTGTCGTGCCCCGGCGGCATCGGCGCAAAACGCCGGGGCGGGCTGGAACAGCCACGATCCCCAAGCGTTCGCGCTGGGGGAGAGGAAAACGCCGTTCGACCCGGACTCGCACCGGGCCGTCTCGCAACGGGCTTCGTCAGATGAGGCCGATCCGGTTTTCGGGAGTGGAGACGTCACCATGCCCCAGCATCTCTGCGATATCTGCCAGGCCCGGCCCGCCACGGTCCGCGTCACCGTGCTGCAGAACGGCCAGCGCCGGCAGCTGGATGTCTGCGATTTCCATTACACCCAGCTGACCCGGCACCAGCGCTACGTCTCGCCACTGGAGGCGCTGGTCCGCGGCGGCGGGCTCGATGACGTGCTCGGCCAGGGCGGCCAGGGCAACGGCGTGCCGGCCGGGCCGCCACGCCGCGGCCCGCAACGGCCCGAGGGCGACGCGCTCAACATACAGCAGCATTTCAGCGAGACCTCGAAGGAGCTGCTGCAACGCGCGGCGGAGCGGGCGGTCAACGCCGGCAAGCGCGAGGTCGACACCGAGCACCTGCTGTATGTGCTGTCGGTCAGCGATGTGGTCCAGGCGATCCTGCGGCGCTTCAAGATCTCGCCCGACGACCTGCGCAACTACATCGACCAGAATGCGCCGCGCGGCGACCCCGGCACCATCGGGCCGCGCACCGAGGTCGGGGTGTCGCCGCGGGTGAAGAGCGCGCTGGACCATGCCTTCCTGATCTCGCGTGAGCTCGGCCACAACTATGTCGGGCCGGAGCACCTGCTGCTCGGCCTCGCCGCAGTGCCGGAGAGCTTCGCCGGCAACCTGCTGAGCAAATACGGGCTGACGCTGCAGGCGCTGCGGCAGCAGACCGTGCGCACGGTCGGGTCGGGGGCGGAGGAGGGGCCGGTCGAGGTGCCGTCCAACACGCCCCAGGTCGACAAGTACAGCCGCGACCTGACCAGGCTGGCGCGCGAGGGCAAGCTCGACCCCGTGATCGGCCGGTCGCGCGAGGTCGAGACCACGATCGAGATCCTGGCCCGGCGCAAGAAGAACAACCCGGTGCTGATCGGCGAGCCCGGCGTCGGCAAGACCGCCATCGTCGAGGGGCTGGCCCAACGCATCGTCAACGGCGAGGTGCCGGACACGCTGCGCGACAAACGGCTGGTCGAGCTGAACGTCAACAGCCTGGTCGCCGGCTCGAAGTTCCGCGGCGAGTTCGAGGAGCGGGTCAAGCAGGTGATGGACGAGATTGCCGAGCACCGCGACGAGCTGCTGCTGTTCATCGACGAGGTCCACACCATCGTCGGCGCCGGCCAGGGCGGCGGCGAGGGCGGGTTGGACGTCGCCAATGTGTTCAAGCCGGCGATGGCGCGCGGCGAGATGAACCTGATCGGCGCCACCACGCTGAACGAGTACCAGAAGTACATCGAGAAGGACGCGGCTCTGGAACGCCGGTTCCAGCCTGTGCTGGTGGCCGAGCCGACGGTGGAGCAGACCATCGCCATCCTGCGCGGGTTGCGCGACCGGATGGAGGGCCACCACAAGGTCACCATCCAGGACGAGGCCTTCGTGGCGGCGGCGGAGCTGTCGGACCGCTACGTCTCCGGCCGCTTCCTGCCGGACAAGGCGATCGACCTGATCGACCAGGCAGCGGCGCGCGTCCACCTGTCCACCACCTCGCGCCCGGCCGAGATCCAGGAGCTGGAATCGGAGGTCGCGCAGCTGAAGCGCGAGCAGGCCTACGCCACCTCGCGCAAGCAGTACGAGCGCACCAAGGCGTTCGAGGAGCAGGTGGCCGAGAAGGAGAAGACGCTGGCCGACCTGACCGACGAGTGGAAGCGCCGCATCGGGTCGAGCACCGCCGAGGTCACGGTCGAGCACATCGCCGAGATCGTGTCGAAGCTGACCGGCATCCCGGTCACCGAGCTGACGGCGGAGGAGAAGGCCAAGCTGCTGCAGATGGAGGAGCGGCTGCACCAGCGCGTGATCGGCCAGGAGGAGGCGATCCGCGCGGTCAGCGACGCGGTGCGGCTGGCCCGGGCCGGGCTGCAGCAGGGGCATCGCCCGATCGCCAACTTCCTGTTCCTGGGCCCGACTGGCGTGGGCAAAACCGAGCTGGCCAAGGCCCTGGCCGAGGTGGTGTTCGGCGACGAGGACGCGATCATCCGCATCGACATGAGCGAGTATATGGAGCGCCACGCCGTGTCCCGGCTGATCGGCGCCCCGCCCGGCTATGTCGGCTACGACGAGGGCGGACAGCTGACCGAGCGGGTGCGCCGCCGGCCCTACAGCGTGATCCTGCTCGACGAGATCGAGAAGGCGCATGCCGACGTCTACAACGTGCTGCTGCAGGTGTTCGACGACGGCCGCCTGACCGACGGCAAGGGCCGGGTGGTCGATTTCAGCAGCACCCTGATCATCGCCACCTCGAACCTCGCCTCCGACATCATCATGGGCCGGCAGAGCTCGATCGGCTTCAACGCCACCGCCAACGGCATCAAGGGCGACGTGATGACCGTGCTGCGCCAGCATTTCCGGCCGGAGTTCCTGAACCGGATCGACGAGATCATCATCTTCCACGGCCTGACCGGCGAGCAGATCAAGGCGATCGTCCGGCTGCAGCTGGCCCGCCTGGTCAAGACGGCCCGCGGCCAGGACATCGAGCTGGCGGTGGACGACAGCCTGGTCGACCACCTCGCGGCCGAGGGCTACCAGCCGGAATACGGCGCCCGCGAGCTGCGGCGGCAGATCCGGCAGCTGCTGGAGACCCGGCTGGCCAAGGCGATGCTGAACGGCGAGGTCAAGGAGGGTGACCGCGTCACCTTCCGCTACGACAAGGGCGAGGTCGCCTTCAAGGTCGAGACGCCGAAGCCGGCCAAACCGGCCGGAGCGAAGCCGGCCAAGCCCGCCAAGGCAAAGGCCGCTAAGCCGGCAAAGACTGTGAAGGCCGCCGGGAACGGCAAGGCGGCCCCGGCCAAGCGCGTCCCGGCCGCGAAGCCGGCCAAGGCCGCCAAGGCACCGGCGGCCGGCAGGAAACCGGCGAAGGGCAGCCCCCCGGCCCGCAGCCGCGGCTGAAACCGGGGCATCTGCCCAGCTTTTGGGCAGGCGCGGGCCCCGCAACCCTCCGGGCCCGCGCCTGACTCAACCGACGCATGCGTCGGGCCGGCCCTCGATCGCAACTTCCCGCTGGCACTTGCGCGCCCAGCCGCCGATAACAGCGGCTCGATTTGGTCCGAGGATTGGATATGATCGCGCGCGTCATTGCCGTCGAGCCGTTCGACATCGTCGTGTTCGGGGCGACGGGAGACCTGTCCCAGCGGAAGCTGCTGCCCGCGCTCTATGAGCGCGACAAGGCCGGGCAGGTGCCGCCGGAGGCCCGGATCATCGGCACGTCCCGCCGGCCGCTGTCCGACGACGAGTTCCGGGACTTTGCCCGCAAGGCGATCCTCGAGCACATCCCGACGGCGGAGCAGAGCGGCACGGTGCTGGACGATTTCCTGGCCCGCCTGTCCTACGTCCCGGTCGATGCCAACGCCAAGAAGGGCTGGGCCGACCTCGGCAAGGCGCTGAAGGACGGTGCCGAGCGCATCCGCATCTTCTACCTCGCGACTTCGCCGGACCTGTTCGGAGAGATCTGCGGCCAGCTTGGCCAGCACGGGCTGGTGACCGAGCGGTCGCGGGTGGTGGTCGAGAAGCCGATCGGCAAGGATCTCGAATCCGCCCGCGAGCTGAACGACGCGATCGGCCGCGTCTTCCCCGAGGAATCGACCTACCGGATCGACCACTATCTCGGCAAGGAGACGGTGCAGAACCTGATGGCGCTGCGCTTCGCCAACGCCCTGTTCGAGCCGCTGTGGAATTCCTCGCACATCGACCATGTCCAGATCACCGTGGCCGAGAGCCTCGGGGTCGAGGGCCGTGCCGGCTATTACGACGGCGCCGGCGCGCTGCGCGACATGGTGCAGAACCACATCCTGCAGCTGCTCTGCCTGGTCGCGATGGAGCCGCCGACCTCGATGGAGGCCGCGTCGCTGAGCGACGAGAAGCTGAAGGTGCTGAAGTCGCTGAAGCCGATCACGGACGGCATGGTGAACACCGCCACGGTGCGCGGCCAGTACCGGGCCGGCGCCTCCTCTGGCGGCGCGGTGCCGGGCTATCTCGATGAGCTGGGCAACACCACCAGCCATACCGAGACCTTCGTCGCCCTGAAGGCCGAGATCGAGAACTGGCGCTGGGCCAACGTTCCGTTCTACCTGCGCACCGGCAAGCGCCTGGCGGCGCGGATGTCGGAGATCGTGGTCACCTTCCGCGCCATCCCGCATTCGGTGTTCGACGGGTCGGCCGGACCGATCTCGCAGAACCACCTGGTGATCCGGCTGCAGCCCGACGAAGGCGTCAAGCTGTGGCTGATGATCAAGGATCCGGGGCCGGGCGGCATGCGGCTGCAGCATGTGCCGCTCGACATGAGCTTCGCCGAGGCCTTCAACGTGCGCAATCCGGACGCCTATGAGCGGCTGGTGATGGATGTCGTCCGCGGCAACCAGAGCCTGTTCATGCGCCGCGACGTGGTCGAGCAGGCCTGGGCCTGGGCAGACCCGATCATCGAGGCGTGGAAGGCCTCCAAGGAGCCGCCGAAGCCCTACACCGCCGGCACCTGGGGCCCCTCCGCCGCGATCGCGCTGATCGAGCGCGACGGCCGCACCTGGCACGAGGACGAGGACTAAGGGGGCTAGCATGTCGATCGCGCGCCACGACTTCCCGACCGCCGAGGCGCTGGCATCCGGCCTCGCCGACCACATCGCGGCAGTGTTGACCGTGCGGCTCGCCCAGGGCGGGCGGGCGGCGCTGGCGGTGTCCGGCGGGCGCACCCCGACCCGGATGTTCGAGGCGTTGTCGGGCAAGCCGCTCGACTGGGCCCGGGTCGACATCACCCTGGTCGACGAGCGCTGGGTGGGCGAGGAGTCCGACCGCTCCAACGCCGCGCTGGTCCGCAAGCACCTGCTGCAGGGCCCGGCGGCGGCCGCGACCTTCGTGCCGCTGCATGTCGATGCGCCGACGCCCGAGGACGGGATGGCGCAGGTGACCGCCAGCATCGCCGCCCTGCCGCTGCCCTTCGCCGTGGTGGTGCTGGGCATGGGCGATGACGGCCACACCGCCTCCTTCTTCCCCGGCGGCGACCGGCTGGCCCAGGCCTTGGCCCCGGCGGCCGGACAACTGCTCGAAACCATGCGCGCCCCCGCCGCCGGCGAGCCGCGCATCACCTTGACGCTGCCGGTGCTGCTGGCGGCGGACGCCCTGTGCCTCCATATCGAAGGGGCGGGCAAGCAGCGCGTGCTCGAGGCGGCGCTGGTCGCCGGCCCGGCCGAGGCGATGCCGATCCGCGCCGTGCTGACCCGGTCGGTGCGGCCGGTCGAGATCTTCTGGTGCCCGTGACCATCGGCTTCAGAAGCTGATAGTCAACTATAAGAATCTGCCATAACATATTGATCGTTATGAGATCGGGCTGAACATCCTTCGCTTGGCCCGGTCCGGTGGCGAGACCGTCCAGCCAAGGAGCCAGCCTGATGGTGCAAGCCCGCATAGCCGAGGTCACCGAACGGATCGCGCGGCGCAGCCACGATGCCCGCTCGGCCTATCTCGACCGGATCGCCGCAGCCGCCGAGGCCGGCCCCACCCGCCGGCGGCTGGGCTGCGCCAACTTCGCCCATGGCTTCGCCGCCTGCGGCGTCGACAAGGGCGCGCTGCGCGAGGGCGAGGGCCCCAACCTCGGCATCGTCACCGCCTACAACGACATGCTGTCGGCGCATCAGCCCTTCGAGCGCTATCCCGAGCTGATCCGCGAGGCGGCGCGGGCCGTCGGCGGCACGGCGCAGGTGGCGGGCGGCGTGCCGGCGATGTGCGACGGCGTCACCCAGGGCGAGGCGGGGATGGAGCTGTCGCTGTTCTCGCGCGACGTCATCGCCCTGTCGACCGCGGTCGCCCTGTCGCACCAGATGTTCGACGCCGCCGTGTTCCTCGGCGTCTGCGACAAGATCGTGCCGGGGCTGGTGATCGGCGCCCTGTCCTTCGGCCACCTGCCGGCGGTGTTCATCCCGGCCGGGCCGATGCCGTCCGGCCTGCCGAACGACGACAAGGCCAAGGCCCGCCAGCTCTATGCCGAGGGCAAGGTCGGCCGCGACGCGCTGCTGGAGGCCGAGGCCCAGTCCTATCACGGGCCGGGCACCTGCACCTTCTACGGCACCGCCAACACCAACCAGATGTTGATGGAGATCATGGGCCTGCATCTGCCGGGCTCGTCCTTCGTCAACCCCAACACGCCGTTGCGCGACGCCCTGACCATCGAGGCCGCCAAGCGGGCGCTGGCGATCACCGCGCTGGGCAACGAGTTCATCCCGATCGGCCGGCTGATGGACGAGCGCGCCGTGGTCAACGGCGTGGTCGGGCTGCACGCCACCGGCGGGTCGACCAACCACACCATCCATCTGATCGCCATGGCGGCGGCGGCCGGCATCGCCCTGACCTGGGACGATTTCGCCGACCTCGCCGAGATCACGCCGCTGCTGTGCCGCGTCTATCCCAACGGCAAGGCCGACGTGAACCACTTCCACGCCGCCGGCGGCACCGGCTTCCTGATCCGCGAGCTGATCGGCGCCGGCCTGCTGCACGACGACGTCGCCACCATCCTCGGCGGCGGGCTGGACCGCTACACCGTCGAGCCGGGCCTGGACGTCGACGGGGCGGTGGTGTGGCGCGACGCGGCGGCGACCAGCGGCGACACCGCGGTGCTGCGCGGCGCGGCCGAGCCGTTCCAGGCCACCGGCGGCCTGCGCGTGCTGGACGGCGATCTCGGCCGCGCGGTGATCAAGACCTCGGCGGTGGCGCCGGAGCGCCATGTGATCGAGGCGCCGGCGAAGATCTTCCATTCGCAAGAGGAGCTGCAGGCGGCGTTCAAGGCCGGCGCGCTGGACCAGGACTTCATCGCGGTGGTGCGGTTCCAGGGCCCCAAGGCCAACGGCATGCCGGAGCTGCACAAGCTGATGCCGCCGCTCGGCGCGCTGCAGGACCGCGGCCGCAAGGTGGCGCTGGTCACCGACGGCCGCCTGTCCGGCGCCTCGGGCAAGGTGCCGGCGGCGATCCATGTCACGCCCGAGGCCTCGGTCGGCGGGCCGATCGCCAAGCTGCGCGACGGCGACATCCTGCGCCTCGACGCGGTCACCGGGCGGCTGGAAATCCGCGACATCGACGCCGAGGAATGGGCCGCGCGGGAAGACGCAACGGCCGATCTCGCCCCGTCGCATGTCGGGGTGGGACGTGAGTTGTTCGCCGCCTTCCGCAACGCTGCCGGACGGGCGGATGCGGGTGCTTCGATCTTCTGAGGCCGAGGAGCCCGAACAGAATCGTCATCCCCGCGAAAGCGGGAATGACGATGAGAAGGGAATGCTCGGCGTCACACGATCCCGAGCATATGAATCAGGCCGAAGCTGATGGCGCCGAGCACCAGCAGCGAGAGGGTAACCGCGGCGGTCACGCGCGGGCCGGCCTTGGCCACGCTGCGCAGATCGGTGCTGAGGCCGAGCGCCGCCATCGACAGCACGGTCAGCCAGGTGGCCACCGCCGCGGTGGGGGCGAGCGCCACCTGCGGGATCAGCCCGAACGAGCGCAGCACCGCGAGCAGCAGGAAGCCGTCGATGAACCAGGGCACCAGCTTGTGCCACGGCATCCGGCCCGTGCTGCGCACGGCTGCGCCGTCGGTCCGCCTCCGGGTCACCAGCGTCAGGCCCAGGATCACCGGCCCGAGCATCAGCACGCGCATCAGCTTGACCAGGGTGCCGAGCTGCACTGCGATCGCGCCGATCGGCGCCGTGGCCGCGAGCACCTGGGGCACGGCGTAGACGGTCAGCCCGGCCAGCACGCCGTACTGCACCCCGCTCATATGCAGCAGCGCCGGCAGGAAGGGCAGGCCCAGCACCACCAGCACGCCGAGCACGGCGGTGAAGGCGATCGACGCCGCCACCTCTTCGCCATCCGCCCCGATCACCGGCGCCACCGCGGCGATCGCGGAATTGCCGCAGATCGAGTTGCCGCAGGCGACCAGCACCGCCATGCGGTGGGGCAGGCCGAGGCCGCGCCCCAGCCCGTAGCTGGCGGCGATGGCCACCAGGACCACGGCGGCGATGCCGACCAGCAGGGCCGGGCCGGCGGTCACCACCGCGCCGATGCTCACCGAGGCACCGAGCAGCACCACCGCGATCTCCAGCAGCGTCTTGGCGCTGAAGCCGATCCCGGCGCGCCAACGCTGGTTCGGGGTCCAGACCGTGCGCACCACGGTGCCGACCAGGATCGCCAGGACCAGAGCTTCCAGCCAGGCGTGGCCGAAGATGCCGGCCTCCAGCCGCTCCAGCAGGACCGCGACGATGGTGACCGCGCCGCACAGGACGAGACCCGGGGCCAGCCGGGCGATGGTGCCCGGGACAGACCCGGCGGCCGCCGTCAAACGGTGCGCCATGGGGAGGGTGGCTGGCAGCTGGGGCCGGAATGGGTCGACGATCGCCATGGCAGACTCGGATTTCTAAGGTGCCTGCAAGATGATCTGCGCCGATCAATCAATCCAACGCATTCAATTTCTCAAATCGATCGACTTTGTCGATTGGTCTGTACTTTATGCCCTCCCCCGGAGGTCCGCTTGACCGATGTGGCGGCGGCAGCGAGGCGGGACTTATGATCTCCCGTGAACGATGATCCCCGACAGATCGGCGCCGCCATGAAGATCCTCGCCATCTCCGGCAGCCTGCGCGCCGGGTCGTCCAACACCGGGCTGCTGCAGGCCATGGCGACGCTGGCGCCGGCCGGGGTGGAGGTGGCGGTCTATGGCGGCCTGGCCGACCTGCCGCATTTCAACCCGGACCTCGACCCCGAGGCGATCCCGGCGGTGGCGGAGTTCCGGGCGCGGCTGGCGGCGGCGGACGGCGTGCTGATCTCCAGCCCGGAATACGCCCATGGCGTCGCCGGGGTGATGAAGAACGCGCTGGACTGGGTGGTGGCGACCGGCGAGTTCGTCGACAAGCCGGTGGCGCTGATCAACGCCTCGCCGCGCGCCCATCACGCCCAGGAAGCGCTGACCGAGACGCTGGTGGTGATGACGGCGCGGATGGTGCCGGAGGCCTCGATCGCCGTCCCGCTGCTGGGCCGCAAGCTGCCGGAGGGCGGCATGCTGGCCGATGCCGAGATCGCGACGGCGCTGCGCGGGGCGATCGAGGGTTTCGTCCGGGCGATCGGGACGGAGACGACGGCTTCGTAGGTTGGGTTCGCATATGCGAACCCAACATCGATCCGCCGGCTGGGTGTTGGGTTCGCGGTGCGAACCCAACCTACGGACTGGAGTGCCTTACGCCGTCTGTTCCTTGGTCTTCAGGAAGCGCAGCGTCGGGTTTTCCTTGGTCACGGTGTCGAGGTGCCAGGCGTTGCGTGCCAGGAACACCGGCGCCCCGTCATGGTCGTCGGCCATGGCGCTGCGCAGACCGTCCTGGAAGGACTTCAGCGCGATCGGGTCGTCCGATTCGACCCAGCGGGCGGTGTAGTAGGGCGCCGGCTCGAAATGCACCGGGATGCCGTATTCGGTGCGGATGCGGTCGGCCAGCACCTCGAACTGCAGCCCGCCGACCACGCCGACGATCCAGTTGGCGTCCAGCACCGGCTTGAACACCCGGGCAGCGCCTTCCTCGGCCAGCTGCTCCAGCGCCCGGCCGAGATGCTTGGCCCGCATCGGGTCGTCCGGCCGCACCCGCTGCAGCAACTCCGGTGCGAAGCTAGGGATGCCGGTGAAGCGCAGATCCTCGCCCTCGGTCAGCGCGTCGCCGATGCGCAAATTGCCGTGGTTGGGGATGCCGACGATGTCGCCGGCCCAGGCCTCCTCGGCCAGCTCGCGGTCCTGGGCCAGGAACAGCACCGGGTTGTGCATGTTCATCAGCTTGCCCGAGCGGACATGCTTCAGCTTCATGCCGCGCTTGAAATGGCCGGAGGCGAGGCGGACGAAGGCGATGCGGTCGCGGTGCTTCGGATCCATGTTGGCCTGGATCTTGAACACGAAGGCCGAGACGTCGCTCTCGGTCGGGTCCACCGTCCGGCCCGCCGTCGGCTGGGGCCGGGGCGAGGGGGCAAGGGCGCCGATGCCGTCGAGCAGCTCGCGCACGCCGAAATTGTTCACCGCCGAGCCGAAGAACACCGGGGTCAGATGCCCCTCGCGATACATCTCCAGGTCGAATTCCGGGCACAGCGCCCGGGCCATCTCGACCTGCTCGCGCAAAGTGGCGACGGCATCGGCCGGCAGCAGCGCGTCGAGCTTGGGGTCGTCCAGCCCGCTGCAGGTCTCGCCGAGCTCCGGCATGGCGCCCTTCGAGCCCTTGGCCATCAGCACCAGCCGGTCGTGGAACAGGTCGTAGCAGCCCAGGAAGCCGCGGCCGCTGCCGATCGGCCAGGTCGCCGGCGTCACGTGCAGCTGCAGCTCCTGCTCGATCTGGTCGAGCAGGTCGAACGGGTCGCGGCTCTCACGGTCCATCTTGTTGATGAAGGTCGTGATCGGCACGTTCCGCATGCGGCAGACTTCGAACAGCTTGCGGGTCTGCTCCTCGATGCCCTTGGCCGCGTCGATCACCATCACCGCCGAATCGACCGCGGTCAGGGTGCGGTAGGTGTCCTCCGAGAAATCCTCGTGGCCCGGCGTGTCCAGCAGGTTGAAGGTGTGGCCGTCATAGTCGTAGGTCATCACCGAGGCGGTGACCGAGATGCCGCGCTCGCGCTCCACCTTCATCCAGTCCGACCGGGCGCGGCGCTGGTCGCCGCGGGCCTTGACCGCGCCGGCCATCTGGATGGCCCCGCCGAACAGCAGCAGCTTTTCGGTCAGCGTGGTCTTGCCGGCGTCCGGATGGGCGATAATGGCGAAGGTGCGGCGGCGTTCGATCGGGTCGATATTCGAGGGCATGATCGGTCAGTCATATATGCAAAAGCAGGCCGCTGGGAGCGGCCTGCCAGAAACGGGCGGAAACGGAGGAGGCCCGGCCGCTACATCAGCCCGTCCCGCCGCAGCAGCGCATCCTGGTCGGGCTCGCGGCCGCGGAAGCGCTTGTACAGCTCCATCGGGTGCTCGGTGCCGCCGCGCTCCAGCACGTTCTCCTTGAAGCTGCGGGCGGTGGCGGGGTCGAACAGCCCCTTCTCCTGGAACAGCTCGAAGGCGTCGGCATCCAGCACCTCGGCCCATTTGTAGCTGTAGTAGCCGGCGGAATAGCCGCCGCCGAAGATGTGGCTGAAGCCGGAGGAGGAGTTGGCCTCCGGGATCGGCGGTAGCACCTGGGCGCGCGCGGTGGCGCTGCGCTCGAACTCCGGCACCGAGGCGATCGCGGTCGGGTCGCCGTCGTGCCAGGCCATGTCGAGCTGGGCGAAGGAGGTCTGGCGCAGCGACTGCCAGCCGGCCATGAAGCGGGCGCTCTCGCGGATCTTCTCGACCAGGTCCGCCGGCAGCTTCTCGCCGGTCTGGTAATGCCCGGCGAACAGGTCCAGCCCGTCCTTCTGCTGCACCCAGTTCTCGAAGATCTGCGACGGCAGCTCGACGAAGTCCCAATAGACGTTGGTGCCGCCCAGCGAGCGGTAGGTGCAGCGCGACAGCAGGCCGTGCAGGGCGTGGCCCATCTCGTGGAAGAAGGTCCGCACCTCGTCGTAGGACAAGAGCGACGGCCGGTCCGCGGTCGGCTTGGTGAAGTTGCAGACGATGGCGACATGCGGCCGCTTGACGCCGTCGTGGTACAGGCCCTGGTCGCGATAGGTGGTCATCCAGGCGCCGTTGCGCTTGGACGAGCGCGGGAAGAAATCGGCGTAGAACAGGCCGACATAGCGGTCCTCGGCCTCGTCATAGACCTCATAGGCCTTCACGTCGGGGTGCCAGACCGGATAGGCGTCGGACGGGCGGAAGACCAGGCCGTACAGCCGTCGGCAATGCTCGAACACGCCGTCGATCACCCGGCCGAGCGGGAAATAGGGGCGCAGCGCCTCCTCGTCGAAGGCGAAGCGGTGCTGCTTCAGCTTCTCGGCGTAGTGGCCGACATCCCAGGGCTGCAGCGGGGTCGGTCCGCCCAGGGTGCGGGCATGGTCCTGGATCTCGGCGAGGTCGCGCTCCGCCGCCGGCTTCGAGGCGGCGAGCAGCCGGTCGAGGAAGGCGTGCACTGCGTCCGGCGTCTCCGCCATCCGCTTCTCCAGCACGAAGGCGGCATGGGACGGATAGCCCAGCAGCCTGGCGCGGCGGAAGCGCAGCGACGCGATCTCCTTGACCAGCGGCTGGTTGTCGAACTCGCCGCCGAAGGCGCGGGCGTTGAAGGCGCGCCACAGCTGCTCGCGCAAGCCCCGGTTCTCGGCATAGGTCATGAACGGGACATAGCTCGGCGCGTCGAGCGTGATCAGCCAGGCCTCCGGCCGGTCGCGCTCCTCCGCCGCCAGCTTGGCCGCCTTGACCGCGCCCTCGGGCAGGCCGGCCAGGTCGGCCTCGTCCTCGACCCACAGGGTGAAGGCGTTGGTGGCCTTCAGCACATTGTGCTGGAAGTCGGGGGTCAGCTTGGCCAGCGCCTCGTCGATGGCGCGCAGCTCGCCCTTCTCGTTGTCCGACAGCAAGGCGCCGTTGCGGACGAAGCCGGTGTAGGTGTCGTCGAGCAGCCGGGCCTTCTCGCCCTTGAGGCCGAGCCCGTCGCGCGCGTCCCAGACGGCGCGGACCCGGGCGAAGACGCGGGGGTCGAGCGAGACGTCGGAGGAGAAATTGGCGCTCTTCGCCCCGAAATCCGCGGCCAGCGCCTGCAGTTCGTCCGAGGTCTGGGCCGAAAGCTGGTTGTAGAACACCGAGGAGACGCGGTCGACGTCCTGGCCCGCCTGCTCCAGCGCGACGATGGTGTTCTCGATGTCCGGCGCCGCCGGGTTGGCCAGGATCGCCTCGATCCGCGCCTTGGCCTCGGCGATGGTGTGGTCCAGCGCCGGCAGGTAGTGCTGCACCTCGACGCGGTCGAACGGCACGGCCTGGTCCTGCAGCGGCGAGGGCGCCACCAGCGGGTTCTCGGCGATGTCGAGGGTGTCGTTGGCTTGCGTATCCATGCGGCCGGGGGTGTCCATTGGCTAGCGGGTGTCGGGCGGGTGGGGCAGGGCCGTCAGAGGATGCGCCCCTCGAAGGGGTGGCGGCCCTCGCGGTCCTCGATCTCGACCACCCAGAGGTCGGGATCGCGTTGGACCGCACGGGCAATATAGGCATCGGCCTCGGCCTCTGCCAGGAGCTCGCCGCCCTTGGCCGGCAGCCATGCGAGCTCGCCGTCGAGATCGCGCGACTGGCTCAGCACCCGGCAGCCGGGCGCGCCGAGGTTGAGCTTGAGGATCAGCAGGCCGGCGCGCGGGTCGCCCTTGCGCGCGACATAGGCCGCGATCGCCTGCTGCCCCAGCTGGCGCAGATGGGCCGAGACCCACAATTCGGTCGGAAGGCGTTCGGTGGTCATGGGGCAGGGTATAGCAGGTCGGGACGAAAATTGACCCTCGGACAGGGGTCGTCCTTCCCCTCCACTGTCATGCCCGCTTGACCCGGGCAGTCCGATTCCTGGGTTGTGGACGAAGACACAGGATTCAACTTTCATTGTCATTGCCGGGCTTGACCCGGCAATCCAGGAGCCACCAAGAGCTGCTCTGGCCGCCCCTGGATCCTCGGGTCAAGCCCGAGGATGACAGGTGACGGAATGGCATCGGTGCCGGAAGACTACTGTCGATTGGCTCTCCTTACTTGAACAGCCCCAGATCCACCGCCGCGGCCATCGCCTCATAGCCGGCGGCGTTCGGGTGCAGGTGGTCGCCGACGTCGAAATCGGCGCGCAGCTTGCTGGGATGCGCCGGGTCCTGGACCGCGGCGTCGAAGTCGATCACCGCGTCGCAGCCCTTGCCGGTGCGGATCCAGCTGTTGACCGCCTGGCGCTTGGCCTCGCCCTCCGCGGAATAGTAGTGGGCGAAGACCGTGCCCTCGAACGGCGTCAGCGTGGCGCAATAGGCCTTCAGCCCGCCGCCATGGGCGCGGGCGACGATCTGCTTCAGCCCGCCGATGATCTCGTCGGCCGTGACTTCCTGCTCGGTCAGGCCGGCGGAGCTGGAGTGGCCGATGTCGTTGATGCCCTCCATGATCACCACCCAGCGCGCGCCCGGTACCGAGAGAACGTCGCGATCGACGCGGGACAGGGCGCTGGGGCCGAACATCGCCTCCGGCAGGTCATGCAGCACCCGGTTGCCGCTGATGCCGGAATTGACCACGCCGACCGCCGGGCCGCCGGCCTTGGCCAGCCGCTCGGCCAGCAGGTCCGGCCAGCGCTTGTTGGCATCGACGCCGGAGCCGTAGCCGTCGGTGATCGAATCGCCCAGGGTCACCAGCGTGCCGCCCTCGGCCGCCACCTCGACCCGCGACAGGAAGAAGCGCGCCTCCAGCGGGGCCGCGTCCGGCAGCGCGGTGGCCTGGGTGCTGTCGCCGGCGATCGAGATCCAGGCGGTCTGCATCGACAGGGGATGGACCACCGAGGGGCCGGTCCAGCGCGGCAGATAGAGGCTGACCGCCAGGGTGTCGAGGGCGGCGACGGTGATCTCGACCGGGTCCGACACCACGGGCGCGCCGGGCGGCACGGTGATCGCGGCCTCGCCGCCGAAGGTCACCACCTTGCTGCTGGCCGGGTCGATCGAGCCCGGGGCGTTGCCGGGCCGGGCGATGCGGACGGCGCCGATCACCAGCGGCTGGGTGCCGGTCTCGTTGGAGAAGCGCAGCCGTACCTTGGTGCCGCCGGCGCTGAGCCGGACCAGCTGGCGGACGGTGGCGTTGCTGAGTTCGGGTCCGACCGGGAAGGCCGGGCTGGCGCCCCAGCTGCCGATCCAGGCCTCCTGCGCCGTGGCCGCCTGGGATCCGGCCAGCGCCGCCATCACGCAGGCTGCGGCCAGCCACGAACGTCCAACCCTATTGCTTCCGATCATTGGTGTTTCTCCCCTGTCGGCCATCGATGAGGGCGACGCCGCCTGCCGGTCGTGCCGCCGGTGCTGTCGAACTATGCGCGGAAGAAATCGCAAGGGGCAACGCCCGGCGGCCGCCTCAGCGGAACAGGCCGAGATCCACCGCCGCCGCCATCGCCCGGTAGCCGGCAGCACTGGGGTGGAGATGGTCGCCCGAATCGAATTCGGGCTTCAGCCGGGACGGGCGGGCCGGGTCGCGCAGGACGGCGTCGAAATCCACCGTGCCGTCGCAGCCGCCGCCGCTGCGGATCCAGGCATTGACCGCCTGGCGCTTGGCCTCGCCACGCGGCGTGTAGTAGCCGCCGAGGCCGGTGCCCTCGAACGGCGTCAGGGTGGCGCAGATCGCCTTCAGCCCGTGGCGGCGGGCGCGGGCGACGACCTGCTGCAGCCCGGCGGTGATCTGGTCCGCCGTCGCCGCCCGGTCGGTGCGGTCCGAGGTGCCGGAATGGCCGATGTCGTTGATGCCCTCCAGCACCACCACCCAGCGCACGCCGGGGACGGCGAGCACGTCGCGGTCGAAGCGGGACAGGGCGCTGGGGCCGTAGGCGGTGCCGCGATCGTCATGCAGCAGGCGGTTGCCGCTGATCCCGGCATTGACCACGCCGATGGCGGGTCCGCCCGCCTGGACCAGCCGCTCCGCCAGGATGTCGGGCCAGCGCCGGTCGGCGTCGGTGCCGGAACGGGCGCCGTCGGTGATCGAATCGCCCAGCGCCACCACCGTGCCGCCGGCCGCCGTCACCTCGACGCCGGACAGGAAGAACCGCATGGTCGATCGGGTCGCGGCGGGCAGCGTGGCCGCGGCCGTGGAATTCCCACCGGCCGAGAGGAAGGCGGTCTGCTCGCCGTCCTTGTGGATCACGGCGGGGCCGGTGGGCTGCGGCAGGTACAGGCTGACCGCCAGGGTCTGCAGGGCTGAGACCTGCAGCGCGACCGGGTCCGACACCGCCGGCTGGCCCGGCGGCACGGTGATCGAGGTGGCGCCGCCGAAGGTCAGGGCCAGGCCGCCGCCCGGGTCGACGCTGCCGGGCGCGGGGCCGGGCAGGGCGATGCGGGCGGCGCCGATCACCAGGGGCCGCGTCCCGGTCTCGTTGGAGAAGCGGATGCGCAGCTGCCGGCCGCCGGCGCTGAGCCGGACGAACTGGCGGATGGTGGTGTTGCCGAGATCAGGCCCGACCGGGAAGGCCGGGCTGGCGCCCCAGCTGCCCTGCCAGCCCTCCTGCGCCGAAGCGCCGGGAGGGGCGGTGAGCAGGGCCAGGCAGAAGGCGGCGGCCAGCCGGAAGCGTCCGGTCTTGTGCTGTCCGGTCACGGGGTCCTCCGCCGGGATCGCATCGGCGAGCCTCGGGCGGAAGACGGTGCGCGACGGATAGCGGCGGCGTCAACATGGTGCGCGGCCCGCAACGAGCCGCGGCCCCGCCTACCGATAGCGCCGCAGCGCCGCCACCTGGTCGGCGGCGTCCTCGCCATCGGCGAGCTTCTCCAGGAGACCGTAGAGCCGGTCGATCTCGTGGCGGGTCAGCGGCGTCATCCCCATCGGCCCAGTGTAGGTCTCGCGCCGGCGGGCGATCGGCAGGTTCATCGACTTCCAGCACGAGATCGCGCCGGTGGCGGAGTCCCGGGCCAGGAAGTTGCAGCCGCTGCGGAAGAAGTCCGCCTCCCATGGATCCAGCGGCTGGTCCAGGCGTTCCAGGTAACGGCGGGCCCATTCGGCGGTCATCCGGGTGGGCTCAGGCTGTTCGATTGTGCGCATGATCAGTCCCCGCTTTAGACGATAGTGTCGGTCGATATCGTCTGGACCTTAGTTCCTTGCGCGTTAAACCATCGTGAGCAGGCCGTAACGAAGCCGTAGCCGGGGGCGCAATACGAGCGTGCGGCCGGACCCCTCCAGGAAACTTTCCATGATCGGGTCGGGGTGTAGGGCGGGATTCTGCCCAATTGAGTAAAATCCAATATATCCCCACATATGCTATTATTCCGGATGTAGAATGAGTCCGGATCGATGCCGTCAGGGCCCCGAAGCGGGGCCGACGAGCGCGCCCGTCATAAATCGGGCATCGATCATGGGGAGGACCTCATGGCGGTCATCAACGGCGACAACAACGCCAACATCCTGAACGGCACCACCGCGGCGGACCAGATCAACGGGCTCGGAGGCGACGACACGATCAACGCGGGCAGACGGCCGACGGCGCCGGGCTCCGGCGCCGACGTGGTCGACGGCGGCACCGGCAGCGACACCCTGGTCGTCGACGCCTCCGCCGAGACCCAGGCGGTGCAGCTGTTCACCGGCGGGTCGCCGACCTTCCAGGTCCGATCGACCTCCGGCAACCTCTATGTCGATGCCTACAACATGGAGCGGGTGCAGTTCACCGGCGGCTCCGGCGACGACCAGATCAGCACCGGCGAGCGCGGCGGGACGGTCAATGGCGGTGCCGGCATCGATTCCTGGAGCGCCGATCTCAGCGGCTTGTTCGCGAATGTCAGCTTCATCCTCGGCACCACCACCGCGATCGCCGCGGCCGGGCTGACCTCGATCCTGAACCTCGAGCGCATTTCCCTGTCGACCGGCAGCGGCAACGACACCGTCACCGGCGGTGCCCGGGACGACAATATCTCGACCGGCGACGGCAACGACGTCATCGACGCCAAGACCCGGCCGACCGCGGCGGGCTCGGGCACCGACACGGTCGATGGCGGGCTGGACGCCGACACGCTGATCGTCAATGCCGGCGCCGAGACTCAAGGTGTGCAGCTGTTCAGCGGCGGGTCGCCGACCTTCCAGGTCCGATCGACCTCCGGCAATTTCTACGTCGATGCCTACAACATGGAGATCGTCAAGATCGTCACCGGCAGCGGCGCCGACCAGATCAACACCGGCGACCATGCCGGTACGATCGACGGCGGCGCCGGCATCGACTGGTGGCTGGCCGATCTCAGCGCGGTCAGCAGCGGCATGGGTTTCGCCCTCGGCACCTCAACCTCGATCGCCGCGGCCGGGCTGACCTCGATCCTCGGCCTCGAGCGGATCACGCTGATCACCGGCGGCGGCAACGACCTGATCTATGGCGGCGCCCAGGCGGACAGCATCACCACCAATGCCGGCAACGACACGATCAACGCCAAGACCCGGCCGATCGCCGGCGGCACCGACACGGTCGATGGCGGGCTGGGGACCGACACGCTGGTCGTCGATGCCAGTGCGGAGACCCAGGCGGTCCAGCTGTTCAGCGGCGGGTCGCCGACCTTCCAGGTCCGCTCGACCTCCGGCAACTTCTACGTCGACGCCTACAACATGGAGATCGTCAAGATCATCACCGGGGTTGGCGCCGACCAGATCAACACCGGCAACCATGGTGGCACGATCGACGGCGGCGGCGGCATCGACTGGTGGTTGGCGGACCTCAGTGCGCTGACCAGCGGCGTGGGCTTCGCCCTCGGCACCACCACCGCGATCGCCGCCGCGGGGCTGACTTCGATCCTCGGCCTCGAACGGATCACGCTGACCACCGGCGGCGGCAACGATGTGATCGTCGGCGGCAACCAGGCCGACACCATCACCACCGGCGCCGGCAACGATGCGATCGATGCCAAGACCAGGCCGATCGCCGGCGGCACCACCGACACGGTCGATGGCGGGGTGGGGACCGACACGCTGGTGGTCAATGCCGGCGCCGAAACCCAGGCGATGCAGCTGTTCAGCGGCGGGTCGCCGACCTTCCAGATCAGATCGACCTCCAGCAATTTCTATGTCGACGCCTACAACATGGAGACCGTCAAGATCGTCACCGGCAGCGGCGCCGACCAGATCAACACCGGCGACCATGGCGGTACTGTCGACGGCGGCGGCGGCATCGACTGGTGGCTGGCGGATCTCAGCGCGCTGACCACCGCCGTGGGCTTCGCCCTCGGGACCAGCACCGCGATCGCCGCCGCGGGGCTGACCTCGATCCTGAACCTCGAGCGGATCACGCTGACCACCGGCAGCGGCAACGACCTGATCTATGGCGGCGCCCAGGCGGACAGCATCGCCACCGGTGCCGGCAACGACACGATCGACGCCAAGACCCGGCCGGCGGCGCCGGGGTCGGGCACCGACACGGTCGATGGCGGGGTGGGGACCGACACGCTGATCGTCAACGCCGGCGCCGAGACCCAGGTGGTCCAGCTCTTCGCCGGCGGGTCGCCGAGCTTCCAGGTCCGCTCGACCTCCGGCAATTTCTACGTCGACGCCTACAACATGGAGAGGGTGCAGTTCACCAGCGGCGCCGGCGCCGATACTGCGAACGGCCTCAATGGCGACGACACGCTCAGCACCGGCGCCGGCAATGACGTGCTCCATGGCGGGCGCGGCGCCGACACCTTGACCGGCGGTGCCGGCACCGACCGGTTCGACTACGACCTCGTCCTCGAATCGAACCTCGCCAGCGGCAAGATCGACAGCATCACCGACTTCGCCGTCGGCATCGACGATCTCGACCTCACGGACATCGACGCCAACAACATCGCGTCGGACGGCAACCAGGCCTTCATCTTCATCGGCGGCGCCGGCTTCAGCGGGGTCCGCGGCCAGCTGCGGGCGGTGTCCGGGGTGGTGGAGGCGGACGTCAACGGCGACGGGGTCGCCGACTTCCGCGTGCTCCTGACCAACGGCGCCGTCGCCGGGGCCGCGGACCTGCTGCTGTAGGCGACGAGCCTGCGGCCCGCCCCGGAGGTCACCCCGGGGCGGCGCGGGTCGGGGCTACACCGTGACCACCACCTTGCCGATCTGCTCGTTGGATTCGAGGTAGCGGGTCGCCTCGACGATCTGGTCGAGCGGGAAGGTCTTCGCCACGATCGGCTTCAGGCTGCCGTCGGCGAGGCCCTCAAGGATGAAGCGCTTGGCCCGGTCCAGCCGGGCCGGGTCGGACACGATCTCCTTGTACTGGTAGCCGTGGAACGTCAGTCCCTTGACCAAAGCGGGGAACAGCGGGAAGGGCGTGGCCTCCGGGCTCAGCGCGCCGTATTCGACCAGGATGCCGCCCTGGGCCAGCGCGTCGGCCAGCGCGTCGAAGGACGGCCCGGCGATCGGGTCGAACACCAAACGGACTCCGGCGCCGCCGGTGATCGCCAGCGCCCGCGCCGCCAGATCCTCCTCTTCGGTCACGATCACATGGTCCGCGCCGGCGTCGCGCAGCGCCGCCGCTTTGGTGCTGCCGCGGGTGGCCGCGATCGGCACGGCGCCGATCCGGTTGGCCACCTGGATCGCGGCCAGGCCGACGCTGCTGGAGGCGGCGGTGATCAGCACCGCATCGCCCTTGGCCAGCCCGGCGATCTCGACCAGCGCGCCATAGGCGGTGACGTACTGCATCCACACCGCCGCGGCATCGACCCAGGACAGGGTGGCGGGGTGCTTCACCGCCAGCTCGGCCGGGACGGTGGCGACCTCGCCATAGGTGCCCCAGCGGGTGATCGACAGCGGCGGCACCAGGCTGACCGCGTCGCCGGGCGCGAAGCCGGTGACGCCGGGGCCGACCGCCTCGACCAGCCCGGCGGCCTCGTAGCCCAGCCGGGCCGGGAACACCGGCGCCTCGGGATAGCGGCCGGTGCGGAAC
Source organism: Inquilinus sp. 2KB_23 (assembly GCF_052115705.1). Taxonomy (NCBI): domain Bacteria; kingdom Pseudomonadati; phylum Pseudomonadota; class Alphaproteobacteria; order Rhodospirillales; family Rhodospirillaceae; genus Inquilinus; species Inquilinus sp. 2KB_23. Next base: position 29,405 of record NZ_JBFRHF010000020.1, on the reverse strand, counting down.
ATCGATTCGGCGCGGTTGATGCCCAGCGCCTTGACCTGGATGCGGATCTCGCCGGGGCCGGGCGGCGGCACCTCGACCTCCTCGATCCGCAGGACGTCGGGGCCGCCGAGTTCGTGAATGCGGACGATGCGAGCCATGGACGGATGCTCCTGATGCAGCGGAATGCCGAAGCCTCAGATATGAATTCGTTTCCAATCGGGATAAATATCGGGTTCGGGGCAACACTCGGAACCAATGGTTTTGGATCATGGATCGGCTCACCAGCATGGCGGTGTTCGCCAAGGCGGTCGAAGCGGGCTCCTTCGCCGCCGCGGCCGAGGCGCTCGGCCTGTCGGCGCCGATGGTCGGCAAGCATGTCCGCTTCCTCGAGGACCGGCTGGGCGCCCAACTCCTGGCCCGCACCACGCGGCGGCAGAGCCTGACCGAAGTGGGCCGCGCCTTCTACGAGCGCTGCCGCATCGTGCTGGCCGAGGCCGAGGCGGCGGAGGCGCTGGCCGAGGATCTGCGCGCGGTGCCGCGTGGCCGGTTGAGGATTAATGCGCCGGTCACCTTCGGCGCCCATGAATTCGTGCCGATGGTGGCGCGCTACCTCCGCGCCAACCCGGAGGTCAGCATTGAAGTAACGCTAAGCGACCGCATCGTCGACCTGGTGGAGGAGGGGTACGAGGCGGTGATCCGGGTCGCGCCGCTGCCCGATTCCAGCCTGGTCGCCCGGCGGTTGCGGCCCTATCGCCTGGTGGCCTGCGCCGCGCCCGCCTACCTCGCCGAACGCGGCGTCCCGGCGCGGCCGGAGGAGCTGGGGGGCCACGAATGCCTCGGCTTCGCCCATTGGGCGCCGCGCGGCGAATGGGAGTTCAGGGATGCGGACGGGGTCATCAGCCGGGTCCAGATCGGAGGCCGAGTCTCGATCAACAGCGGCCAGGCCCTGCGCAGTGCGGCGCTGGAAGGCTTGGGCATCATCCTGCAGCCGGAAGGGCTGCTGTGCGACGACATCGCGGCCGGGCGGCTGGTGCGGGTGCTGCCGGGCTACACCCCGCCGTCGCGGCCGATGCACATCCTGTTCGCCCCCGACCGCCGGCCGACCCCGAAGCTGCGCAGCTTCATCGACGCGGTGGTCGAGGAGTTCGGGTAGGCGGATCGCGAGGCTGACAGTTTATGCGCATTTTTTGTTTTACTGGCGCCGCCTGGCACTGGAGACCCACTTTATGAATGTATCGATCGGCGACCGTTGGGAACGCTTCGTCGAATCCGTGGTCAAGGGTGGACGCTACGGTTCGGCGAGCGAAGTGGTGCGCGAGGGTCTGCGTCTGGTCGAGGAGCGCGAGGCGAAGCTCCGGGCCCTGCGCGAGACGCTCGATCGCTCGATCGCCGAAGGCGGCGAGGTGAGCGAGGCGGAGCTGGATGCCGCCTTGGCGGCGAAGGCCGCGGATTGGCCAAAGCGGACTACTGATTGCGACGGCTGACGTATCTGCCGGCGGCGCAGCGCGATCTCATCGAGATCCTGACCTACATCTCCCGGCAAAGCGGCAGCGTGGCGCTCGGCCAGGATTTCGTGGCGTGGCTCCGCCGGCAATGCCGGCATCTGGCCGAACTGCCCGGAATGCTCGGGCGCGCCAGGCCCGAGTTGCGCCCGGACATCCGCAGCTTCACGGTCGGTAACCATGTCATCTTCTTCCGATACCGCGATGACGTCTTCGAGGTGGTGAATATCCTTGAGGGTGATCGCGATATCGACCTGCACCTCAGCGAATAGGCAGGTCGAGCTAAGACTTCGCAAACACCGGGACGCGGGCGGCGGAGGGGCGATAGCCCGCCGGCGAGCCCGGCCAGGCCGCTTCCGGGAGCCGGTCCAGAAGGGCGTCCAGCCCGGCCACGGCGATGGCGTTGGCGATGCCGTTCTCGGGGCAGGCGTGGCGGCCGTGGCCGAAGGTCAGCATCCGGCGGTTGGCGCGATCAAGGTCGAAGCGGTCGGGGTCGGGATTGAGCGCGGGGTCGCGATTCGCCGCGGCCAGCAGCACCAGGACCGTGTCGCCGGCTTGCAGGCCGTGGCCGGCAATCTCGACATCCTCGGCCAGGAAGCGGCGGGTGTTCTGGGCTGGCGGGTCGAAGCGCAGCACCTCCTGCACCAGCCCTGGCAGCAGCGTGCGGTCGGCGGCGGCGCGGCGGCGCAGCTCCGGTCGGGCGCCGAGGGCGAGGATGGCGTTGCCGAGCAGCCCGGCGGTGGCGTCATGGGTCTGCGACAGGAAGCCGACGGCGTTGGCGGTGACCGCGGCCGGATCGATACCGCCCTCACGCTCCGCCGCTTCGTGCAGCCGCCGGGCTAGACCGCCGTCCGGGGTGTCGATCAGATCCTGGGTCAGGGCGACCATCTCCGCTGCCGCCGCGCCGCCGCGTTCCACCACCTCGGGCGAGCTGCCGGGAGCGATGGCGGCGACGAAGGCGCGCATCCGATCGGCCACCGCGGGTAACTGCGCCGGAGCGAATCCCAGCAGCGACCCGACGACATGCATCGGTAGCGCGAAGATCAGGGCGTCGAGGCCAGCAGGATCGAGCGCCGCGCCTTCGGTCAGCGCGCCCGCCCAGCGCCGCGCCTCTATCGCCGCGGCCTCGGGCGTGACCGAGGCCAGCGTGGCGATGATGGCGCGCTTGGCCCGGGCCTGGGCGTCGCTGTCGGTCATTCGCACCAGCCGCCCGAAGATCTCGCCCGCGGCACCGCCCAGCAGCGCCCGCGGAACCGGCTCGGCCAGCGGGCGGACGCGGCCGGCGGGGCTGGCCAGCGCCGCCGTCGCCGTCTCGGCGCTGGCGGCGACCCAGAGGCCGAGCGCCTCGTCCCGATGGAACGGGCGCCGCCGCAGCAGCCCGGCATAGTAGGGGTAGGGATCGGGATGGGTGATGGCGGCGACGGGATCGCGCGGCGGGAGCATGGGCGGCCTCGGCGGCTGGGGTTGCGCAAATACCATACCAGCAGGATGCCGCGGCCCGGCCGGCGGACGCTTCGGTGGCGGTCGAAGGATGCGGCCAAGCGGATGGACTCCGCCGGCCGCTCGGATATCTTTTTCCGGCCGAGAGAAGCGGGCAGGGGGACGGGATGCGTCGTGCATGGCAGGCCGGGATGATCGCGCTCGCCCGATCGCCCCGGGCCAAGCGCTGGATCCAGAGCGGACGGGCGACGTCGGGTCTCGCCAGCCGCTATGTCGCCGGGCCGGATGCGGAAGCCGGAGTCGCCCTGGCCGCTGCGCTGCTGGCCCGGGGCATCCGCAGCTCGCTGTTCTACCTCGGCGAGTACGTCGACAGCCCCGTCCTGGTGGCGGAGAACGTCGCAGCGAAGCGCGAGGTCGCCGACCTGCTGGGTCGCGCGGGGATCGAGATCCATGTCTCGGTCGACCCCACTCAGATCGGGCACAGCCTCGACCCGGCGCTGGGGCGACGCAATGCGTTGGCCATCGCCGGCGCCATCGCCGACGCGCCGGGGGATGGCCAGCGGCTGATGATGATCGACATGGAGGACCGCAGCTTCGTCGACGCCACCATCGCGCTGCATGACGAGCTGCGGGGTGACGGGCTGCCGATCGGCATCACGCTGCAGGCCTATTTGCGCCGGACCGAGGCGGACCTAGCCGCCCGCATCCGCCAGGGGGCCACGGTGCGGCTGGTCAAGGGCGCTTTCGCCGCTGGGGCCGACGCCGCCTTCACCACACAGGCGGAGATCAAGGCGAACCACCGCCGGCTGATCGGCCTGATGCTGTCGCGCGCCGCGCGCGACGCCGGCTTCCGCCCGGTGATCGCCACCCATGACGACCGGCTGCAGGACCACGCCATCGCACAGGCCGAGGCCGCCGGCTGGGGCAAGGACGAGTACGAGTTCGAGATGCTGTACGGCGTGCGCGGCGCGCTGGCCGAACAGCGGGCGCGAGAAGGGCACCGGATGCGGCTCTACCTGCCCTTCGGCCGCGACTGGTGGCCCTATGCGGTGCGCCGGATCGGTGAGAATCCACGCAACGCCTGGCTGCTGGCGCGGTCGCTGGCCGGCGGGTGACCAGGGCATCGAGGAGGCAAGAGATGATCACACGGGTCTGGCGCGGCTATGCGCCCTTGTCGAATCCGTCGGCCTATGCCGCGCATTTCCGCGACACCGTGCTGCCGGCGCTGCGCGGCATCGCCGGCTTCCAGGGGGCATCGCTGCTGCGCCACGATCGGCCGGACGAGGTCGAGTACATGGTGCTGACCCGTTGGGACTCGATGGATGCGGTCCGGGCCTTCGCCGGCGAGGATCCGGACCGTGCCGTGGTCGAGCCCGAGGCGGTGGCCGCCCTGACCAGGTTCGACGTCCGGGTCCGGCACTATACCGCGGTCGAGGACGGGGCGGCCTGATTCGGCTCCTCAGCCCTGGCCCATCGCCCGCGCCGTGACCGGCTGGGCCGCCGGCTCGCGGATCCAGATCAGCGCGGCCAGCGCGCCGAGCACGGCCAGGCCGCCGGCCAGCACGAAGGCGCTGGTGTAGACCCCGCCGGTGGCCTGGACGATGAAGCCGGTGACCGTCGGCCCGATGATGCCGGCCAGGTTGGCCAGCAGGTGGATGAAGCCGCCGACGCCGCCGACATTCTCGCCATGCACCGCGTCCTGCACCACCGCCCAGTAGATCGAGCCGGTGAGGTAAAGGCCGAAGATCGACACCGACATCAGCGCCACCGCGCTGGTCACGTCGGCCACGCCGCCGGCCAGGGCGACGCCGACCGCGGCCAGGCCAAGGCCCGCGATCAGCACCACCTTGCGCGACAGCAGCGCCTTGCCGGTGAGGCGGAAGATGCGGTCGGAGACGAAGCCGCCCAGCGCCAGGCCGAGGAAGCCCAGCACCCAGGGAATGACGGTGGCCAGGCTCATGTCCTTGATGCTGAGCTTGTGCACCTCGGTCAGGTAGCTCGGGAACCAGGTCAGGAAGAAGAACAGCACGTAGTTGTAGGTGAAGAAGGCGAAGGCGGTGGCCAGCACGATCGGCTGGCGCAGGTAGTATCCCAGGCCGTGCGCCGGCAGCTGCGCCGCCGCGTCGCCCTGGCGCTGGCCGTCTTCGATCAGCCGGCGCTCCTCGTCGCTGATCGCCGGATGCTGCGACGGCCGGTCGGCGGACAGGTTCACCCAGAAGGCGAGCCAGATGAAGCCGAGCAGCATGATGATCAGGAAGGCCCAGCGCCAGCCGAAGGCGAGCGCGAGGTAGCCGACGATCGGACCGGCGATGGCGCCGCCCAGCGGCGTGCCGGAGTTGACGATGCCGATCGCCGTCGCCGCCTCTCGCCGCGGGAACCAGTTGCTGACCGTCTTGCTCATGGTCGAGCTCAGCGGCCCTTCGCCGACTCCGAACAGCACCCGCAGCACGATCATCGAGACGAAGCCGGTGGCGGCGGCGGTCAGGCCGCAGAACAGCGACCACATGCCCATCGCGCCGGTGAACACCTTCTTGGGCCCGATCCGGTCGGCCAGCCAGCCGCCGATGAAGTTGAACAGGGCGTAGCCGGCGAAGAAGCTGCTGAAGATGATGCCCATCTGCGCGTGATCCAGGCCGAGATCCTGCTGGATCAGCGGCGCGGCGATCGAGAGGGCCGACCGGTCGAGGTAGTTGATCATGCCGGCGATGAACAGCAGGCCGACGATCATCCAGCGCACGCTTTTGAACATGGTTTTCCTTCCGCTTGCGGGGCGGTGAAGGTTCGGGGGGATCGTCATCGCGAGGAGCGAAGCGACGTGGCGATCCAGAGGCCGGTGCCGCTGGATGGCCACGCCCCTGCGGGGCTCGCCATGACGGTTCTTTGCCCGGAGGGCGCGTATCAAAGATCCAGCAGATGGACCTTCATCGACTGGTTGCGGTCGAGGGCGACCTGGAAGGCCTGGTCGGCGTCGCGCACCGGGAAGCGGTGGGTCATCAGCGGCGCCAGGTTGATGCGCTTGCCGGCGATCATCTCCACCGCCAGGGCATATTCCTCGGCGAAGCGGAAGGAACCGCGATACTCCAGCTCCTTCGACATGACGAGGTTGGCGGAGACCGGCGACTGGCCGGCGGGCAGGTTGCCGAGCTGGACCACCCGGCCGCGGGCGCGGGCGGCGCGCAGGGCGGTGTCCAGGCCGGCCGGGCTGCCCGAGGCCTCGATGGTCACGCCGAAGCGGCCGCGGTTGCGGCTCCATGCCGCGATGCGCTCCTCGTCCTTGGCGTCGACCGCCTCGTCGGCGCCGAGGCCCAGCGCGGTCTCGCGCGCCTTCTCGGCCAGGTCGACCACGGTGATGCGGCGGGCGCCGGCCTGGCGCGCCACCAGCAGCACCAGGGCGCCGATCGGGCCGCAGCCGACGATCAGAACCTCCTCGCCCAGCAGCGGCCCGGCGCGGCGAACGGCGTGCAGCGACACCGCCAGCGGCTCGGCCATCGACGCCTCGGCGAAGCTGACATGCTCCGGCACCGGCACGCATTGCCGCGCCGGCACGGCGATGTATTCGCGGAAGGCACCCTGCATGTGCGGGAAGATCGAGGCGCTGCCGAGGAACCGCATGTTCAGGCACTGGTTCTCCAGCCCGCTCATGCAGTAGTCGCAGCGGCCGCAGGACCGGCTGGGATTGACCGCGACCGGCTGGCCGATCGCCAGGCCCTCGACGTCCGGCGCCACCTCCGCCACCTCGCCGGCCATCTCATGGCCCAGGATCAGCGGCTCGCGCAGGTGGAAGTCGCCGGTCTTGCCCTTGGAGTAATAGGCGAGGTCGGAGCCGCAGATGCCGCCGGCCCGGAAGCGGACCAGCACCTCTCCCGGGGCCAGGGTCGGCGGGGCGCGGTCCTCGATCCGCAGGTCCTTGGCTTGGTGCAGCACGGCGGCGAACATGGCGGTCTCCTGAGGGAGGGACGGTTCAGGAATGGGCGGCGGCAGGCGCGCCGATCCGGTCGACGGTACCGGACACGCGCGGCGCCGTCTCGGGCAGGGCCCAGGTGCAGGCGAGGGTGATGAGGCAGCCCAGCGCGATGTAGGCGCAGAGGTACCAGGGCGTGCCGTCGCCGATCTCCAGCAGCCAGCCGGCCGCCAGGGTGCCGGCCGACCCGATCAGGGCGCCGATCTGCTGCACGAAGGACACGCCGCTGGCCCGGATCCGGGTCGGGAACATCTCCGAGTACATCGCGGCCTGCGGCCCGTACATGGCGGCGTGGCCGAGGGCGAGGGCGGCGGCCAAGCCAATCCACAGCACCCCGTCGGCGCGGGCGTAGACCAGGCCGAACACCGGGAAGGTCGCGGCCAGCACGCAGAAGGCGCCGAACAGGTAGACCGGCCGGCGGCCGATCCGGTCCGACAACGCACCGAACAGCGGCAGCGTCACCAGCTCCAGCAGGATGGCGACCAGCGTCGCCGTGGTCATGGTCGGCCGGGGCACGCCGCGGCTGGTGCCATAGGCGGTCAGCAGCACGGCGAAGGCGGTGAAGGCGATGCTTTCGGCCAGCTTGCTGCCGCAGCCCGTGACCAGCGACCGGGGATGCTCGCGCACCAGTTCGACCAGCGGGTGGGCGTCGTCCGCCCGGCGCTGGCGCATCTCCAGGAACAACGGCGATTCCGTCAGCTGCAGCCGGATGTAGAGGCCGATGCCGACCAGCAGGATGCTGAGCAGGAAGGGGATGCGCCAGCCCCAGCTCAGGAACGCCTCCTCGGACAGGGTCGTGGTCAGCAGCGCGAAGATGCCGAGCGGCAGCACGAAGCCGGCCGGCGCGCCGATCTGGACCCAGGAGCCGAAGAAGCCGCGGCGGGGCGCCGGGGCGTGCTCGCACATGATCAGGATGGCGTTGCCCTGCTCGCCGCCGATGCCGAAGCCGTGCAGCAGCCGGATGAACAGCAGGATGATCGGCGCGGCGATGCCGATCGACTGGTAGGTCGGCATCAGCCCGATGACGAAGGTGGCGATGCCGACGATCAGGAGGGTGATGACCAGCGCCTGCTTGCGGCCGTAGCGGTCGCCGATATAGCCGAACAGCAGCCCGCCGACCGGCCGGGCGAAGAAGCCGGCGGCATAGGTGCCGAGCGCGACCAGCGACCCCACCAGCGGGTCGACGGTGGGGAAGAACAGCTTGTTGAACACCAGCGCCGAGGCGGTGGCGTAGATGAAGAAGTCGTACCACTCGACCGTGGTGCCGATGCAGGACGCGATCGCGATCCGCCGCATCATCGCCGCCGACGTCTTGGCCGAGGTCTTGTCCGCCTGTGCTGCTGCCATCTGCTCCTCCTCCCTGTGACCGTCATGCGGCCTTGATGTCGATGTCGGCCCCGGCGGGCCGCTACCAGTTGGTCAGCGTGCCGTCCTCCAGCCGCGCCACCGGCAGGTAGGCCGGGTCGTAGGGGTAGCGGGCGGCCAGCGTTTCATCGATGTCGACGCCATGGCCTGGCGCCTCGCCGGGATGCATGAAGCCGTCGGCGAAGCTCCAGGCGTGGGGGAAGACCTCCAGCGCCGGGTCGGGATAGCCCATGTATTCCTGCACCCCGAAATTCGGCACCCACAGGTCGAAATGCAGGGCGGCGCCCATGCACACCGGCGACAGGTCGGACGGGCCATGGCAGCCGGTGCGCACCTGGTACAGCGCGGCCAGGTCGGCGATGCGGCGCATGTGGGTGATGCCGCCGGCATGGGTCAGCGTGGCCCTGATGTAGTCGATCAGCTGCTCTTCGATCAGCTGCTTGCAGTCCCAGATGCTGTTGAACACCTCGCCCACCGCGATCGGGGTGGTGGTGTGCTGGCGGATCAGGCGGAAGCCTTCCTGGTTCTCCGCCGGGGTCGGGTCCTCCAGCCAGAACAGGGCATAGGGTTCGACCGCCTTGCCCAGCCGCGCCGCCTCGATCGGGGTCAGCCGGTGGTGGACGTCGTGCAGCAGATGGGTGTCGAAGCCGAACTTCTCGCGCACCGCCTCGAACAGCTTGGGCACGTAGTTCAGGTACTTCTCGGTCGACCAGGACTGCTCCTCGGGCCAGCCCTTGGTCGCCGGCTCATAGGAATCACCGCCCTTGCTGACGCCGTAGACCGAGTCCATGCCGGGCACGCCGCACTGGACGCGGATCGCCTTGAAGCCCTTCTCCTGATAGGCGGCGTAGCGGTCCAGCGTCTCGGGAATGTCGCGGCCAGTGGCGTGGCTGTAGACCATGACGCCCTCGCGCGACGCGCCGCCCAGCAGCTGGTACAGCGGCAGCCCGGCGACCTTGGCCTTGATGTCCCAAAGCGCCATGTCGACCGCGGCGATGGCGCTCATGGTCACCGGGCCGCGGCGCCAATAGGCGCCCTTGTACAGGTACTGCCAGGTGTCCTCGATGCGGTGCGGGTCGCGCCCGACCAGCAGGGGGCAGACATGGTCGCGGAGGTAGCTGGCCACCGCCAGCTCGCGGCCGTTCAGGGTGGCGTCGCCGATGCCGTACACGCCCTCGTCGGTCACCAGCTTCAGGGTGACGAAGTTGCGCCCGGGGCAGGTGACGATCACGTCGGCGCGGATGATCTTCATGGTGCTTCTCCCCGGGTCTTGCATGCCGTTGCCGCTGCTTGGCGCAGCGGGCGCGGCCGATTCCATAGCGGAGATTTAATCACCATACAAGTATGGCGATTGACTGAAGCACTGTATCGTGGCGCTGTCCGGCCGGCCGATCGGCTGTATGGTCAACGGGGAAACCGGGGAGGAGAAGCGGGTGGCCGGACGGCGGAGGGCGCAGGAGACCAGGGGCCTGCCGACGCGCATCGCGCTGAGCGGCGACGGCCCGATCGGCAAGCAGATCTATGAGGGGCTGCGCCAGGCGATCATCACCGGCCTGCTGCCGCCCGGCACGGCGCTGTCGGAGAAGGACGGGTCTGAGATGTTCGGCGTCTCGCGCCAGCCGGTGCGCGAGGCCTTCATCAAGCTGGTCGAGGCCGGGCTGCTGCAGGTGGTGCCGCAGCGTGGGTCGCTGGTGCGCAAGATCTCGCGGCGCCAGGTCGAGCAGGGCCGGTTCATCCGCGAGGCGGTGGAGGCGGCGGTGGTGCGGCTGGCGGCCGAGCGGATCGACGACGACTACCTGCAGGCGCTGGCCCACAACCTGGAGGCCCAGCGCGAGGCGGCCCGGCGGCACGACCACGCCCGCTTCCTGGCGCTGGACGAGGCCTTCCACCACCTGATCATCGAGGCGATCGACTGCCTGCCGGCCTGGAGCACGATCGAGAACATGAAGGCGCAGATGGACCGGGTGCGCTATCTCAGCCTGCCCGAGGTGTCGCCGCTGGAGATGCTGATCGAGCAGCATGCGGAGATCCTGGCCGGGCTGCGGGCGCATGACCCTGACGCCGCCGAGGCCGCGATGCGCCGCCACCTGCGCGAGATCCTGTCCTCACTCGGCCCGATCGCCCAGCGGCGGCCGGAGCTGTTCGAGCTGGATTCCTGACGGCAGGGTCCCGCTTTCCTGGGTTGCCGGGGACGGATCGGTCCCGGATGATCGCGCCTTCCCTAGCGGACAGGAATTTCCCATGAGCGACCAACAGACCCTCGCCCTGATGCGCATCGTGGCCGAGGCGCTGGCCCGGGCCGGCGGGCAACTGGCCCGGGCCCATCTGGCCGGCCACAAGGCGCTGGAGATCGAATCCAAGGGGCCGCAGGATTTCGTCACCGTGGTCGACAAGGCGGTCGAGACCCTGATCCGCGGCCGGCTGCAGGAGATCTTCCCGGACCACGCCGTGCTGGGCGAGGAGTTCGGCCTCGACCGGCAGGGCGCGCGCATCGTCTGGGGCCTCGACCCGATCGACGGCACCGCGAACTTCCTGCGCGACCGGCCGGTATGGTGCGTCTCGATCGGCGCCACCATCGACGGCAAGCCGGCGCTGGGCGTGATCTACGAGCCGGTGCGGGACGAGCTGTACAGCGCCGTGGCGGGGCAGGGGGCGACGCGCAACGGCACCCCGATCAAGGTCAACGCCGCGGCGCGGCCCGACAGCGCGATGGTCGGCGTCGGCTATTCCCCGGGCAAGCATGTCGAGGCGCATGTCCGCCAGATCGGCCACATCCTGGCCCATGGCGGCGAATACCGGCGCCTGGGCTCATCGGCGATGTCGCTGGCCTATGTCGCCGATGGCCGCTTCGACGGCTACGCCGCCGCCCACACCAACGCCTGGGACGTGATGGCCGGTCTGGTGCTGGTCAAGGAGGCCGGCGGCGTCACCGACGACTTCATCGAGAGCGGGGTGCAGAGCGGCCCGGTCACCGCCGCGGCGCCGGGCGTCGCGGCCTTGGCGCAGCAGCTGAAGGCGCTGGTCTAGCGGCATAGCCGGGGGCCGGGGCACCGGCCTCCAGCCAGGCCGCGATCTCTGCCATGGTGGAGAAGATGCGGCCGGCGCCGGCGGCCTGCAGGCGCAGCGGCAGCTCGGCATCGGCATGGCCGCCGCCGATGAAGCCGACCACCCGCATCCCGGCCCGGCGGGCGGCGGTGACGCCGAACACCGAATCCTCGATCACCAGGCAGTCGGCCGGGTCGGCGCCCATCTGCGACGCGGCGTAGAGGAAGACATCCGGTGCCGGCTTGCCGCGTGCCACCTGGCTGGCCGAGAACACATGCGGGTCGACCCGCGGCAGCAGCCCGGCCCAGCCCAGGTTGCGGCGCAGGTTGGGCAGGCTGGTCGACGACGCGACGCAGGGCGGATGGCCGAAGCCGGCGGCCGCGGCGATCGCCTCGGCGGCGCCCGGGATGGCCTGCAGCTCGATCTCGAAGCGCCGGGCGCATTCCGCCCGGACCTCCTCGATCAGCTGGTCCGGGATCGCGAATCCGAGTTCGGCCGACAGGGTGCTCCAGGCGACATGATGCGGCGTGCCGCAGAAGCGCCGGGCGAATTCGCTGGGCGTCATGACATGGCCCAGCCGGGCCAGCGCCTCGGAATCGACGGCGCAGAAGATCACCTCGGAGTCGATCAGGACGCCGTCGCAATCGAAGATGACCAGCATGGTGGGCCCGGGCAGCGGGAGAGGTTGCGCGACAACACCATGCCCGTGCGCTATGTGCAAGGCGCAGGCCGATCCGAACGTCGAGGACAGGGACGACCATGGCGCCCAGGCGCATCCACATCACCGGCGCGGCCGGTTCCGGCACCTCGACGCTGGGCGGGGCGCTGGCGGCGGCGACCGGGGTCCCGCACCTGGACACCGACGATTTCTACTGGCTGCCGACCGACCCGCCCTTCGTGCAGAAGCGCCCGATCCCCGACCGGCTGGCGCTGATCGAACAGGCGGTCGACGGCGTGGACCGCTGGGTCCTCAGCGGGTCGTTGGTCAGCTGGGGCGGGCCGTTGATTCCCCGCTTCGACCTGGTGGTGTTCCTCTACGTGCCGCCGGCGCTGCGCATGGAGCGGCTGCGGCGGCGCGAGGCCGAGCGCTACGGCGCGGCGACGCTGGCCCCGGGCGGCGCGATGCACGAGGCGCACCACGCCTTCCTGGACTGGGCCGAGGCCTATGACGCCGGAACCGTCGGCCGCAGCCTGCCAGCGCACGAGGCCTGGCTGTCCCGGCTGCCCTGCCCGGTGCTGCGGATCGAGGGCGACACCACCACCGAGGACCGGCTGCAGCGGGTCCGCTCGTTCCGGCTGCGCGAGGGCAAGGCGTGGCGCGGGTGAACGCGCTGGAGAATTGCTGGTGGATCACGAAAGAGCGTGTTGCCTCTCTCGCAAACAGGAGGCAACGCAAAGGCTGAGGCTGACGTCCAGCCACCTATGCCGCTAGATTGGGCCGGGAACTGCGAGGAATGAGTCTGGAATGAGCGAATCCGAAGCCTTGCCGCGCCTGGACGGCGCCGTGGCCGTGATCACCGGGGCCAGTCGCGGCATCGGTGCCGCCACCGCCCGGTTGCTGGCGGCCCGGGGCGCCGCGGTGGCGCTGACGGCGCGGTCGGCCGAGGCGATCGACGGCATCGCCCGGGATCTGCGCGGGGCCGGCGGCCGGGCCGTGGCCATCGCCGGCGACATCGGCGATCTCGCCTGGGTCGAGGCGATGCTGCGCGAGGTGACGGAGACGCTGGGCACGCCGACCATCTTGGTCAACAACGCCGGCATGGTCGGCCCGATCGGCCATATCCTGGACTGCGATCCGGCGGAATGGGCGCGGAACGTCACCGTCAACCTGCTCGGCGCCTTCGCGGCGCTGCGGGCGGCGCTGCCGGGCATGGTGGCGCAGGGTGGAGGCACCGTCATCAATGTCAGCTCCGGCGCGGCCGAGAACGCCTATGAGGGCTGGAGCGCCTATTGCGCGGGGAAGGCCGGGCTGGCGATGCTGACCCGGTCGATCCATCTCGAATATGCCGGCCAGGGCATCCGCGCCTTCGGCTTCCGCCCCGGCACGGTCGACACCGAGATGCAGGGCGAGATCCGGACCTCCGGCATCAACCCGGTCAGCCGGATGCCGCGCGAGGCCCATGCCCCGCCGGAGCATCCGGCCCGGGTCATCGCCTGGCTGTGCGGGCCGCAGGCGGAGGATCTGGTCGGACGTGAGCTGACCATCCGCGCCCCCGAGCTGCGTGCCCGAGTGGGGCTGCCGTCATGAGCGCGGCCAAGGAGGCGGGATTCGCGCTCGACCCGCGGATCGCGGCGTCGACCCTGGCCTGGCAGGACTGGCCCCTGGCCCAGCTGCGGCTGATGAACGACCGGCGCTTCCCCTGGCTGCTGCTGGTGCCGCGCCGGGCCCAGGCGGTGGAGTGGCATGCCTTGGCGCCGGAGGACCAGGCGGCGCTGCACCAGGAGACCATGCTGGCGGCCTGCGCGCTGGCCGCCGCGTTCCCGGCGCACAAGATCAACATCGGCGCGCTCGGCAATGTCGTGCCGCAGCTGCATGTCCATGTCCTGGCGCGGCAGGCGGGCGACGCCGCCTGGCCCGGCCCGGTGTGGGGCGCCGGCACCGCCGAGCCCTATGCCCCGGGCGAGGCCGAGGCGCTGCTGGCGAAGATCGGTGCCGTCCTCGAAGAAACGACATGACCGCCCTGCGGTCCTGACCTTGCAAATCCCGGCGGGGTCGCGTATACGGCCCCCTCGTTTGATCGGAGCCCGCGGCCATGAAGACCGACATCCACCCCGAGTACCATGAAATCAACGTCGTGATGACCGACGGGACCGAGTTCAAGACTCGCAGCACCTACGGCAAGGCGGGTGACACCATCCGCCTCGACATCGACCCGAAGTCTCACCCGGCCTGGACCGGCGTGCAGAAGCTGGTCGATCGCGGTGGCCAGGTTGCGAAGTTCAACAAGCGCTTCGAGGCGTTTGGTCTGAAGAAGTCCTGATCGTCCGGCGCCCGCCAGCCGGGCGCCCGTCGACACTGGTTTCGAAAGCCGGCCCCGCGAGGAGGCCGGCTTTTCGTCGTTCAGCGCCGCAGCTTCTTGCGGTCGAGGACGGCCTCGTTGACGCAGTTGCGCAGCGCCCCGTTGCGCAGATAGGCCACCGCCGTCTCCGCCGACAGGCGGCGGGCGTCGGCCGCGCTCTCCGGGCTCGACCACGCCGCATGCGGGGTCAGGATCAGGCGCCCGCGCAGCCAGTCCGGCTGCTCGTGATAGGCGGCGATCAGCGGCGGCAGCGGCTGCGGCGGGGGTTCCTCCGGCAGCACGTCCAGCGCGGCGCCGGCGATCCGGCCGGCCTGCAGCGCGTCGTGCAGCGCGTCCAGGTCGACGATGGCGCCGCGGGCGGTGTTGATCAGCACCGCGTTCGGCCGCATCATCGACAGCGCCGCCTCGCCGAACAGCCTGTGCGTCTCCGGCGTCAGCGGCGCGTGGATCGAGACGGCGTCGCTGGCCGCGAGCAGGTCGGACAAGGTCTCGACCCGGGTGATGCCGAGCGCGATCTCCTGCCCCCGCGGGATGTAGGGGTCGTAGGCCAGGATCTCGAGCCCGAAGGCCTTGGCCCGCATCGCCGTCGCGGTGCCGATGCGGCCGAGGCCGACGATGCCCAGGGTGGTGCCGCGGATGCGCCGGGTCAGGTGCCCGGCCTCCAGCGTGTAGCCGCCGACGGGGTCGGCCTGCAGCGCCTGGTCATAGGCCGGGATGCCGCGCAGCAGGCCCAGCAGCAGGCCCATGGCGTGGTCGGCGACCTCGCTGGTGCCGTAGTCCGGAGTGTTCGCCACCGGGATGCCGGCCGCCCCGGCCGCCGCCAGATCGATGTGGTCGAAGCCGACCCCGGCGCGGACGATGATGCGGCAGCGTGTCAGCTTGTCGATCACCGATTGGTCGACCTTCAGCTCATGCCAGGTCAGCAGCGCGTCGCAGCGGGCATAGGCTTCGTCCGGGATCTTCCGGCGGTCGCGCTCGCGCCGGATCTCGAATTCGACATCGGCGCCGCCGACCTGCCGTTCGATCACGGCATCGTCGGCGAATTGCGCATCGGGCGTCAGGATGGTGAAGCGGGCAGCCATGCTAGACGGCCGGTCAGTGGTCGGCGCGATGCAGAATCGCATCGGCCAGCCCGGTGTCATAGGCCAGCCCATCAGCCGTGATCACGGCGGCGCCGGGGAAGCCGGACCGGATCAGCCCCTTGCGCTCCAGCGCCGCGAACACCGCGATGTTGTGCAGCCCGGTCATGTCCCGGCCCATCACCGTGGCGTCGCCGACATGGTAGTGGTCGCCATGCGGCGGCGGGAAGTTCGCCACCATCACCGCCCCATCCTCCTGCGGCGTGGCGAAACGGGGGGTGTGCGCCATCTGCTGGAGCACGGTCAGGGTCTTCAACTGCAGCGGGTTGAGACCGAGGGGGTTCTTCTTGGCGGACATGGGGGCCGTCGGTTGTGAAGGACAGGGGCGGGCAGGACCCGTCATCGAACCGTAGCAGTGCGCGCGGCCGCCCGCCACATCCCCGCCGATCGATCGAATTTGCGGAAAACCGTTGCGTCCCAAGTCATCATCCAATCACACTTCGATGCCAGCTCGAAACGAGCGGCGAGTCTTACTGTGGGGGGAGGGCACTCAGCATGACGATATCGACCGGTATTGCCGACGCAGGTGGTCGCCTCGTCAGTCGGAAAGAAGAGCGGCGGGTGATCTTTGCCTCGTCGCTCGGCACCGTCTTTGATTGGTACGATTTTTATCTATATGCGACGCTGGCGCCCTTCTTCGCGGCGCTGTTCTTCCCCAAAGGCAACGACACAGCGGCCCTGCTCGCCGCCTTCGCCACCTATGCCGCCGGCTTCCTGGTGCGGCCGTTCGGCGCCGTGGTCTTCGGCCATATCGGCGACATCGTCGGCCGCAAATACACCTTCCTGGTCACCATCCTGGTGATGGGCGCCTCGACCGTCCTGGTCGGCGTGCTGCCGACCTATGAGACGATCGGCACCTGGGCGCCGATCCTGCTGGTCGTGCTGCGGCTGCTACAGGGCCTGGCGCTGGGCGGCGAATATGGCGGCGCCGCGACCTATGTCGCCGAACATGCGCCGGCGAACGGCCGTGGCTATTCCACCAGCTGGATCCAGACCACCGCCACGATCGGCTTCTTTCTGTCGCTGCTGGTGATCGGCCTGTGCCGCTGGGGTTTCGACGCCCCGGCCTTCGCCGCCTGGGGCTGGCGCGTGCCGTTCCTGGTCTCCGTGGTCCTGCTGGTCTTCTCGCTCTACATCCGGTCGAGGCTGAACGAATCCCCGGTGTTCCAGCGGATGAAGGCGGAAGGCCGCGGCTCGGACCACCCGATCCGCGACAGCTTCTTCCGCTACCCCAACAACAAGCTCGTGCTGCTGGCCCTGCTCGGCGCCACGGCGGGGCAGGGGGTGATCTGGTACTGCGGCCAGTTCTACGCCCTGTTCTTCCTGTCGACGACGCTGAAGCTCGACTACATCTCGACCTACTCGCTGCTCGGCCTGGCGCTCCTGATCGGCACGCCGTTCTTCGTGTTCTTCGGCTGGCTGTCGGACCGCATCGGCCGGCTCAAGATCATCCTGGCCGGCTGCCTGTTGGGCGCGATCACCTATTTCCCGCTGTTCCAGGGGCTGACCCACTACGTCAACCCGGCGCTGGAAAGCTTCCAGGTCTCGACGCCGATCACGGTCACGGCCGATCCGGCGACCTGCGCCTTCCACCTGTTCCCGACCGGCAACACGGTCTACAGCGACTGCGATCGGGTGAAGGGTTACCTGACCGCCGCGGGCCTGTCCTTCACCTCGGCCAATGGGGCGGCGGGCAGCCCGGTGGCGACCAGGATCGGGACCACCGAGATCGCCGGCTGGAACCAGGACCAGTTCACGGCGGTGCTGGCGGAGGCGAAATACCCCAAGGCGGCGGACAAGAGCCAGGTCAACTACCCGATGACGTTGCTGATCCTGGTCATCATGATCCTCTACGTCACCATGGTGTACGGACCGATCGCGGCCTTCCTGGTCGAGCTGTTCCCGACCAGGATCCGCTACACTTCGATGTCGCTGCCCTACCACATCGGCAATGGCTGGTTCGGCGGCATGCTGCCGCTGCTGGCCACGGCCATGGTGGCGGCCACCGGCAACATCTATTACGGGCTGTGGTACCCGATCGTGGTGGCGGTGATCACGGTGGTGGTCGGCGCCCTGTTCCTACGCGACCGGACGACCATGAACATCACGGATTGATCGCTCAATCGGATTGACCGATCGACCGGTCAATGAAACGACGGCGGGGCCTCCGGGCTCCGCCGTTTTCCTTTGGGGATCAGGCGCCGCCCGGGGCGATGCCCTCGCGCATCAGCAGCCGGCGCAGCGGCGCGATCCGCTTCACCGCCTGCAGCGCCAGCGCGCGCAGGGCCAGGGCCGGCGCGGCATCGGTCAGCAGCGACCGGTTCAGCAGGTCGACCCCGGCAGTGCGGCTGGCGACGTCGCCGCGCCGCTTCGCCTCGTAGCGCGCCATCACCGCGGCGGCGCCGGGATCCATCCCGGCCTTCAGGGCCCAGGCCACCACCCCGGCCAGGGCCGCGGCGTCGCGGAAGCCGAGATTGAGCCCCTGGGCGCCGATCGGCGGCACCACATGCGCGGCCTCGCCGACCAGCGCCGCCCGCGGCGCCGCCAGCCGCCGCGCGGCCTGGCCGGACAGCGGAAACACCTGGCGCGGGCCGTCCAGCGTCACCGCGCCCAGGATCGGCCCGGCCCGCCGCCCGATCGCCTGGGCCAGGGCGTCGTCGTCCAGCGCCGCCAGCGCCGCGGCCTCGGCCGGCCGCGCCACCCAGACCAGGCTGGACCGCCGATCACCCAGCGGGACCAGGGTGAAAGGCCCGGCCTCGGTGTGGATCTCGGTCGAGATGTCGTCATGGCCGCGTTCGTGCCGCAGCACCGCCACCAGCGCCGACTGGTCGTAGCCCCAGCGCCGCAGCCCGATGCCGGCGGCCGTCCGCACCGGAGAGCCGCGGCCGTCGGCGCCGACCACCAGCCGGCCGCGCAGGGATGCCCCGCCCGCGGTGCGCACGGTCGCCCCGGTGCCGTCGATGCGGATCGACGCCGCCGGCTCCTCGACCCGGCGCAGACCCGGTGTCTCCGCCACCGCCCGGGCCAGGGCCGGCACCAGGTCGCGGTTGGCGATGTTGTGGCCGAAGGCGTCGAGGCCGATCTCGGCGGCGCGGAACAGCACCTCCGGCCCGCGGATCCGCCGGCCGCCATCGTCGATCAGCCGGATCGCCCGCAGCGGCGCGGCCTTGGCGCACAGGCCGGACCACAGCCCGGCCTTGTCGAGGATGGCGACCGACCCGGCCAGCAGGCCGGTGGTGCGGTGGTCCTCCGGCGCCGGCGGGGCGACCAGCACGGTCTCGGCGCCGGCCTCGGCCAACAGCAGCGCCGCCAGCAGCCCGGCCGGGCCGCCGCCGACCACGATCACGTCGGCGGGTTTCGCTTCGGTCTTGTCCCTGGGGGAAGCTCGGCGAGTCATGCGCGACGTCATAGCAGGCGGGAGGCGGTTGGCCACTGCGGCATCGGCCCCCGCAGCCGTGCGGGGGCCGCATGCAGTCGCGCCCCTGGCCTTGTGCCGCCCCATGGGCTAAAACCCGGGCCTCCCCAGACCGGTTTGTGACGGAGCGGCTTCGATGGCCTCCTACCAGTACGTCTTCGTGATGAAGGACATGACCAAGGCCTATCCGGGCGGAAAGGTCGTGCTGGAGAAGATCTGGCTGTCCTTCCTGCCGGGGGTGAAGATCGGCGTGCTGGGGCCGAACGGCTCGGGCAAGTCGACCCTGATGCGGATCATGGCCGGCATGGACAAGGAGTTCACCGGCGAGGCCTGGGTCGCCCAGGGCGCCACCGTCGGCCACCTCTCGCAGGAGCCGGAGCTGAACCCCGACAAGACCGTCGCCGAGAACGTGATGGAAGGCCTGGGCCCGATCAAGGGCCTGGTCGACCGCTTCAATGCCGTCAGCGAGGCAATGGGCGAGCCCGATGCCGATTTCGATGCGCTGATCGCCGAGCAGGCGGAGCTGCAGGAGAAGATCGACGCCGCCGACGCCTGGGACCTCGAGCGCACCGTCGAGATCGCCATGGACGCGCTGCGCTGCCCGCCGGGCGACAGCCCGGTGACCAACCTGTCCGGTGGCGAGCGCCGCCGCGTCGCCCTGGCCAAGCTGCTCCTCGCCAAGCCGGACCTGCTGCTGCTCGACGAGCCCACCAACCATCTCGACGCCGAATCCGTCGCCTGGCTCGAGCGCCATCTCGAGGACTACAAGGGCACGGTCGTCATGGTCACCCATGACCGCTACTTCCTCGACAACGTCACCAGCTGGATCCTTGAACTCGATCGCGGCCGCGGCATTCCCTACGAGGGCAACTACTCGGCCTATCTCGAGGCCAAGGAAAAGCGCCTGGCCCAGGAGTCCAAGGAGGAGTCGAGCCGGCAGAAGACCCTGGCCGAGGAGTTGGACTGGATCCGGCAGGGTGCCCGCGGCCGCCAGGCCAAGCAGAAGGCCCGTATCCATGCCTATGAGGATCTGCTGGCGCAGAGCCGCGACCAGGCGCCGGGCCAGGCCCAGATCCTGATCCCGACGCCGGAGCGGCTGGGCGACAACGTCATCGACACCCAGGCCCTGTCCAAGGGCTTCGGCGACCGGCTGCTGATCGACAATCTCAGCTTCCGCCTGCCGCGCGGCGGCATCGTCGGCGTCATCGGCCCGAACGGCGCCGGCAAGTCGACCCTGTTCAAGATGATCACCGGCCAGGAGACGCCGGATGGCGGCACCCTGCGCGTCGGCGAGACCGTGAAGCTCGGCTATGTCGACCAGAGCCGCGACGACCTGTCCCCGACCAAGACGGTGTGGGAGGAGATCTCCGGCGGGCTCGACGAGATCGACCTGGGCAAGCGCAAGATGCCCAGCCGGGCCTATGTCGGCGCCTTCAACTTCAAGGGCGGCGACCAGCAGAAGAAGGTCGGCCAGCTCTCGGGCGGTGAGCGCAACCGCGTCCACCTCGCCAAGATGCTGAAATCCGGCGCCAACGTCCTGCTGCTCGACGAACCGACCAACGACCTCGACGTCGAGACGCTGCGGGCGCTGGAGGAATCGCTGCTGACCTTCCCGGGCTGCGCCATCGTCATCAGCCACGATCGCTTCTTCCTCGACCGGCTGGCGACCCACATCCTGGCCTTCGAAGGCGACAGCCAGGTGGTGTGGTTCGAGGGCAACTACGAGGATTACGAGAAGGACCGCCATCGTCGCCTGGGCACCGAGGCGGACCAGCCGCACCGCATCAAGTACCGGCCGCTGACCCGCTGAGGCGGGGGCTGCGGGAGGGCTCGTAGGTTGGGTTCGCGGTTCGCGAACCCAACATCCGTGAACGCCGCGCCATGTCCATTGCGGACCCGTCGCCACGGCGCTATAGAGCCCGCGTCGGAAAAGGCAGACTTGGTTTGGTAAGCCCAAGTCCTTTCGGAAACGGAAGCTCTGGTCTCTCGCCTCGTGCAGGGGATCCCCACGACGAACATCGGACGCCGCCCGGCGTCCCCTTGTTCGTCCGTGTGGTTCTCGAACCGACGAACCGCTCCGGTCGATCGCTGACGAAGGAGTAGGTCCATGCACAGCCACCACCCCGCTCTCCATGACGTCGTGATCGCCGGCGCCGGCCCGGTCGGCCTGTTTCTCGCCTGCGAGTTGCGGCTCGCCGGCCTCTCGGTGCTGGTGCTGGAGCAGGCCGAGGATCCGCGCTCGCCCCTGAAGCGGCTGCCGTTCGGGTTGCGCGGCCTTTCGGCGCCGACCATCGAAGCCCTCTACCGCCGCGGGCTGCTGGACGACATCGCGGCGCCGCGACCCGCGAAAGAGGGGGCGGCCGGCCGCGGGTCAAATGCCCAGCATTGGATGCAGCAGGCGCGCCGCCCCGGCGGCCATTTCGCCGGCATCCAGTTCTACCTCGACAGCATCGACACCTCGAAATGGCCGTACCGCCTGCCCGGCCCGGCCGGCACCAACATGGCGGTCGAGACGGAGCACATCGAATCCGTCCTCGCCGCCCAGGCCCTCGCACTGGGTGTCGAGATCCGGCGCGGCCTCGGCGTCGACGGCTTCGATTCATCCGACGAAGAGGTGACCATTCGCGCCGGCGACGAGGTGGTCCGCGGGCGCTGGCTGGTCGGATGCGATGGCGGCCGCAGCATGGTGCGCAAGGCCGGTGGCTTCGCGTTCACCGGCACCGACCCCGAATTCACCGGCTACTCCGCCGAGGTCGAGCTGGCCGATCCGGACAAGCTCGATCCCGGCCGTCACTACACGTCGACGGGCATGTACACCTTCTCCCGGCCCGGGACGATCGCGATGGTCGATTTCGACGGCGGGGCGTCCCATCGCATCCAGCCGATCACGCCCGAGCATGTGCAGGCGGTCCTGCGCCGGGTCTCCGGCACCGACGTCACCGTGACGGCGCTGCGGCAGGCCGCCACCTGGACCGATCGCGCCTATCAGGCGGACCTGTACTGCAAGGGGCGGGTGCTGCTGGCCGGCGACGCCGCGCACATCCATTCCCCCCTGGGCGGCCAGGGGCTCAACCTCGGGCTGGGCGACGCCATGAACCTGGGGTGGAAGCTGGCGTCCACCATCCGTGGCGACGCGCCGGCCGGCCTGCTCGACAGCTATGGCAGCGAACGGCATCCGGTGGGGGCGCAGGTTCTCGACTGGTCGCGCGCCCAGGTCGCGCTGATGCGGCCGACCCGGAGCACCCGCGCGCTCGAAGCTATCATCCGCGATCTCATCGACACCCGCGACGGCGCGACCTACTTCGCCGAGCGCGTCTGGGGCGTGTCCCTCCGCTACGATCTCGGCGGCAGCCACCCACTGGTGGGCCGCAGCGTGCCCGACTTCGAGCTGGCCGACGGGACCCGGATCGGCGCTCTGCTCCGCGAAGGGAAAGGTCTGCTCCTGGACTTCGATTCCCGCGCCTCGCTCCAGGCGCTGGCGAGCCGCTGGAGCGGTCGGATCGCCTATATCGCCGGCGACGCCAAGGACCGGCTGGGCCTGAGCGCCGTGCTGGTGCGCCCCGACGGCTTTATAGCCTGGGCCAGCGAGGCCAACCCCGACGAGGGGGACGCCGCCGAGGCCGCATCACGCTGGTTCGGCCCGGGCGCCTGATCCCGACCGACGGCTGCGCCGTTCAGAGCTGCATCTCGGCCCGCAGCTCGCGCACGCCGCGGCCGAGGCGGCGACGCAGCAGGGTCCGCAAGGTCGCGGAATCGGCGTAGCCGACCTCGGTGGTGACCGCCTCGAGGTCCTGCCCGATCGAGATCAGGTGCTGCGCGCGCTCGACCCGCATGTCCTGGAAGAAGGCGAGGGGCGACTTCCCGATCACCGCCTCGGTGCGGCGCTGCAGGGTGCGGGGGCCGACGGCCAGCGCCTTCGCCGCCTCCTGCAGCGAGAAGCCCGCGGCCAGGTTGGCGCGCGCCCAGCGCTCGAAGCGCTCGACCAGCGGGTCTGCATGGGCCAGGTGGTTGGGGATGACGTACTGGGCCTGGGACGGCCGCCGGTCGACCAGCATGAAGCGCGCGACCACCGCCGCCATCTCGGGGCTGGCCTGCCGCATCAGCCACAGCGCCAGGTCCAGATGGCCCATCGCCGCCCCGGCGGTGACGATGCGGCCGGCGGGAACGATCATCCGCCCATCGTCCAGCCGCACGTCCGGATAGCGCTGGCGGAACAGCGGGGCGAGCGACCAGGTGGTCGTCGCCTCCAGCCCGGCCAGCAGCCCGGCTTCGGCCAGCAGGAAGGTGCCGATGCAGGCCGCCGCCACACCGATGCCGCCGGCCTGCCAGCGGCGAAGCTGCGCCATCGCGTCGAGCACGTCCGGCCGCCCCAGCGCCTCGACCAGCCGCTCCGGCTGCTTGGTGTTCAGCGCCGGCACCACCACCCAGTCGGGCTTGCGCACGGCGTCGGCCAGCTCGACGCTGGCCGTCAGGCCGAGTGCGGTGCGGATCTGCGGCCGCACCCCGACGAGGGCGATCTCGAACGGAGGGGTCGCGATGCCCTGGGCGGCCGCCAGCTCGTTCGCGGTCGAGAACATGTCCAGGAACACGGTCAGGCCGGTGTCGAAAACGCCGTCGAGGGCGAGAACCATCAGTCGCATGACGTGAATGACCTCAAGATTGTCATTTACGACAATAGTGCGACTGTGGGCCGGGATCTACGATCTTGAGCACTGCGGCCGTCCCACTCAGCCTCCTCGGCGCCTCGCTTTGAGCACGGCCGGGCGCCCGGCCGCGGCTTTTCGAAAAGGCACTCCATGACCATACGCACGCTTTCCGCCCGGGATGAGGCGGCCCTCGACCGGCCGATCTGGTCGGCATTGACCTCGAAGCACCGGTCGCTGGCCCTGGGCGGCGATCGGGCCCGTCGCTACCCCTCGGACATCGCACCGTTCGCCGCGGTGGCCGATGTCTCGCCCGAAGCGGTGTCCGACCTCCGGGCCCTGGCCGCGGACGGTCCGGTGGCGCTGCAGACCTTGACCTCCGTCGACGCGCTGGATGGGTTCGAGGTGAAGTCCAGACTGGTGCTGCGCCAGATGATCGCGCTGGGGGATAGTCCCGATGGGCCGGATGTCTCGCCGGTGTTGCTGGGCGAAAGCGACGTCCCGGCCATGCTCGAACTGACCGCCCTGACCAAGCCGGGGCCATTCTTCCCCCGGACCTATCAGCTCGGCCGCTACATCGGCATCCGCGACGGCGACCGGCTGGCGGCGATGGCCGGAGAGCGGATGCATCTCGACGGCTACACCGAGATCAGCGCGGTCTGCGTCCACCCGGACGATCGCGGGAAGGGCCACGCGCAGCTGCTGATGAAGAGCCTGATGCAGACGATTTCGGAGCGTGGGGAAACCCCGATCCTGCATGTCTTGGAGGGCAACCTGGGGGCGATCGCGCTCTATGAGCGGCTGGGCTTCGTCATCCGGACGACGCTTCACCTCGCCATCATGCAGCGCTCGGACATGGCGGGCTGAGGCTCCCGCTGGCAGCGCGACGCAAGGTCCGGATTTTCCTCTGGATCGAGGCGAAGGGAGGGGCTCTCCTGTCCGCCTGCGCCGAACCGGAGGACTGCGGGCATGGGTGATTTCACGACGGTCATCGCGCTGGCGGCCAAGCGCCGCGGCGGCATGGATGGGCTGGAGAGCGCGCTGGCCGAGACCCGGTCCCGGACCCCGGCGGAGATCGCCGCGACGCCGGATGACCGCATCCTGGCGGAGATGACCCGGCGCATCTTCAACGCTGGCTTCGCCTCCAAGGTGATCGCCGCCAAATGGGACGGCTTCGAGGCCGCGTTCGAGGGCTTCGATCCCCATCGCTGCGCCGCGCTGTCCGAGGAGCGGTTCGACGCGCTGCTGAAGGACACCCGTATCGTCCGGCACGGCGCCAAGATCCAGTCGGTCACCGCCAATGCCCAGTTCCTGCTGGACTTGGCGGCCGAACACGGCAGCGCCGCCCGGTTCCTGGCGGATTGGCCGGACGCCGACTATGTCGGCCTGCTGGAGGTCCTGAAGAAGCGC
Organism: Inquilinus sp. 2KB_23; assembly: GCF_052115705.1. NCBI lineage: Bacteria > Pseudomonadati > Pseudomonadota > Alphaproteobacteria > Rhodospirillales > Rhodospirillaceae > Inquilinus > Inquilinus sp. 2KB_23. The sequence continues at coordinate 4,486 of NZ_JBFRHF010000020.1, read as the reverse complement.
GGCAACCGCCTGGGCGGCGACACCGGCATGCGGTTCCTGCGCGGCATCGGCAAGCCGGCCTTCATCCCGACCGGCGACGTCGTGGCCGCGCTGATCCGCGAGGGCGTTCTGACCAAGGCGCCGGGCGGCAAGGGCGACTTCAAGGCCATGCAGCAGGCGTTCAACCGCTGGTCCGCGGAATCGGGGCGGGACCTCACCGCCATCAGTCGCATCCTGGCCATGAGCATCGGCGACATCGGGCACGGCCGCCGTTGAGGGTCACTCGGCCGAAACCGCCAGCCGCACCGCCGCGGCGGGCGGACGGCGCAGCATCAGCGACAGCGCCGCGCCCACTCCCAGCAGGGCGACATTGGCGCCCAGCGCCAGGGCGAAGGCCTGGGCATGCGCGGCCGCGTCGGGCCGGGGCCCGAGCGCGCCGTAGAACAGGCCGCCGATGATGGCGACGCCCAGCGCCGCCCCGATCTGCAGCACCGAGATCACGATGCCGGAGGCGAGGCCGGCCTGCCGCTCTGCCACCCCGCCGATCACCACCTTGATCGCCGAGGGCAGCACCACGCCGTAGCCGAGGCCGGCCAGGACCAGGCCCAAATCCAGCGCCGCCGGCGGCCAGGCCTCGGCGACGGCCAGGGCGACGGTGCCGAAGCCGAGGATCTGGGCGGCGAAGCCCAGGGTCAGCACCCGCGGGCCGAGCCGCCGCATCCCGGCCGGCGCGGCGAAGGAGCTGGCGAAGACCGCGCCCAGGAAGGGCAGGATGGCAATCGCGGCCGCCAGCGTGCCCCGGTGCAGCCCGCCCTGCTGGTAGACGGAGAAGGTGAGGTAGAAGGAGGACAGCATGTAGAAGCTCAAGGCAGCGGCCAGCCCGACCACGAAGTCGCGGCCGCGGAACAGGGCGAGGTCCACCAGCGGCGCCCCGCCGCGTGCGGCCAGGCGCTGTTCGAACCGGATGAAGCCGGCCAGCGCCAGCGGGGCCGCGGCCAGCAGGGCGAAGCACCAGGCGGGCCAGCCGGCCTGGCGGCCCTCGACCAGCGGATAGACCAACAGGGCGAGGGTCAGCGACAGCAGCGCCACCCCGCCGAGATCGAGCCGCGGCGCCGTCGCCGCCCGGGATTCCGCCAGGAACAGCCGGCTGCCGGCCAGCCCGGCGAGGCCGATCGGCAGGTTGACCAGGAAGATTGCCGGCCAGCCCAGCCCGAAGGGGTGCAGGGCGATCAGCACCCCGCCCAGCACCTGGCCGATGATGAAGGCGAGGCTGAAGGTGGCGCCGTACAGCCCCAGCGCCAACCCCTGTTCCGCGGCCGGGAACATCACCCGGATCGAGGCCAGCACCTGCGGCGCCATGGCGGTGGCGGCGACGCCCTGCAGGATGCGGCCGGCGATCAGGGCGGTCGGCGACCAGGCGGCGGCGCAGAGCAGCGAGGCCAGGGTGAAGCCGGCGATGCCGAGGGTGAACAGCCGGCGGCGCCCGAACAGGTCGCCCAGCCGCCCGCCGGTGATCAGGAACACGGCATAGGTGGCGGCATAGGCCGAGATCACGAACTGGACCTCGCCGGGGCTGGCCCGCAGATCCGCCTGGATCGAGGGCAGCGCCAGGTTGACGATGCTGAAGTCCAGCGGCGGCAGCAGGGCCCCGACCAGCAGCACCGCCAGGGCCGGCCAGCGTCGCGGATCGGGGGTGGGGTCGGGTGCCATCGGTGGTCCTCGGTCGTGGCTGCATCGGCGCGTGACCTCAAGTTGGGCGCGGCTTGATTATTTTGAAATCGTATGGCTGGATATTTCATAGATATCGAATTGCTATGGTGTGGCCATGAAGACGCTGGACATCGAGGCGGTGCAGGCCTTCGTCGCGGTGGCCGAGCTGCGCAGCTTCACCCGCGCGGCGGAGGCGCTGGAGACCTCGCAGGCGGCGGTCAGCCTGAAGCTGAAGCGGCTGGAGGACCGACTGGGACGGCGCCTGCTGGAGCGCACGCCGCGGATGGTGCGGCTGTCGGCCCAGGGCGCCGCCTTCCTGGGCGCGGCGCGGGCGCTGCTGTCGGCCCATGACCAGGCCCTGGCCGACCTGTCGGAGGCGCCGGCCCGCCTGGCGCTGGGCATCGGCGACCACGTCGCCGGGCCCGACCTGCCGGTGCTGCTGGCCCAGCTGGCCGGCCACGACCCGGCGCTGACCATCGAGGTGCGGATCGGCGCGTCGCGCGAGCTGCTGGATGCCTTCGACCGGGGCGAGATCGATGCCGCCATCATCCGCCAGCTGCCGGACCGGCGCGACGGCGAGTTCCTGACGGCTGACCCGGTCGCCTGGTTCGCATCGCCCAACTGGGCGCATCACGACACCCGGCCCCTGCGCCTGGCCTCGCTGGCCGCGCCCTGCAGCATCCGCGCCAATGCCATCAAGGCGCTGGACGCCGCCGGCATCGCCTGGAGGGAGGTCTTCGTCGGCGGCGGCATCGTCGGCGTCGGCGCCGCGGTGACGGCCGGGCTGGCGGTGGCGGCGCTGGCCCGCCGGGTGGCGCCGGTCGGCGCGGTCGATGTCGGCGACCGGCTGGGCCTGCCGCCGCTGCCGCCCGCCGAGGCCGTGCTGCACGCCAATGTCACCGACCCGCGCAGCCGCGCCGCGCTGCGGGTGCTGGCTGCGACATTGCGCGGCGTCTCGACGCGTCGCAACGAGGCAGCCTGACCGCGGCGAACGTGCTTGACTTGCCGCCGACTGCCGATGCCTTCGCTCTGGAGCTTCCATGACGCCGATCTATGTGACCTATCTCAACGGCCTCGACATCGACGCGCTGGCCATCACCGACGACGAGATCCTGCAGGCGATCGAGACCAGCCTGGCGGCGCAGGGCCGCGGCGAGACGGTGATCGAGCCGCGCATGCACCTGAAGCCCGACCCGGCGGTGAACGGGCACTTCAACGTCCTGCGCGGCGCCATCGGCGCGCCGATCAACGCCGCCGGGGTCAAGGTGGTCGGCGACTATGTCGACAACTACAAGCGCGGCCTGCCGTCCGAGATGGCGATCCTGAACCTGTTCGATCCCGCGACCGGCATGCCGAAGGCGATCCTGGACGCCACCGCGATCACCGACATGCGCACCGGCGCGGTCACCGCGATCGGCGCCAAATACCTGGCACGCAAGGACAGCCGTGTGCTCGGCCATATCGGCGCGCGCGGCACCGCCTATTGGAACGTCCGGCTGCTCGACAAGCTGTTCGACTTCGACGAGATCCGCGTCCATTCCCGCCGGCCGGAAAGCCGCGACAGCTTCGCCGAGCGACTGACCCAGGACCTCGGCAAGCCGGTGCGGGCGATGACCGACTGGGAATCGACGGTGCGCGGCGCCGACATCGTGGTCGAGGCCTCGCGGCTGCTGCAGCCCGAACCGCTCTTGAAGACCGGCTGGATCAAGCCGGGCGCGCTGGTGGTGCCCTATGGCACGATGAGCGCGGTCGAGCTGTCGCTGACCGACATCATGGCCAAGATGGTGGTCGACGACTGGGGCCAGTGCCGCGGCGGCCAGTTCGGCTCGCTGCGCGCCCATGTCGAGGCCGGCAAGCTGTCCGAGGCGACGCTGCACGCCGAGCTGGGGCAGGTCGTCGCCGGGCTGAAGCCGGGCCGGCAGAGCGACGACGAGACCATCCTGTTCTGGCACCGCGGCCTCAGCCTCAGCGACATCGCCCTCGGCCACGCCATGCTGGAGAAGGCGAAGCGGCTGGAGATCGGCCAGCGGCTGCGGTTCGCCTGACCATGACGGATCCCGTTCGCCTCGGCGCCGCGCCGATGACCACGGCCGATATCCGGCGCATCGCCCGGGACGACGCGACTGTGCTGCTGGACGAGGCCGCCCTGCAGCGGGTCGAGGCCGGGCATCGCGCCCTGGAGGCCCTGGCGGCCGGCGGCGCGGCGATCTACGGCGTCAGCACCGGGCTCGGCGCCGCCGTCGACACCCGGATCGAGCCCGACGCCGCGGTGGTGCAGCGGCGCATCCCGCCCGGCCGCGCCGTCGGGGTCGGACGGCTGGCGGAGCGGGACGAGGTGCGGGCCATCATCGCCGCCCGGCTGGCGGGGCTGTGCGCCGGCCGCTCCGGCGCCTGCCGCGCCGTCACCGAGGCGCTGGCGGCGCTGCTGAACCACGGCGTGCATCCCGTCGTGCCGATGACCGGGTCGGTCGGCGAATCCGACCTGCCGCCGCTGGCCCATATCGCGCTGACGCTGCTGGGCCAGGGCGAGGCGGAGCACCGGGGCCAGCGCCTGCCGGCCGCCGAGGCGCTGGCCCGCGCCGGCATCGCCCCGCCGGTGTTCGGCCTCAAGGACGGGCTGGCCCTGGTCTCGGCCAACGCGGCCTCGGCCGGCATCGGCGCGCTGGTGGTCGAGGATGCGGCGCAGGCGCTGCGGGCGATGCTGGCGGCCACGGCCCTGTCCTTCGAAGGCTACCGCGCCGGCCCGGCGCCGCTGGACCCGCGGGCCGCGGCGCTGCGCCCGGCGCCGGGGCAGGGC
>NZ_JBFRHF010000019.1:0-155229 GCF_052115705.1 Inquilinus sp. 2KB_23 | reverse complement strand
GCCGCAGCCCACCCGGCCGCCGCGCCGGCTGGCGCTCGGCCTCGCCATCCTGCTGCCGGTGGCGGCGCTGGCGGTCTATCTCGTCGAGGGCACGCCCGGCCTGCCGTCGCAGCCCTTCGCCAGCCGCGACCAGAGCGAGCGCGGCGCGGTCCAGGCCGCGCTGGCGCAGGCCCAGGCGCTGGAGCAGCGCCTCGCCGCCGCACCGCAGGACCGCGACGGCTGGGTCGAGCTCGGCCAGCGCTGGAGCGACCTCGGCGAGGCCGCCAAGGCCGCCGACGCCTATGGCCGGGCCATAGGCCTCAGCGGTGCCGCAGGCGGCGACCCGGTGCTGACGGGGCGCTATGGCGAGGCGCTGGTCGGCGCCAATGGCGGCACCGTCACCGAGACCGCGCGCGCCGCCTTCGAGCAGGTGCTGAAGGTGGCGCCGAACGATCCGCGCGCGCGCTATTTCCTGGCGCTGGGCAATTCCCAAGCCGGCGACGACCGCGCCGCGCTGGCGCTGTGGCAGGGGCTGATGCGGGATTCGCCGGCCGACGCGCCCTGGGTGGCCTCGGTCCGCCAGCATCTGACCGAGACCGCGCAGCGCCTCGGCCTCGACCCCGCGGGGGTGACCCCGCAGACCCTGCCGCCCAGCACGTCCCAGGCCAGCGGCCCCGCCGGGCCGGCCGGCCCGGCCGCGGCGATCGCCAGGCTGCCGCCGGACGAGCAGGCCAAGGCGATCCGCGGCATGGTCGACGGTCTCGCGGCGCGGCTGCAGCAATCGCCCGACGACCTCCAGGGCTGGATCCGGCTGGCCCGCGCCCGCAGCGTGCTGGGCGATGCCGCGGCGGCCGCCGACGCCTATGCCCGGGCCGCGGCGCTGTCGCCCGACGACAACGGCCTGCTGCGTGCCTATGCCGACGCGCTGCTGGCCGCCGGCCGGGGCGAGGAGGTGCCGCCGGTGCTGGCGGCCGGGCTGCCGCGCCTGCTGGCGGCGGACCCCAAGGACCTCATCGCCCTGTGGTTCCTCGGCGTCGCCGCGCAGAAGGGCGGCCAGCCGCAGGAGGCGCGGCGCCTGTGGGGCCTGATGCGCGACCAGTTCCCCGAAGGCAGCCCGGAACGCGCCGGGATCGAGCAGCGCATTTCCCAGCTGCCGGCGGCGGGGTGAGGCCGGCTCTCGGGGATGGGCTCCCAACATCGTCATTGCGAGCGCAGCGAAGCAATCCATGCCAGCCGCGCCATGGATTGCTTCGTCGGCTTCGCCTCCTCGCAATGACGGGTGGGGGCGGGAGAGGTGACGCGCTATCTTGCGTCGAGCGGGATGGGGCTTCGTCGGTGCGGCATTCTGCGAGCCGAAATCGCCGGGATCCCGGCAACTTTAGCAATCAAAGCCGATCGCGGACCTTCGTTGCCGGGCCTTGTGCGGCCCGATGTCCGGGCGTGGTTGACCGGCACTGCGAAACAATGGTTGTTTCGGTTGCAACAAGAACTCAGGTGAGGCTTTTCCATCGTGGTCTCTGTTGCAGCTGCTGCCGTGGCGCCATCGGATGCGGCGATCGTCGTCGAGGATCTGCACAAGCGGTTCGGCAAGCTCGAGGTGCTCAAGGGCGTCTCGCTGCAGGCCCAGCAGGGCGACGTCATCTCGATCATCGGCTCCTCCGGCTCGGGCAAGAGCACGCTGCTGCGCTGCATCAACCTGCTCGAGACCCCCAATGACGGCCGCGTCTGGGTCAATGGCGAGCTGATCAGGATGAAGAAGCTGCGCTCCGGCGAGGCCGAGCCCGAGGACAGCAAGCAGGTCGACCGCATCCGCGCCTCGCTCGGCATGGTGTTCCAGAGCTTCAACCTGTGGTCGCACATGACCGTGCTCGACAATGTGATCGAGGCGCCGGTGCATGTGCTGAAGGTGCCGCGCAAGGAGGCGGTCGAGCGGGCCGAGGCCCTGCTGGCCAAGGTCGGCATCGCCGACAAGCGCGACCACTACCCCAGCCACCTCTCGGGCGGCCAGCAGCAGCGCGCGGCGATCGCACGCGCCCTGGCGATGCAGCCCAAGGTGATGCTGTTCGACGAGCCGACCTCGGCGCTCGACCCCGAGCTGGTCGGCGAGGTGCTGCGGGTGATCCGCCAGCTGGCGGAGGAGGGCAACACCATGCTGCTCGTCACCCATGAGATGCGCTTCGCCCGCGAGGTCTCCAGCAAGGTGATCTTCCTCCACCAGGGCAGGACCGAGGAGGAAGGGACGCCGGCGGAGGTGTTCGACAACCCGCGCTCCGACCGCATCCGGCAATTCCTGAAAGTGCAGCATTGATGGCGCCGGTTCGCGGCGGGGCTTGACCCTGCCTCGCGACTCCGTGGAAATCGGCCCATCCAACCCGGGATCGCAAGATCCCAGATCTGAACGGGAGACTTCAATATGAGGACCTGGTTGTCGCTGATCGGCGCCGCGGCCATCGTGCTCGCCGCCGGCACGGCCTCGGCCGAGGACACCCTGCGGGTCGGCACCGAGGGCGCCTACCCGCCCTACAACGCCACCGACGCGTCGGGCAAGCTGGTCGGCTTCGAGATCGACCTGGCCAATGCGCTGTGCGAGCGCATCAAGGCGAAGTGCGAGATCATCCAGCAGGATTGGGACGGCATGATCCCGGCGCTGGAGAACAAGCGCTTCGACGCCATCATGGCCGGCATGTCGGTGACCGAGGAGCGGCTGAAGAAGATCGCCTTCTCCAAGCCCTACAGCACCACCCCGGCCTGGTTCGTCTCGGCCAAGGACGGCGTGCTGAAGGACGCCAAGACCCTGGCCGACATCCAGGCCGCGCTGAAGGGCAAGTCGGTCGGCGTGCAGCGCTCGACCATCCACCAGAACTTCCTGGAGGCGAAGGTGCCGGGCGTCGACGTCCGGCTCTACGACACCCAGGACGACCTCAACCTCGACATGCAGAACGGCCGCATCGATGCCGGGCTGGCCGACAGCCTGGGCTGGAAGGACTTCCTGGCGAGCGACGCGGGCAAGGGCTTCGACCATTTCGGCCCGGGCCTGACCGGCAAGGACGACCCGCTGTTCGGCGCCGGTGTCGGCATCGGCCTGCGCAAGGACGACACGGCGCTGAAGGACAAGCTCGACAAGGCGATCGATGCGATGAACGCCGATGGGTCGCTGACCAAGCTGTCGGTGCAGTGGTTCGGCTTCGACACCTCGATCAAGTAAGCGAAACAGGCAAGTCGGCAGAAAATGCGCGGGCGGCGGCCGGAATGCGGTGCCGTCGCCCGCGGCCAAACCGGGGCCAAGGGTCCCAGAACGGGAGAGGTCATGGCGAAGATCTGGTTGTCCCTCGTCGGGGCGGCGGCGCTGGCGCTGGGTGGCGGCGCGGCATCCGCGGCCGACTCGCTGCGCATCTGCATGGAGGGCGCCTACCCGCCCTTCAACAACACCGATTCCAGCGGCAAGATCGTCGGCTTCGAGGTCGATGTGGCCAACAATCTGTGCAAGCAGGCCGGGCTGACCTGTGAGATCGCGGCGCAGGATTGGGACGGTTTCATCCCGGCGTTGCTGAACAAGCGCTGCGACGCCCTGATGGACGGCATGTCGATCACCGAGGAGCGGCTGAAGCAGATCGCCTTCTCCGTGCCCTACACCGACACGCCGGCCTGGTTCGTCGGCGCCAAGGACGGCCTCCTCAAGGACGCCAAGACCCTGGCCGACGTCCATGCCGCGCTGAAGGGCAAGACCATCGGCGTGCAGCGCTCGACCACCCACCAGAACTTCCTCGAGGCCGAGTTCAAGGACTCGACCGTCAAGCTCTACGACACGGTCGACGACCTCAATTTCGATCTGGTCAACGGCCGCATCGATGCCGGGCTGGGCGACAGCACGTCCTGGGATTCGTTCCTGAAGAGCGACAACGGCAAGGGCTACGCCCATTACGGCCCGACCCTGACCGGCAAGGACAATCCGCTGTTCGGCCAGGGCATCGGCATCGGCCTGCGCCAGGAGGACAAGGATCTCAAGGCCAAGCTGGACAAGGGTATCGCGTCGATGAAGGCCGATGGCTCGCTGTCCAAGCTCGCGCTGCAGTGGTTCGGCTACGATCCGCTCAATCCCCAGTGAAACGGTTCCGGGCGGCGGCTGACCCCGCCGCCCGTCCTCACCCAGGCAGCGCCAAGGCATGCAAGGACTGATTGATTCGCTGAAGCTGATGTCCTTCGGCGAGGGCGGCTGGGGATACCAGTTCCTGCTCGCCGCCGGGATGACCATCCTGCTCTCCACCGCCAGCTACATCTTCGGCCTCGTGGTCGGGCTGATCGCCGCCTGCCTCAAGGTGTGGGGCGGCTTCGTGCTGCGCGGGCTGATGGAGATCTACACCACCATCATCCGCGGCGTGCCCGAGCTGCTGATCATCTACCTCCTGTTCTTCGGCAACGAGGCGGCGATCAACGCCATCCTCGGCATGATGGGCATCGTCGAGCCGTTCCGTCTCAACGAGTTCGTGATCGGCGTCTTCGCCGTCGGGCTGATCTCCGGCGGCTACGCAACCGAGGTGTTCCGGGGCGCGATCCAGACCGTGCCGCACGGCCAGATCGAGGCCGGCAAGGCCTTCGGCATGCATGGCTTCCTGACGTTCCGCCGCATCATCCTGCCGCAGACCATCCGGCTGGCGCTGCCCGGCCTCGGCAACATCTGGCAGCTGATCCTGAAGGACACGGCCCTGGTCTCGGTGGTCGGGGTGACCGAGCTGATGCGCATCAGCCAGGTGGCCGCGCGCTCCACCCGCGAGCCGTTCCCGTTCTACATCACCGCGGCCATCCTGTTCCTGGTGATCACCACCTTCTCGACCAAGCTGTTCCGCAAGGCCGAGGCCCATTACGACCGCAGCGTGCGGCGGGCGAGCTGAGCCATGGATCTCGACCTCATCCTCCAGACCTTCGGCAAGCTGATCGGCGGCGCCGGCACCACCATCGCGCTGATCGTGCCGGCGCTGATGCTCGGCATCGTCCTGGCGACGGTGCTGGCGGTGATGCGGATGTCCGGCAACGGCCTCCTGTCGCGGCTGGCGCGCGGCTATGTCTTCGTGTTCCGCGGCACGCCGCTGCTGGTGCAGATCTTCCTGATCTATTTCGGCCTCGGCCAGTTCAGCGCCCTGTGGAAGTCGCTCGGGGTGTGGGATTGGCCGATGCGCGAGGCCTTCCCCTGCGCCGTGATCGCCTTCGCGCTGAACACCGCCGCCTACACCAGCGAGATCATCCGCGGCGGCCTGCTGGCGGTGCCGTTCGGCCAGATCGAGGCGGCGCGGGCCTGCGGCATGTCGCGCCTCACCGTGTTCCGCCGCATCACCGTGCCGATCGCGATCCGCCAGGCGCTGCCGGCCTATGGCAACGAGGTCATCCTGATGGTGAAGGCCAGCTCCCTGGCCTCGATCATCACCATCATGGAGATCACCGGCATCGCCAAGCAGATCAACTCGCAGACCTTCGCGCCGTTCGAGGTGTTCACCGCCGCGGGCATCCTGTACCTCGCGATGAACTTCGTGGTGGCGATGGGCATCCGCGGGGTGGAGTGGAAGCTGACGCCGCATATGCGCCGCCGGGCCTAACGACGCCGCCGCCAGATCGTGGCGTCTCGGCGGTGGGGACCTTAAGCGGGGAGGGGACTCATGGCGCGCGACGAGGGCCTCGAGGAGCTGGTGCGGGCCGACCTCGAGGCCGAGCGGGGGCTGGCGGAGAAGCCGATGTTCGGCGGCTGGGCCTGGCTGCTGAACGGCCACCTGCTGTGCGGCGCGCGTGATGCCGGCATGCTGGTCCGGCTCGGCCGCGATCGCGACGGCTGGGCGCTGGCGCTGCCCGGCATCATCCCGATGATCATGCAGGGCCGGCGGATGCAGGGCTGGGTCCGGGCCGGGCCGGAGGCCTTCGGCGACGACGCGCTGCGCCGCAGGCTGCTGGACGCCGCCCTCGATTTCGTCCGGTCCCTGCCGGAGAAATAGCGGCCATCGGCCCTTCTTCGTCATTGCAAGGGGCCAGAGGTAGCGCACGCCACCCCTCACCGTCATTGCGAGGAGGCGCAGCCGACGAAGCAATCCATGCCAGGCGGCGCCATGGATTGCTTCGCTGCGCTCGCAATGACGGGGGAGGGGTACCGCAAGCGGGAGAGGCAACGCATCCTGCTTTTCCGCCCCACCATGGAGGCTCGCAATCCGACGCATCCGCCTGTCGTGACCGTGGGAAAACCCAGGTAGACTGGCTGATATGTTCACCTTCACGCCGCTCCGCCCCGCCGACCTGTCCCGCCTGCGCCTGTGGCTGATGATGCCGCATGTCCGCGCCTGGTGGGGCGACCCGGACGCCGGCATCCGCGAGATCTGCCGGCTGATGGCCTCGGACTGGGCCGAACCCATGCTGGTGGCCTGGCAAGGCCGCCAGATCGGCTACCTCCAGGCCTATGACGCGGTCTCGGCGGCGCCGGACGGCGATGCCGTGCCCGGCAGCTTCGGCATCGACCTGTTCATCGGCGAGCCGAGCTATGTCGGCAAGGGCCTCGGCACCGCCTTCGTCGGCGCCTACACCGACCGGCTGCTGCGGGGTGGCCGGGCGCTCAGCATCATCGCCCGGCCGGCACCGGCCAACCACCGCGCCATCCGCTGCCTGGAGCATGCCGGCTTCCGCCTGCTGGGCGACGGCGACGGCCGGGTGCTGACCATGGGCAAGGATCGTTCCGGCTGATCAACAGCCGAGTCGCGACCCGCCGATACCGTGCTATAATCTTGAAAAATCATAACGGATCGGGGACTTGCCATGAATGTCGCCCAGATTTTGACTGTGAAGGGGAACGCCGTCGTCCATGTCGCGCCGGACTCTCGACTGGCCGATGTCGTCGCGCTGCTTCGCAACCGGCGCATCGGCGCCGTGATCGTCAGCAGCGATGGCCGCCGCATCGAGGGAATCCTGTCCGAACGCGACGTGGTGCATCGGCTCGCCGACCGCGGGCCGGCGGTGCTGGAGGACCGGGTGTCGACCGTCATGGTCAATCCCGTGATCACCTGCGGCACCAACGACACGGTGGCGGAGCTGATGGGGATGATGACCCAGCGCCGCTTCCGCCACCTGCCGGTGGTCGACGACCAGGGCCTGCTGTCCGGCATGATCAGCATCGGCGACGTGGTCAAGGCGCGGCTCGACGAGATCGAGAGCGAGGCCGAGAGCTTGCGCGAATACATCGCGAGCTGACGCACCGAAGCGGGGAACTGCAGGGCCTAAGCCCCTGTTCTTGTCATCAGAGGTTCACGCCGGCGCCGCCGGCGGGCTGACAAGAATGAGGTGCCCGAATGTTCGGCAGTCTTCTCCACTGGGCCGTCATCTTCCTGATCGTCGCGCTGGTCGCAGCCGTGCTCGGCTTCGGCGGCGTCGCCGGCACCGCCATGGCCGGCGCCAAGATGCTGTTCTGGGTCGCGATCGTGATCTTCATCGTCATGCTGGTCGCCGGGCTGATGCGACGCGGACGCTGACGCGGCACCGCCCTCGACCATTGGGACAGGGCGGACATGAGTCGACGGCCGGGCGCCTCAGGAGGCGTTCGGCCGTTGCCATGTCCGGGGTCACCATCGGGGGAGGATGGTGGAGCTGAGCGGGATCGAACCGCTGACCTCCTCATTGCGAACGAGGCGCTCTCCCAACTGAGCTACAGCCCCACACTGAACCGGGAGATTGGGGGCTCCCGGTGAACGGCGCGGAATATCGTGCCCGGTCCCGGGCTTGTCAAGCGCCTGATCCCGGCCGTGGATGTTTTTCCGAGCGCGGTCGTTTGAAACGCCCGGCGCCTCGGATATAAGGGGGCCGGGCCGCCAGCGGGTCGCGGCCCGAACGGGCTCGCAGGCAGGACCATGGACACCATCGGCCAAAAGACCGTCACCCTTTTCGGCGGCACCGGATTCGTCGGGCGCTACGTGGCGCAGCGCCTGGCCCATCGCGGCTGGCGCATCATCGTCGCCTCGCGCCATCCCGACCGGGCCCTGCCGCTGAAGACGGCGGGGGCGGTCGGTCAGGTCGTGCCGGTCTTCGCCGATGTGCGCGACGATGGGTCGGTGGCTGCGGCGGTGGCCGGGGCCGATGCCGTGGTCAACCTCGTCGGCATCCTGTTCGAACGCGGCCGGCAGCGCTTCGACGCCGTCCACGGCGAGGCCGCGGGCCGCGTCGCCCGGGCGGCGGCCGCCGCCGGCGCCACTCGCTTCGTCCAGATCTCGGCGATCGGCGCCTCGGCCGACAGCCCGTCGGCCTATGCCCGCACCAAGGCGGCGGGCGAGGCCGCGGTGCGAAGCGCGTTCCAGGCCGCCACCATCCTGCGACCCAGCGTGATCTTCGGGCCCGAGGACGGCTTCTTCAACCTGTTCGCCGGGCTGGCCCGCATGGCGCCGGTCCTGCCGCTGTACGGCGGCGGCACCACCCGGTTCCAGCCGGTCTATGTCCAGGACGTGGCCGACGCCGTCGTCGCCTGCCTGGAGGGCGAGGGCACGGCCGGCCAGACCTATGAGCTGGGCGGCCCGCGGGTCTACAGTTTCCGCGAGCTGATGGCGCTGACCCTGAAGCAGACCGGGCGCCGCAAGCGCCTGGTGTCGCTGTCCTGGGGCGTGGCGTCGCTGCAGGCCAAGCTGTTCAGCCTGCTGCCGAAGCCGCTGCTGACTCCGGACCAGGTGCTGCAGCTGAAGACCGACAATGTCGTGGCGCCGGGGGCGAAGACCCTGGCCGACCTCGGCATCGCGCCGACCCCGGCCGAGCTGATCCTGCCCAGCTATCTCGACCGCTACCGGCCGGGCGGGCGCTTCGGCAACCGCCGGGTCGCCTGAGGCGCATAGCCCGCTACCGCTGCAACCCGAATGGGTTTGGTCGCAATCAACCGGTAGTCTGCACGGTCTAATCCTGGCGTCCTCGGGACTCCGGCGGAAGGGGCGCTGCATGCGGCGCGCTCCCCCCGGGGCCCATCGCAAGGACGGCATGGCCATGAGCCTGCAGCGATTCCACGACAAGGTCGTGATTGTGACCGGGGCCGGCTCCGGCATCGGGGCGGCGACGGCGCGGCGGTTCTGGGCCGAAGGCGCCTCCGTCGTCCTCGCCGGACGGACGGAGGAGACGCTCGCCGCGGTGGCGGAGGAGCTGGACGAGGAGCGCAGCCTGATCCAGGTCTGCGACGTCGCGATCGGGTCGGACGGGCGGCAGCTGGTCGAGGACGCCATCGCCCGGTTCGGGCGTATCGACGTGCTGGTGAACAATGCCGGCACCGGGACGGTCAGCGGCTTCCTCGACATGCCCTTCGCCCATTGGCACCGCACCATCGAGATCAACCTCGACGGTGTGTTCAACATGACCCGGGCGGTGCTGCCCAGCCTGCTCGACAGCCGGGGGGCGATCGTCAACGTGTCCTCGGTCTGCGGCAGCGGCGGCGACCCCGGCCTCAGCGCCTACAACGCGTCGAAGGGCGCGGTCACCAACCTGACCCGCAGCCTGGCGCTGGAGTTCGGCGGCCGTGGCGTGCGGGTCAACGCGGTCAGCCCCAGCGTCACCTTCACCGAGATGAACGAGCCCGTCTTCGAGCAGTATCCGGAGGTGCTGGCCCGGATGCTGGCCCGCATCCCGCTGGGGCGGGGCGCGCAGCCGGAGGAGGTCGCCGCCGTCATCGCCTTCCTGGCCAGCGCCGATGCCGCCTTCGTCAACGGCGTGGACCTGCCCGTCGACGGCGGCACCAGCGCCTCCAGCGGCCAGGGCTCGTTCCTCTGAGCCGTGCCCGGCCGGGGGCGGCTAGCCCCCGGTCAGCGCCTCGCCGAGGAACGGCAGGCTCTCATCCATGCGGTAGTCGACCGATGAGTGGTTGTCGGGGAACTCCTCGTAGCGGTGCGCCACGCCCAGCCGCTCCAGCGAGCGGTGCAGGCGGCGGGCGCCGTAGACCAGGTTGAACTGGTCGATGTCGCCGCAGTCGATGTACAGGGCCTTCAGCGACCGCAGCCCGTCGGCATGCTGGTCGACGATCAGCGCCGGGTCCCATTTCAGCCAGTTGGCCCAGCGCTCCGCGATCAGCTCGCCGGTCTCGAGGTCGACCGGCAGGCGGATGCCGAGATGCTGCGACGGGTCAGGGTCGTAGCTGGCGGCCATCGCCAGGTCCATCAGGATGTGGATGTCGGAATCATTGGGCTTGGCCGAGGCCTCGAACGCCGCCATGAAGCGCTCGATCGAGCCGCCATGCTTGGCCAGCGCCCGCAGCACGTTGGGCATGTCGATCAGATAGGCCAGCTCGAACCCCATGTCGCCGGAATGGCAGGCGGCGGCGCTCCACACATCGGCGTGGCGCATGGCGTGGATGATCGAGCCGTAGCCGCCGGAGCTCTTGCCGAACACGCCGCGCCGGCCTTGCCCGCCGCAGCCCAGGCGGGATTCGACCGCCGGCAGCATCTCGTCGATCAGGAAGTCCTCCCACCGGCCCATGGCGGTGGAGTTGATGTACTGGTTGCCGCCGAGCCGGGTGAAGCAGTCGGGGAAGGCGATCACCACCGGCGGCAGTTTGCCCTCGGCGATCAGCCGGTCGGCGCGCTCCGGCACGTTCTCGCCGAAGTTCTTCCAGTTGGTGTGGGCCGGCCCGCCGGCGGTGAAGCCGACCAGGTCGACCAGCAGCGGCAGGCCGCGCCCGTCATGGCCGGCCGGGATGTAGAGATCGACCTGCCGCTCGCTGGGGTCGCCCAGCAGGTTGCCGCGCAGCGCCCGGCTGTCGATCGTGAAGCTGTCCACCCGTCCGTGCGGGGCGTCCTGGGTCTTGCGCATGGCGTTTCCTCCCGCGGTTGTGCCGCCACCCTAGACCGAGTCTCGGGCGGCCGCACCCCCGGGGCGGGGCTCAGAACGGGCGTAGCTTGACCGGGACCAGGGGCAGGGTCTGGCCCGGCCGGACGAAGACCAGGGTGAAGTCGAAATCCCGCCCGACCAGGCCGAACAGCGTCTTGTGCACCCGGATCTGGGTGCGCCAAATCTCCAGCCCATCATACTTCGCCGCCTCGTCCAGGCACCAGCCGTCGCCCGTCAGGCAGATCACGGCCAGGCCGTCGCGGCGCAGCCGGTCGGCATCGATCCAGGGGGCGTAGGCGGCGGCGAAGGCGGTGAAGTCGCTGGGATGGTCCGGGCTGTAGAAGGTGGTGCCCAGCGCGTAGCTCTCGGTGCCGGCGACCACGCCCAGCGGCCGGCCGATCCGGTCGCGCCACAGCGCCGTGACCTGCTCGGCCACCGCCCGCCGGGGCTCGGCCGCCAGCTCGACATCGTGGCGCAGGGTCCAGGCGCCGGCGACCGGCGCGACCCCGAGCAGCAGCAGCAGCCAGAGGGCGGCCAGGACGGCCAGCCGGCGCAGCGTCGCCGCATCGACCGCCAGGCGCAGCCAGACGATCGCGGCTAGCGGCGACAGGGCGAAGATCGGGATGGCGAAATGGGTGTTGATCCGCACCTGGAAGACCAGGGCGATCAGCACGGTGACCAGGAACGGGCCGAGGGCGAAGACCGCGAGCATGCGGCGGTCGCCGACCGAGGGGGCGGCGGGCCTCTCCTCGGCCGAGGCGGCCCCGCCGCGCGACCACAGCCAGGCCAGGACGGCGCCGAACAGAGCGTGCAGGGCGATGCAGCCGACCACGAACAGCCCGGCCTTGGCCAGGATCAGGGCCGCGCGGGTGCTGCCCTTGCTGGCCATGTAGTCGACCGGGCCGATGGCGACGCCCAGATGCCACAGCACATGCGGCGCCAGGCCGGCGGCCAGCACCGCCAGGGCCAGATAGGGGGCGAAGCCGGCGAAGTAGCGCCGGCGGTCGGGATGGGCCAGCGCCGCCGCCAGGCAGCAGGCCAGGATGATGCCGCTGTAGTATTTCGACAGCATCGCCGCGGCCGCCACCGCGCCCAGCGCCACGGCGCTGCGGACGTCGCGGCGCTCGAAGCTGCGCAGGAACGCCAGCACGGTCAGCGGCCACAGCGACAGCAGCACGGCGTTGGCGTTGAAGTTGAAGGACTGGAACGTATAGAAGGGCAGGAATTCCAGCAGCAGCACCGCCGCCAGCCGGGCCGGGCCCGACAGGTACCGCCCGGCGATCGCCCACACCGCGGCCAGGCCGATCGCCGCATTGGTCGAGGCCAGCAGGTAGAAGGCCCAGTCGGTGGTGGGCAGCACGCTGAACCAGGCCTTCACCACCCAGGCGTAGAAGGGCGGATGCTTGTAGTAGCCGAGCTGCAGCTCCTGCGCCCAGGAGAAGGCCTCGGTCATGTCGTTCTGCAGGTCGGACGGCGCCAGGTACAAGAGGCAGAAGCCGGTCCAGGCGGCGACATGGGCGGCCAGCAGCAGCAGGATCCGGCGGGCCTCGCCGATCGGACGGGCCATGGGCAGCGGCAGGTCGAGCATCATGGACGGCGGACCGTGTCGGGGACGCAGCCGTGCCGAATACGGGGACAAGACCGACGAGTCCAATTACCTCTTCGTATGCCGCCGCCCGGATGCCTAGATCACGCCGACCTCATACGCGGTCTCGAAGGCGCCCGGCACGGCGCTCTCGATCAGCGGCTGCACCCGGGCCAGATGCTCGGTCAGGCGGGGATCGCCGCGGAAGCGCGCGGCGTCCGCGTCGGTCTCGAACACGCTGACCAGCACGGCGCTGCGGTTGTCCTGCGACCGGAACAGCCGGGTGCCGCGCAGCCCCTCGACCTGGCCGCGC
This sequence comes from Inquilinus sp. 2KB_23, assembly GCF_052115705.1. Classification (NCBI taxonomy): domain Bacteria; kingdom Pseudomonadati; phylum Pseudomonadota; class Alphaproteobacteria; order Rhodospirillales; family Rhodospirillaceae; genus Inquilinus; species Inquilinus sp. 2KB_23. The sequence goes on along the minus strand of NZ_JBFRHF010000019.1, from coordinate 142,540 downwards.
AGCCGCGACAGCTGGGCCAGCTGCAACGCCATGAACTCGTCGAACCTGCCGGGCTTGGGCGTGATGATGCTGATGCCCACGGCCGGCTTCGCCGCTGCGGCGGCGGGGTGGTCGTGGTCGGCGGCAATGGACATGGTCGGCTCCTGGCTGATCGTGACGGAGCAGGGGTTCTAGAACCTCAAGCTTGGTTAAGATCAAGCGGATTTGTGCGGCCATCTGCAGCCCGTTCGTCATCCCCGCGAAAGCGGGGATCTCGTGACCGCTCGACCGGAAAGAGATTCCCGCTTTCGCGGGAATGACGCTGGTTTGTGCAGGTGGTCGTCACAGTAGATCCGGATCGGACCTAATTTCTTGAAATTATCGATCCGTTTCGACGCTCCAGTTAAGATCAGTTCGCAACTCGGGGAAATTAGTCAACAAATATGACCTAATCGCGAAAAACTGCTCGCCATGGGCTTTTCAAAACCTTAAATGTCGTGTGCCCCGCGCCCCGGGGCGTGTTTCGACTCCGATTTGGTGAGGGCCGCCCATGGCGACGAAGATGCTGCAGTTCGTGAAGACTTCCGGCGAGATGCCGGCGAAGCGAACTGCCGAGATCCGCCGGCAGGACTGGCTCGAGGTCTACGGGCCCTATGTCAGGCAGAAGGCCGAGGAGCAGTCGTCGCGCTGCTCGCAATGCGGCGTCCCGTTCTGCCAGATCCACTGCCCGCTGCAGAACAACATCCCGGACTGGCTGAAGCTGACCGCCGAGGGGCGGCTGGAGGAGGCCTACGAGGTCTCCTCGGCCACCAACTCGATGCCCGAGATCTGCGGCCGCATCTGCCCGCAGGACCGGCTGTGCGAGGGCAACTGCGTGATCGAGCAGTCCGGCCACGGCGCCGTCACCATCGGCTCGATCGAGAAGTACATCACCGACACCGCCTGGGCCGAAGGCTGGGTCAAGCCGCCGACGCCGCTGCGCGAGCGCGACCAGTCGGTCGGCATCATCGGCGCCGGCCCGGGCGGCATCGCCGCGGCGGAGCAGCTGCGCCGGCTGGGCTATCAGGTCCATCTCTACGACCGCTACGACCGGGTCGGCGGCCTGCTGATCTACGGCATCCCCAGCTTCAAGCTGGAGAAGGAGATCGTGGCGCGCCGGGCGCAGTGGCTGGCCGATGCCGGCATCCAGCTGCACCTGAACTTCGAGATCGGCCGCGACGCCACGCTGCAGGAGCTGCGGTCGCGCCACGACGCCGTGCTGGTCGCCACCGGCGTCTACAAGGCGCGTGACCTGCAGGCCCCGGGCTCCGGCCTCAAGGGCATCGTCGCGGCGCTCGACTACCTCACCGCCTCGAACCGCACCGGCCTGGGCGACGACGTGCCGGAATTCACCGACGGCACCCTCAACGCCGCGGGCAAGCGGGTGGTGGTGATCGGCGGCGGCGACACGGCGATGGACTGCGTCCGCACCGCGGTGCGCCAGGGCGCCGTCTCGGTGAAGTGCCTGTACCGCCGCAACCGCGCCAACATGCCGGGCAGCCAGCGCGAGGTGCAGAACGCCGAGGAAGAGGGCGTGGAGTTCGTCTGGCAGGCGGCCCCCGAGGGCTTCCTGGGCGACGATGCCGTCACCGGCGTGCGCGCCCATTCGATCCATCTCGGCGTCGCCGACGCCACGGGCCGGCAGAGCCCGGTGGTGATCGAGGGCTCGGCCCACACCATCGAGGCCGACCTGGTGATCAAGGCGCTGGGCTTCGACCCCGAGGACCTGCCGACCCTGTTCGACGCGCCGGGCCTGCCGGTGACCAAGTGGGGCACGGTCAAGGTCGACCACCGCACCATGATGACCGCGGTCGAAGGCATCTTCGCCGCCGGCGACATCGTCCGCGGCGCCAGCCTCGTCGTCTGGGCCATCCGCGACGGTCGCGACGCCGCCGCCGCCATCGACAGCTTCCTCGTCGCCAAGGCCGCCGCGCTGGCGGTTGCGGCGGAATAGCGCGAGCCGGAAGGAGCCAGCCATGAGCCAGTTCAAGCAGATCCTTGGCGTGCAAGATGCCGGCCAGCGCTTCGTCGCGGAATACGACGCCAATGTCGCCCGGCTGATCGAATCCCATGCCTACGACCCGGCGGACGAGCACGACGCCTGCGGCGTCGGCTTCATCGCTGCGATCGACGGCAAGCCGCGGCGCGAGGTGGTGCAGGCCGGCATCGACGCGCTGAAGGCGGTGTGGCACCGCGGCGCGGTCGACGCCGACGGCAAGACCGGCGACGGCGCCGGCATCCATGTCCAGATCCCGCAGCAGTTCTTCCACGAGCATGTCGAGCGCGTCGGCCACCGGCCGCAGCCCGGCCTGATCGCGGTCGGCCAGGCCTTCCTGCCGCGCACCGACCTGGAGGCGCAGGAGAAGTGCCGCTGCCTGGTCGAGGGCGAGATCCTCAACTTCGGCTACTACATCTACGGTTGGCGGCAGGTGCCGATCGACGTGGCGATCATCGGCGAGAAGGCGAATGCCGCCCGCCCCGAGATCGAGCAGATCATGATCGCCAACCCCAAGGGCGTGCCGGAGGAGCAGTTCGAGCGCGACCTCTACGTCATCCGCCGCCGGATCGAGAAGGCGGCGCAGGCCGCGGGCATCGCCGATTTCTACCTGTGCTCGCTGTCCTGCCGCTCGATCATCTACAAGGGCATGTTCCTGGCGGCGCAGCTGACCGCCTTCTATCCGGACCTGCTGGACGAGCGCTTCGTCTCCAACTTCGCGGTCTACCACCAGCGCTATTCGACCAACACCTTCCCGACCTGGCGCCTGGCCCAGCCCTTCCGCATGCTGGCCCACAACGGCGAGATCAACACGCTGAAGGGCAACAGCAACTGGATGCGTGCGCATGAAACGCGCATGGCCAGCCCGGTGTTCGGCGACGCCATCGAGGACATCAAGCCGGTGATCCAGGGCGGCAGCTCGGATTCCGCGGCCCTCGACGCCGTGTTCGAGGTGCTGGTCCGCGCCGGCCGCAACGCGCCGATGGTCAAGGCCATGCTGGTGCCGGAGGCGACGCCGGCTGACGCCGACATCCCCAACACCCACCGCGCCTTCGTCAGCTACACCAATGCGGTGATGGAGGCCTGGGACGGGCCGGCCGCGCTGGCGATGTATGACGGCCGCTGGGTGATGGGCGGCATGGACCGCAACGGCCTGCGGCCGATGCGCTACACCATCACCAGCGACGGGCTGCTGATCGCGGGGTCCGAGGCCGGGATGGTCCGGCTCGACGAGAACCGGATCATCGAGAAGGGGCGGCTGGGCCCCGGCCAGATGCTGGCGGTCGACCTCGAGGAAGGCCGGCTGTACCGCGACCGCGAGATCAAGGACGTGCTGGCCGGCCGCCAGCCGTTCCAGGAATGGACCAAGCGGATCAAGGTGATCGACGGGCTGATCCGGGCCGGCGGCGAGGACCCCGGTGCGGCGATGACCCGCGAGGAGCTGCGCCGGCGCCAGGTCGCCATGAATATCACCATGGAGGATCTCGAGCTGATCCTGCATCCGATGGTGGAGGAGGCGAAGGAGGCCATCGGGTCGATGGGCGACGACGCGCCGATCGCCATCCTGTCCGACATCAACCGGCCGCTGCACCACTTCTTCCGGCAGAATTTCAGCCAGGTCACCAACCCGCCGATCGACAGCTTGCGTGAGCGTCGGGTGATGAGCCTGCGCACCCGGCTGGGCAATCTGGGCAACATCCTCGACGAGGATGCCAGCCAGTGCGACCTGCTGCAGCTCGACAGCCCGGTGCTGACCAACGCCGAATACGACGCGATGCGCGCCTATATGGGCACCACCGCGGCCGAGATCGACTGCACCTTCGACCCGCGCGACGGCGAGCAGGCGCTGCGCGACGCGCTGCGCCGGGTCTGCCGCGAGGCCGAGGACGCCGTGCGCGGCGGCGCCACCCACATCGTGCTGACCGACCAGCATGTCGGGGCCGAGCGGGTGGCGATGCAGATGATCCTGACCACGGGTGCGGTCCACACCCACCTGATCCGCCAGTCGCTGCGCACCTTCACCTCGCTGAACGTGCGGTCGATGGAATGCGTCGACGTGCACCATTTCGCGGTGCTGATCGGCGTCGGCGCCACCACGGTGAACGCCTATCTGGCGCAGGAGGCAATCGCCGACCGGCAGCGCCGCGGCCTGTTCGGCGAGCTCAGCCTCGACGCCTGCATGAAGCGCTACCGCCAGGCGGTGGATGACGGGCTGCTCAAGATCATGTCCAAGATGGGCATCTCGATCATCTCGTCCTATCGCGGCGGCTGCAATTTCGAGGCGGTCGGCCTGTCGCGCTCGCTGGTGGCCGAATACTTCCCCGGCATGCCCAGCCGCATCTCCGGCATCGGCATGGCCGGGCTGCAGATGAAGGCGATCGAGATGCACGAGGCGGCGTGGAGCCGCAGCGTCGTCACCCTGCCGGTCGGCGGCTTCTACCGCTTCCGCCAGGGGCAGGAGCGGCACGCCTGGGAAGGCCAGCTGATCCACATGCTGCAGCATGCGGTGACCACCGACAGCTATTCCCTGTACCGCAAGTACTCCGACCTGGTGCGGCGCCAGGCGCCGGTGGCGCTGCGCGACCTGCTCGACTTCGTGCCGGGCCGCGAGGCGGTCTCGATCGACGAGGTCGAGAGCATCACCGAGATCCGCAAGCGCTTCGTCACCCCCGGTATGTCGCTGGGCGCGCTGAGCCCGGAGGCGCATGGCACGCTGAACGTCGCCATGAACCGGATCGGCGCCAAGTCGGATTCGGGCGAGGGCGGCGAGGACCCGGCCCGGTTCCGCCCGGACCGCAACGGCGACAACTGGAACTCCGCGATCAAGCAGGTCGCCTCCGGCCGCTTCGGCGTCACCGCGGAATACCTCAACCAGGCCCGCGAGCTGGAGATCAAGGTCGCCCAGGGCGCCAAGCCCGGCGAAGGCGGGCAGCTGCCCGGCTTCAAGGTGACGGTCGAGATCGCCAAGCTGCGCCACGCCACCCCCGGCGTGATGCTGATCAGCCCGCCGCCGCACCACGACATCTACTCGATCGAAGACCTGGCCCAGCTGATCTACGACCTCAAGCAGATCAACCCGGACGCCAAGGTCACGGTCAAGCTGGTCAGCCGCACCGGCATCGGCACCATCGCCGCCGGCGTCGCCAAGGCAAACGCCGACATCATCCTGATCTCCGGCCATGTCGGCGGCACCGGCGCGTCACCCCAGACCTCGCTGAAATTCGCCGGCGTGCCCTGGGAGATGGGGCTGTCCGAGGTGCACCAGGTGCTGACCTTGAACCGGCTGCGCCACCGCATCCGGCTGCGCACCGACGGCGGCATCAAGACCGGGCGCGACGTGGTGATCGCCGCGATCCTCGGCGCCGAGGAGTTCGGCATCGGCACCGCCAGCCTGATCGCCATGGGCTGCATCATGGTGCGGCAGTGCCACTCCAACACCTGCCCGGTCGGCGTCTGCACCCAGGACCCGGAGCTGCGGGCCAAGTTCGCCGGCTCGCCGGAGAAGGTGGTGAACCTGTTCAGCTTCATCGCCGAGGAGGTGCGCGAGATCCTGGCCCAGCTCGGCTACCGCTCGCTGAACGAGATCGTCGGCCACACCGAGCTGCTGCGCCAGGTCAGCCGCGGCGCCGCCCATCTCGACGACCTCGACCTCAACCCGCTGCTGGCCAAGGCCGACCCGGGCGAGCATGCGATGTACTGCACGCTCGAAGGCCGCAACCCGGTGCCGGACACGCTCGACGCCCAGATGATCGTCGACGCCAAGGCGCTGTTCGAGGTCGGCGAGAAGACCCAGCTGACCTATTCGATCCGCAACACCCACCGCGCGGTGGGCACGCGGATGTCGTCGATGATCACCCGCAAGTTCGGGATGACCGGGCTGCAGCCGGGCCATGTCACGGTGCGGCTGCGCGGCAATGCCGGCCAGTCGCTCGGCGCCTGGGCGGTCCAGGGGCTGAAGCTGGAGGTGTTCGGCGACGCCAACGACTATGTCGGCAAGGGCCTGTCGGGCGGCACCATCGTGGTCCGGCCCTTCGCCGCCTCGGCGCTGAAGACCAACGAGAACACCATCATCGGCAACACCGTGCTGTACGGGGCCACGGCCGGCAAGCTGTTCGCCGCCGGCCAGGCGGGTGAGCGGTTCGCGGTGCGCAACTCCGGCGCCACCGTGGTGGTCGAAGGCTGCGGCTCGAACGGCTGCGAATACATGACCGGCGGCACCGCGGTGATCCTGGGGTCGGTCGGCGACAACTTCGCGGCCGGCATGACCGGGGGCATGGCCTTCGTCTACGACGCCGAGGGCAGCTTCGCCCGCCGCACCAACCCGGAAAGCGTGATCTGGCAGCGGATCGAGACCAGGCACTATGACGACCAGGTGCGGTCGCTGATCGCCGAACATGCGCGCGAGACCCAGAGCGCCTGGGCGGCCCAGATCCTGCACGACTGGCCGATCGAGCGGGAGAAGTTCTGGCAGGTGGTGCCGAAGGAGATGGTGCACCGGCTGGAGCACCCGATCCGCACGGAAGAAGAGGCGCTGCGCATCCCGGCCGAATAGCGGTCCGTAGGTTGGGTTCGCTGTCGGCGAACCCAACCTCCTTTTTCGTTGTCATTGCCCGGCTTGACCGGGCAATCCAGGGGCCACCAAGAACGGTTCCGGCCGCCCCTGGATGCCACGGTCAAGCCGTGGCATGACAACGGAAAGCGGCGTTCTTTGACGTCACTTCCCTGAAAATCAACCCTTTCCTCACGCCTCCGCGTAGCGCCGGAACAGCCCGTTGCGGAACACGCCCTTCGGGTCGTGGCGGCGCTGGGCCTCGATCACCCCGTCCCAGGCGGGATAGGCGCGGCGCAGCTGGTCGCCGGTCGCGTGCAGGCGGTAGGGCAGGTAGTGGCTGCCGCCGGCCTCGATCGCGGCGTCGACCAGCGCCCGGGTCATGCGCTGCATCCGCTCCTCCCCGGCGGCGGAGGTCTCCTGCACGAACAGCATCACCAGCCCGAACATGTCCTCGCGGGCATAGGCCAGGGCGCTGCGCGTGTCGCGCCTGATGTCGCGCACCGTGACGTTCAGCAGGTTGCCTTCCTCGCGCCGGATGATCGGCCGGGCGGCTTCGGCGAAATCCCCCAGCCGCGCCTGGGGCACGAAATACTCGTGCAGGATGTCGGTCGACCCGGCCTCGCGGTTGGCGAAGACCGCGGCCGGCTCGTTCAGCAGGCTGTTGCGGCTGACCGCGCCGGCCAGCCAGGGCCCGGCCTCGCGCTCCAGCCACCAGCGCAGCGCCTTGCCGGTGTCGCCGGCGGCGGCGTTGCGGAACACCAGCCGCTGCAGCCCGCCATGGGCCAAAGCGGGCAGGGGCATCACCGTGCCGCGCGTCTCCGGCACCGGCGTGTAGCAACCCAGCACCGCTTCCTCGAACAGCCGGTCGGGGTCGACCGACAGCCGGCCATAGGCCATCTCGACCGGCGACCCCGGGGCATAGACCCGGGCGGCGAAGGCGGCGGGGTAGTCACGGGTCGGCATCACCGCGAAATCCGGCGCGTAGATCACGTTCGGCCGCACCGCGATCTCGGCCTCCAGGATCACCCCGAACAGGCCATAGCCGCCCAGCGCCAGGCCGAACAGCTCGGCATTCTCCTCCGGGCTGCAGGTCACCACCTGGCCGTCGGCGGTCAGCAGCATCAGGCGGCGCACCGTGCTCGCGACCGGTGGGCTGTTGGCGTGCCAGCCATGGGCGTTGACGCTCAGCGTGCCGCCGATGGTGAAGTCGTTGTTCGACTGCATCACGGTGGGGGCGAAGCCCTGGGCGTTGAGCGCCGGGATGATGTCGCGCCACAGCGCGCCGCCGCCCACCCGCATCAGCCCGGCGGCGGGGTCGAGCGTCATGCCGTTCAGCGGCAGCGCGTCCAGCACCCAGCCGTCGCGCAGCAGGCTCTGCCCGCCCATCGAATGGCGGGCGCCGGACACGGCGAGAGAGGGTTCCTGCCCGGCGGCGATCCGGCCCAGCAACGGCGCCAGCCGATCCGCCGTCACCTCCGGCGAGGCATCGGCGAAGGCCAGGCCGCGCACCGGCGTCGGGTTCAGACCGCTGGCATCGTCGAGCAAGGCCCGCGGCGACGCCTCGGGCGGCAGCCGGGCGGCATCGGCCAGGCGCTGCAGCCAGGCACCGCCGACGCCGCCGAGGGCCGCAGCCCCCAGCGCCGTCGCGCCCGTCACCAGGACGCGCCGCCGCGTCGAACCTCTCCCTGCCATGATCCCCCGCACATCGCCCAGCCGGCATCCTATCATTCGAAAGGACGCAGGATTGTGGCGAGGGCGGCCTCCGCGACCGCTTGTGTCACACGTACTGGGCGATGCCGTTGCCGAAGGACCAGTTCTCCTTCGCCACCTCGACCAGGTTGATGAACACGTCCTCGTGGCGCAGGCCCGGGCTCGCGGCCAAGTGGTCGGCGATGCTGCGGTACAGCGCCTGCTTCTGCTCGACCGTGCGGGTGTTGTTGGCGGTGATCTGGACGAACACCAGGTCGTCGGTGCGGGCGATATCGAGATAGGACGGGTCGTAGTCGAAGCCGGTCTCCTCATGCTCGTGCACCAGCACGAAGCGGTCGTTCTCCGGCACGTTGAAGCTCTCGCGCATGGCCTGGTAGACGCCGTCGCGGATGGCCTTGAGATGGCTGGCGGGCTTGCCCTTGCGCAGCGAGATCCGGACGAGGGGCATGGTGCTCTCCTGAAGGGGATGAGGCGCATCGGCGCGCCTCGTGGGGAAGATGTAGCGCGAGCTTGATCATTTCAGAATGAACTCATTACATATATCAGAGATGATGATCTGAAATGGACAGGCCATGCGCTCCCTCGATCTCGACGCGGTCCGGGCCTTCGTGCTGGTGGCTGATCTCGGCAGCTTCACCCGCGCCGCCGACACGGTGGGCGCCACCCAGTCCGGCATCAGCCTGCGGCTGAAGCGGCTGGAGGACCGGCTGGGCGCCAGGCTGTTCGAGCGCACGCCGCGGCTGGTGCGGCTGACGGCGGAGGGCGAGGCCTTCCTGCCCCGGGCCCGCGGCCTGCTGGCGGCGCAGGACGACGCCATCGCCGCGGTGTCGGCGCGGCCGCGGCGCCTGGTGCTGGGCATCAGCGACCATGTCGCGGGGCCGGAGCTGCCGGGCCTGCTGGCCCGGGTGGCGGGGCAGGGGCCGGGGCTGGCGCTGGAGGTCCGGCTCGGCCTGTCGCATGAGCTGCTCGACGAATTCGACGGCGGGTCGCTGGACGCGGTGATCGTCCGCCGCGACACCGGCCGCCGCGACGGCGAGGCCCTGTTCCGCGACGATTTCGGCTGGTACGCCGCGACCGGCTGGCACCACCGGCCCGGCGACCCGCTGCCGCTGGTGACCCAGGCGGCGCGCTGCGGCATGCGGGCGATCGCCCTGCGCGTGCTCGATGCCGCCGGCATCGCCTGCGCGGAAGCCTTCATCGGCGGCGGCAGCGCCGCGGTGGCGGCGGCGACCATGGCCGGGCTCGGCGTGTCGCCGCTGGCGCGCCGCACCGCGCCGCCGGGCACGGTCGATGTCGGGCCGCGCCTCGGCCTGCCGGCGCTGGCCGCCTCCGACGTCATGCTGCATTCGCGCCTGTCCGACGCCCGGCTCAGCGGCGCGCTGCGCGGCCTCGCCGCCGCCTTCCGCCTGCCGGTCGCGGCCTGACCCTCCGGCCCGACGAGCATCGGGACAAGACGGAAGGTGCGGACCGGCGGATGGTTCCCGACCGTGGCGCGGGGGTGGCATGTGGTGTCGTGCCGCAACGCGGCCCTTACCGAAGCGCGGCGGCTTCGGGTAGAGTCCGCGCGTCATGCGAACCCTCTATCACATCTGGCTTTCCGCCCAATCCCGCATCGTCCGGCTGCTGCTGGCCGAAAAGGACCTGCATTGCGACCTGAAGGTCGAGCGGGTGTGGGAGCAGCGACCTGAATTCCTCGCCATCAACCCGACCGGCGAAGTGCCGCTGCTGATCGAGCCGGACGGCACCACGCTGACCGATGTCTGGGTCATCGTCGAGTACATGGAGGAGATGCACCCGGAAGTGCCGCTGCTCGGCGAAGGCCCGCTGGGGCGGGCCGAGACCCGGCGCCTGCTGGTCTGGTTCGACCAGAAGTTCGGCCGCGAGGTGACCGAGAACCTGGTCGGCGAGAAGTTCATGAAGCGGGTCAAGCGCACCGGCCTGGCGCCCAGCTCGGACGCGATCCGCGCCGGGCGGCAGCATGTGCACTACCACCTCGAATACATCTCCTACCTCGCCGAATCGCGGCGCTGGCTGGCGGGGGACGAGTTCAGCCTGGCCGACATCGCCGCCGCCGCCCATCTCTCGGTGGTCGACTATCTCGGCGACGTGCCGTGGGACAGCCATCCGGAGGCGCGGCAATGGTATTCGCGCATAAAATCCCGCCCCAGCTTCCGGCCGCTGCTGGAGGACCACGTTCCCGGCATCCCGGCGCCGGCGCATTATCGCGACCTGGACTTTTGACGCCGGCGCTCCTATCTCTCGCTTTGAGAGTGATTCTTAAGTAGTGTCCCGGCGGGACGGGCATCGGAGACGAACATGGAAGCGATCGATCTTCTGCTGCAGCGCCGCTCGGTGCCGGCCCGGAACATGGTCGAGCCGGGACCGGATGCGGCGGCGCTGGAGCGGATCCTGCGCGCCGGCACCCGGGTGCCGGATCACGGCAAGCTGGCGCCGTGGCGCATCCAGGTCCTGCGCAAGGACGGGCAGCGCCGGCTCGGCGAGGCGATGGCCGAGATCTTCGCCCGCGAGAATGCCGATGCCACCGAGGCGCTGATCGAGGCGATGCGCCAGAAGCCGGCCCTGGCGCCGCTGCTGCTGGTGGTCACCCACAAGCCGCAGCCCAGCGCCAAGATCCCGGAGATGGAACAGATCCTGTCCGGCGGCGCGCTGTGCCAGAACATCCTGATGGCGGCCCACGCCCAGGGCTTCTGCGGCAGCTGGATCACCGGATGGCCGGCCTATCACCCGCAGGTGGTCGAGCTGCTGGGTCACAACCCGGCGACCGACAAGATCCTGGGCTTCATCTATCTCGGCACCCCGTCCGAGCCGATGGAGGACCGCCCGCGCCCGGCCCTGTCCGATGTCGTCAGCGAATGGGCTGGTCCGCTGGTGCAGGTGGCTTAAGCGCTACCGGCCTCACCGGGGCAACCCCCTCACCCTCCCGGCCCAAGCGGGCCGGGCCCCCCTCTCCCCGAGGAGAGGGGTTGTTTACCTCTCCTCGGGGAGAGGTCGGAATCGCGCAGCGATTCCGGGTGAGGGGGTGGCTCGGTCTCTCCAAATGACTCGACGGCGGCGGCCGTCACGCCGCCGCGGCGATCGTATCCTCGGCCATCAGTGCCAGGAACGCCCGCGCCGCGGGGTTGACCGGGCCGGCATCGGCGGCGCCGCGCTCGGCATGGGCGATCCCCAGTTCCCAGCAGATCTCGGGCGGCGCCAGCGTCGCCACCGCCAGCGGCGGCCGCTGCGGGTCGGCGGGGTGGGCGGCGATGATCGCCTCCGGCACCAGAGCGATGCCGAGTCCCAGCGCGACGAGGTCGAGCGCGGTGGCGAGGTCGTTGACCTCGAAGCCGGTGTGCCGCTCCATCCGGGTCCGGGCGAAGGCCTGGTCGACCAGGCGGCGGGTGCCCCAATCGGTCTGGAAATCGACGAAGGTCTCGCGGCCCAGCCGCTCCAGCGGCACCGCCCGGCGCCCCGCCAGCGGATGGTCGTGGGCGCAGGCGGCCACCAGCTCCTCGCAGGCCAGCATGGTGGCGCGGATATCGTCCGGCGGCGATGGCTGCATCGGCACGAAGGCGAGGTCCAGCCGGCCGTCGCGCAGCTTCTCCAGCAGCACGGCGGACCCGCCCTGGCACAGCCGGATCTCGACCCCGGGATGGGCGGCGTGGAACCGCGCCAGCAGCACCGGCAGGTCGACGAAGGGCGACAGGCTGTGGGTGGTGCCGATCGCCAGCGTGCCGCGGGCCACGCCCTGCACGGCGGCCACGGCGTCGCGGGCGCAGCGCGCCGCCGCCAGCACCCGCCGCGCCTCCTCGAACAGCACCTTGCCGGCGGCGGTCAGGTCGACCCGGCGGGTGCTGCGGATGAACTGCGGGGCCCCCAGCTCCTCCTCCAGCGCCCGGATCGAGGCCGACAGGCCGGACTGGACGATGTTCACCCGCTGCGCCGCCCGGGTGAAATGCTGCTCCTCCGCCACCGCCAGGAAATGTTCCAGCTGCCGCAGATCCATGATCCGGCTCCGATCGGCGGCCCCCGGACCATTGATAGGCCGGGCCGCCTTGAGGGCGATTGATCCCCGATCATGCTGAATGCGATCTGAACATTCAATTGGAACGCTCAATCGGATGCCAGCATTCTAAGTCCGACAATATGGGAGGACCACCGATGACCGAGATCACTCCCGCGGGCGGCACCGCGCTGCCGACCCGGCGCTTCGGCACGACCGACATGGCGATCACCCGCGTCGGCTTCGGCGCCTGGGCCATCGGCGGCGCCGGCTGGGCCTCGGCCTGGGGCAGCCAGGACGACGACGAGTCGGTGGCGGCGATCCGCCATGCGGCCGAGGTCGGCATCAACTGGATCGACACCGCCGCGGTCTACGGCCTCGGCCATTCCGAGGAGATCGTCGGCCGCGCCCTGCGCGAGATCCCGGCCGCGCAGCGGCCCTATGTCTTCACCAAGGGCGGCCTGATCTGGAACGAGGCGGACCGCACCGCCAATTCGAAGCGCATCGGCGCCGCGGCCAGCCTGCGGGGCGAGGTCGAGGCCTCGCTGCGCCGGCTCGGGGTCGAGCGCATCGACCTGTACCAGCTGCACTGGCCGGTCGATGACGGCACCCCGGTCGAGACCTACTGGCAGACCTTCCTCGACCTCAAGCGCGAGGGCAAGGTGCGGGCCGTCGGCCTGTCGAACCACAATGTCGAGCAGCTGACCCGGGCCGCCTCGGTGGGCCACGTCGATTCGCTGCAGCCGCCCTTCTCGGCGATCCGGCGCGACATCGCGGCGGCCGAGCTGCCGTGGTGCGCGGCGCACGACACCGCCGTCATCGTCTACAGCCCGATGCAGTCGGGCCTGCTGACCGGGGCCTTCACCGCCGAGCGCGCGGCGGCGCTGCCGAAGGACGACTGGCGTTCGCGCGCGCCCAACTTCACCGGCGACGGCCTGGTGCGCAACCTGGCCCTGGCCGAGGCGCTGAAGCCGGTGGCGGCGCGTCACGGCACCTCGGTCGCGGCGGTGGCGGTGGCCTGGACCCTGTCCTGGCCGGCGGTGACTGGCGCCATCGTCGGCGCCCGCAGCCCGGCCCAGGTCGACGGCTGGCTCGACGCGGCCTCGCTGGAGCTGACGCGTGAGGATCTCGCCGAGATCGCGACGGCGATCGAGACCACCGGCGCCGGCACCGGGCCGGTGCGCTGACGGACTCTGAGGCGTAGATCCTGATCGTTGGTTGGGTTCGCGCTTGCGAACCCAACACTGGTTCGGGCGGCGCAATGTTGGGTTCGCCCGACGCGAACCCAACCTACGCAGCTATTTCGCCAAGTCCCGCAGCAAGTTCCAGCGCTTCCGGGCAATTTTGCGAGCGACGATTGCCTGGATTTCGAGGTCCGGATCGTCAGGTGTCAGCAGGTATCCGCCGGGCACCTCAGTGAGATGGAGGATGTCGCCTTCCCGGGCGTGCAGTCGGTCCAGCACGTCCTGAGGCAGGACCGCCGCGATCGAATTGCCTATAGCGCAGAGCTTGAGGGCGACCACATCCGTCTCGTTAAGCAAAGGGCGATATCCAGCCTACCCAATCACCAGCGCATCCCCATCCGCGATCCGTCCGCCGGTCAGCACCTCGGCATAGACCCCGCAATCGGCGTGGCCGAAGCCGGTGATCAGGGCCTTGGGGATGTTCAGGTCGCGCTCGCCGGTCGCGGGGTTGACGTTGGTGGCGGCGCAGCGACCGATCCGGGATACCACCTTCAGCCGCACCGGGCCGACCGTGATCTCGCGGTCGATCAGGTCGAACTCCGACCAGGCCGGCAGGCCCTCGACCAGCAGGTTGCCGCGGAAGCGCTGCGGGTCGACCGGCGCCCGCGTCACCCGCTCGATGTCCCGGACCGAGGCGAGGTTGATGATCGAGACCAGCTTCTCCGGCTTGTCGGTGAAGGCGATGCCGGGCGTAGTGACGATCTTCAGCGCGCCCCGCGGATCCTTCATGAAGGCGTTCAGGAACTGGTTGATCAGCTCCTGCCCGATCGGCAGCGACAGCAGGCCGCGCGCCACCTGCTTGCCCTCGCGCTTCAGGGTCAGCGCCTCGGTGGCGTCGTCGTAGCCGATGCCCAGCAGCGCCAGCCGCTCATCGGTCATCAGCTGCAGGAACTGCCGCTTCGGCTGCCAGCTCGGCGCCGTCGGGTCGCATTGGCTGGCGCCGTGGACGATGGCGAAGCGCCGGTCATGCGGCAGCGTCCCGCCCGGCGCCAGCTCCGCGGCGTCGAGTTTCTGCCCGGCCAGGCCCTTGACGGGATAGCGGTGGATGGCGGCGATGCGGGCGGCGGTCATGGGCGGATCTTGTCGCGACGGGTCGGGGGAAAACCCTAACGCGTTATGGCCGGGGTAAACAATCAGCGCGCCTGCGATCGCCGCTATGCGCGGATGGGACCTTTCCGCTCCTGCAGCGTGTTGCCGCCGTCGACCACCAGCGACGCGCCGGTGACGTAGCTGGCGCCGGGCGAGGCCAGGAAGGCGATCGCGGCCGCCACCTCATCGGCCGTGCCGGGGCGGCCGACCGGGGTGTGGCGCCCGGCCTCGCGCTCGATCTCCGAGGCCGAGGCGGTGGCGATCCAGCCGGGCTCGACCGCATTCACCGTGACGCCCTGTCCCGCCACCTCCAGCGCCAGGGCGCGGGTCAGCCCGCTCAAGCCGGATTTCGCCGCGGCATAGGCGCTCTCGCCCGGGATGGCGACGCGCGGGCCGGTGACGGAGGAGATGTTGACGATGCGGCCGTAGCCGCGCCCGAGCATGTGCGGCAGCACCGCCCGGATGGCGTTGAAGGCGGTCTTCAGGTTGAGCGCGATGCCGTGGTCCCAGGCGGCCTCGTCGAGCGCCGCGAAGGGCACGCTGGCCGTGGCCGCCGCACCGGTCTGCACCATGCCGGCATTGTTCACCAGGATGTCGATGCGGCCATGCGCGGCCAGGGCGGCCTCGGCCAGCCGCACCGCGTCGGCCATCATTGTCAGGTCGCCGGCGACGCCGATCGCTGCGAACCCTGCCGCCTGCAGCTCCTCGGCCCGCAGCCGGATGCGGTCGGTGGTCGCGGCCAGCACGATCCGGGCGCCCGATGCCGCGAGCCGCCGGGCCGCGGCGAAGCCGATGCCCTCGGGGCTTCCCGCCCCGGTCACGATCGCCACCTGGCCTTGCAAATCCATCGTTTTCGCCCTCCGCTGCGCCCGAATGCTGCCTTTGCGGACGGCGTCGCACAACCGCCCTTGTTGCAGCGGGGCCACACCCCTACATCAGTCCTGCATCCTTCCCGGATCGCACTGACGTGGATCAAGGCACGGTCGGGCTTCCTGTAAGACGATCGCGCCGCAAAACGGGGAAACCGAATCTATGGACCTTCAGAAATTCACCGAACGCAGCCAGGGCTTCCTCCAGGCGGCGCAGACCGCGGCCCTGACGCGCGGCCACCAGCAGCTGCTGCCCGAGCATCTGCTCAAGGTGCTGCTCGACGACGAGGAAGGGCTGGCGGCCAATCTCATCCGCAGCGCCGGCGGTAAGCCGGAGGCGGCGTCCCAGGCCGTCGACCAGGCGCTGGCCAAGCAGCCCAAGGTCGAGGGCGGCGGCGGCCAGGTCTATATGAGCCGTGAGCTGGCGCGGGCGCTGGACCAGGCGCAGGAGCAGGCGAAGAAGGCCGGCGACCAGTTCGTCGCGGTCGAGCGGCTGTTGCTGGCGCTGGCCATCGCCAAGGAGACCGCTGCCGGCGGCGCCCTGGCCAAGGCCGGGGTGACGCCGCAGACGCTGAACCACGCCATCGACGCCATGCGCAAGGGCCGCACCGCCGACAGCGCCAGCGCCGAGGGCCAGTACGACGCGCTGAAGAAATATGCCCGCGACCTGACCGAGGCCGCGCGCTCCGGCAAGCTCGACCCGGTGATCGGCCGCGACGAGGAGATCCGCCGCACCATCCAGGTGCTGTCGCGCCGCACCAAGAACAACCCGGTGCTGATCGGCGAGCCCGGCGTCGGCAAGACTGCGATCGTCGAGGGGCTGGCGCTGCGCATCGTCAATGGCGATGTGCCGGAAAGCCTGAAGAACAAGCGCCTGCTGGCGCTGGACCTCGGCGCGCTGGTCGCCGGGGCCAAGTTCCGTGGCGAGTTCGAGGAGCGGCTGAAGGCCGTGCTGCAGGAGGTCACCTCCGCGGCCGGCGAGATCGTGCTGTTCATCGACGAGATGCACCAGCTGGTCGGCGCCGGCAAGGCCGATGGCGCCATGGACGCGTCGAACATGCTGAAGCCGGCCCTGGCGCGCGGCGAACTGCACTGCGTCGGCGCCACCACGCTCGACGAGTACCGCAAGCATGTCGAGAAGGATGCGGCGCTGGCCCGGCGGTTCCAGCCGGTCTTCGTCTCCGAGCCGACGGTCGAGGACACCATCTCGATCCTGCGCGGGCTGAAGGAGAAGTACGAGCTGCATCACGGCGTGCGCATCACCGACGGCGCGATCGTGGCGGCGGCGACGCTGTCCAACCGCTACATCACCGACCGGTTCCTGCCGGACAAGGCGATCGACCTGGTCGACGAGGCCTCGGCGCGGCTGCGCATGCAGGTCGACAGCAAGCCCGAGGAGATCGAGGCGCTCGACCGCCGCACCATGCAGCTGAAGATCGAGCGCGAGGCCTTGAAGAAGGAGACCGACGTCGCCTCCAAGGACCGCCTGTCCAAGCTGGAGCAGGAGCTGGCGGAGCTGGAGGAGCAGTCCTCGTCGCTGACCGCCGCCTGGACCGCCGAGAAGGAGAAGCTGTCCGCCGCCACCCGGGTGAAGGAGCAGCTGGACCAAGCGCGGTCGGAGCTGGAGCAGGCGCAGCGTTCGGGCAACTGGGCGCGGGCGGGCGAGCTGACCTATGGTGTGATCCCGGATCTTGAGAAGAACCTGGCGGGCGCCGAGGCGGCCCAGGCCTCGCACATGGTGCGCGAGGAGGTGCAGCCCGACGACATCGCCGCCGTGGTCAGCCGCTGGACCGGCGTGCCGGTGGACCGGATGCTGGAGGGCGAGCGTGAGAAGCTGCTGCAGATGGAGCAGAAGCTGCGGTCGCGCGTGGTCGGGCAGGACGAGGCGATCACCGCGGTCGCCAACGCCGTGCGGCGGTCCCGCGCCGGGCTGCAGGACCCCAACCGGCCGATCGGCAGCTTCCTGTTCCTGGGCCCGACCGGCGTCGGCAAGACCGAGCTGACCAAGGCGCTGGCGGAGTTCCTGTTCGACGACGACACCGCCATGGTCCGCATCGACATGTCGGAATACATGGAGAAGCACGCGGTCAGCCGGCTGATCGGCGCGCCGCCGGGCTATGTCGGCTATGACGAGGGCGGGGCGCTGACCGAGGCGGTGCGGCGCCGGCCGTATCAGGTGATCCTGTTCGACGAGGTCGAGAAGGCGCATCCGGATGTCTTCAACGTGCTGCTGCAGGTGCTGGATGACGGCCGCCTGACCGACGGCCAGGGGCGGACGGTCGATTTCCGCAACACCCTGATCATCATGACCTCGAATCTCGGCTCCGAGTTCCTGGCCGTGGCGTCGATCGAGCAGGAGAGCGGCGAGATCGATTTCGTCAGCCGCGAGAAGGTGCTGATGGCGGTGCGCCAGCACTTCCGGCCGGAGTTCCTGAACCGGCTCGACGAGATGATCGTGTTCCGCCGGCTCAGCCGCGAGAACATGACCGGCATCGTCACCATCCAGCTCGCCGGCCTGCGCCGGTTGCTGGAGGACCGGAAGATCACGCTGGAGGTCGACGACCGGGCCAAGGCGTGGCTGGCGGACCAGGGCTATGACCCGATCTACGGGGCGCGGCCGCTGAAGCGGGTGATCCAGCGCGAACTGCAGAACCCGCTGGCGAGCGCGATCCTGGAGGGCCGGGTGGTCGACGACAGCACGGTCAAGGTCACGGCCGGCGATGACGGGCTGGTGCTGCAGCCCCAGCCGCTCGCCGCGGCCGCCTGAGACACTGGAAGAAAGGAAGGGGCGCTTCGGCGCCCCTTCCTTTTTGTCCGGAGCGGTGAGTGAGCCTTGCGTTGCCTCTCCCGCCTGGCGGGAGAGGTCGGGCTCGCGCAGCGAGACCGGGTGAGGGCTGGCACATGGCACAGGCCTCGACAAAGAGCCCTCACCCGGAGCCGCTTCGCGTCTCCGACCTCTCCCGTAAACGGGAGAGGCAATCTTGTCTCGTCCGGCCTGAAGGCGGGATCGATCAGAGGGGGAGATGGCGATGGTGGTCTATCTCGGCGATTCCACGGCGAACCTCTTCGCCGGCGGCATCGACGCCGACATGGTGTTCGGCTTCGGCGGCAACGACATCCTCGGCGGCGGGGCCGGCAATGACCGGCTCGACGGCGGGATCGGCGACGACGTGCTCGATGGTGGAGCCGGCGACGACTGGCTCGAGGGCAGTTCCGGCAACGACAGCTTCAGCGGCGGTGCCGGCGTCGACACGGTCAGCTATCTCAACGATCCGCAGGGCAGCGCCGTCATCACCATCGGCATGACCGGCACCGGGGGCACCGCCGAAGGCGATTTCATCGCCGCGGATGTCGAGAACCTGGTCGGGTCGCAGAACTTCGACTCGCTCGGGGGATCCGCCGGCGCGAACTACCTCTACGGCGCGGAGGGCGGCGACTACCTCTCCGGCAATGGCGGCGACGACCGGCTCGACGGCGGCGTGGGCGGGGATGTTCTGTTCGGCGGCGATGGTATCGATACGGCGATCTATTTCGACAGCACCGCCGGCGTGTCCGTCAGGATCAACGCGACAAGTTCCCTTGGCTGGGCCTCTGGCGATATCGTCCTGGACGATGTGGAGAACATCGAGGGCTCCAACGGTTTCGGCGATACCATCAGCGGCTGGTCCACGGCCAATCGCCTGACAGGCTGGGGCGGGGATGACAGCCTGTCGGGCCTCGACGGCAACGACACCCTGGCCGGAGGCGCCGGGGCGGACCATCTCGACGGCGGCGCCGGCATCGACATCGCCAGCTACGCCGAGGCGACGACCGGGGTGGCGGTCAATCTGGGCGCCGGAACCGGTGCCGGCAGCATCGCCCAGGGTGACACGCTGGTCTCGATCGAAAGCGTCCATGGCGGCGCCGGCAATGATTCGCTGGCCGGGTCGGGCGGCGCCGACGTCCTCCTCGGCAATGCCGGTAACGACGTGCTGATGGGGGCCGGCGGACGGGACGCCCTGGCCGGCGGGGCAGGGGTCGATCGCTTCACCTATGGCAGCGCGGCCCAGAGCCCGGTCGGCGCCTCTGATCAGATCACCGACTTCAGCCACGCCCAGGGCGACCGGATCGACCTGGTGTCGATCGACGCCAACAGCGTGGTCGCCGGCAACCAGGTCTTCAGCTTCATCGGCACGGCCGCCTTCGGCCACGTCACGGGCCAGCTGCGGGCCGAGACCGTGGCCGGCGTCACCAGCGTCTATGGCGACATCAACGGCGACGGCACCGCCGACTTCCAGATCCGCTGTGCTGGCGCGATCACCTTGGTGCCCGCGGATTTTGCGCTCTAGGCGACCGGCCGCGACGGTTCCATATACCGGACAGTCGTCGCCGGATTGGTCGGAGGCGGGAAAGGGCAGGGGCATGATCCGCATCGACCATCTCGACCATCTGGTGCTGACCGTGGCCAGCATCGAGCGCGCTTGCGACTTCTATGCCCGGGCGCTGGGCATGACGGTCGAGACGTTCGGTCAGGGGCGAAAGGCGCTGCGCTTCGGCGACCAGAAGATCAACCTGCACCAGGCCGGGCACGAGTTCGAGCCCAAGGCGCTGCGGCCGATGCCGGGATCGGCCGACCTGTGCTTCATCGCCGCGACGCCGCTGGAGCAGGTGGTGGCCCATCTCGAGGCGCTCGGCATCGCCGTCGAGGAGGGCCCGGTCGCCCGCACCGGGGCGACCGGGCCGATCCGGTCGGTCTATCTCCGCGATCCCGACGCCAACCTGATCGAGATCGCGAACCCGGCGGCCTGACCCGCTACGTCCCCTCGGAAAACGCGGCATGGTAGGCGACGGTCCCGGCCGGCACCAGGCCGTCGAGCGCCAGCGCCATGAAGTACTCCGGCGGCACGCCGTCCAGCCGCAGCTGCGGCTGGACGGCGAAGCCGAAGCGGCCGTAGAAGGCGGGATCGCCGAGCAGCACGCAGCCGCGGGCGCCGAGCGGGGCCAGCCGCGCCAAGCCGGCGCGGACCAGCGCCTGCCCGATGCCCTCGCCCTGGCGGTCAGGCAGCACCGCCAGGGGGCCCAGGCCGTACCAGCCTTGGAGCCGCCCGTCGATCCGGACCGGTGAGAAGGCGACATGCCCGACCACCCCGCCCCGGTCCTCGGCCACCAGCGCCAGGGTCATGGCGCCGGCGTCCCGCAGGGCATCGACCAGCAGATGCTCCCGCCGGTTGCTGTAGGGGCGGCCGCCGAAGGCCTCGGCCACCAGCACACGGATCGCCTCGAAATCCGGCGGCGCCTCGTCCCGGATCAGGATCTCTCGTCCCTTTGCCGTCGAGGGCCGTTCGCTCCCGGTCATTCCAGATCCCCCCGCCGCTTGGCGGCGGCGCGGCCCTGCTTCTGCCGCTGGATCCAGACCTTGCGCGTCGCGGCCCGCGCGACCGGGTCTTCCCGGCGGCCGAGATGCGCCAGCTCGCGCTGCAGCTTGATCCAGTTGCGCCAGCGGTCCCCATCCAGGCGGCCATCCTCCAGCGCTGCGCGCACCGCGCAGCCGGGTTCCGCCTCATGCCGACAATCGGTGAAGCGACATGTCTTCGCCAGCGCCTCGATGTCGTCGAAGGCCTCGGCGACGCCGGCCTCGGCGTCCCACAGCCCCAGCTCGCGCATGCCCGGCGTGTCCAGCACCAGCCGCCCATCCGGCAGCAGCACCAGCTCGCGATGGGTGGTGGTGTGGCGGCCGCGGGCGTCATCCTCCCGGATTCCGCCGGTCGCCATCCTCTCCGTCCCGGCCAGGGCGTTGACCAGGCTGGACTTGCCGACGCCGGAACTGCCCAGCAGCACCGCCGTCTGGCCGGGGGCGAAGCAGGCGCGCAACCCCTCGATGCCCTCACCGCTGACGGCGGACACGACATGGACCGGCACGCCTCGGGTCAGCGGCTCGATTTCGGCCAGCGCCGGGGCGCGGTCGGCACACAGATCGGCCTTGGTCAGCACCACCACCGGCGCGGCCCCGCTCTCCAATGCGGTGGCGAGGTAGCGCTCGATCCGCCGGGCGTTGCGGTCGGCGTTCAGCGAGGTGACGAGGAAGGCGACCTCGATATTGGCCGCCACCACCTGGGCGACCGGCCGGCCGGGGCCGGCTGCCTTGCGGGTGAAGGCGTTGCGCCGCGGCAGAACGGCATGGATGGTGGCGCCGGCCTTGTCCGGGGGCACGGACACCGCGACCCAGTCGCCGGTCACGGGATACTCGCCCTCCTTGGCCTCATGGGCGAAGCGGCCGGACAGGTGGCTGGTCATCTCGCCCTGCGGCGTGATGAGGGTATAGGCGCCGCGCCGCTGCACGGTGACGCGCGCTGGGCTCAGGCCCTGGTCTGCATGGGGTTGGAAATCGTCCTGGAGCCCCTGGCTCCAGCCATAGCGTTCGATCAATTCGGAAATCCTCGGTCGGAAAGCCTTTCAGGCGCCGGCCAATGGATTCCTGATGTCAGGAGGCCTGAACGGCGGCGCGGCGAAGAGGGGCGCGAAGCGCGCGGACAGCGACAGTCATCGTTCTAACCCTCCTTTCCGGGCCGTCTTGGACGCCCCAACCTGAGGCAAGGGCGGGGCCGGCGTCAAGTCTGCTCGTGATGTCTACTCCGGCAGCGCGCGCGACTGCAGGTCGAACGGGACGCCGCGCGGCACCGCCGCGTCGTCGCCCTTGTGCGCCAGCAGCAGCCCGTATTTCGACTCGATGAACCAGACCCGGCCGCCCGCCACCACGCCGGAGGAGGCGTCGTTCAGCCCTCCCACCACGGTCTCCAGCGCCGCGATCCGGCCATCCGCGACCCGGGCCAGGGTGACGGCGCCGCCATAGGGGCCGTCCGTCCCGAAGGCGTTGCTTTCGAATAGCACCAGCCGGCCTGGCCCGTCGGCGCGGATGGCGTCGACATTCCTGAGAATCCGCGGTGCCGGGATGCGGGTGACCGGACCCGCCGCGCCGCCGGCCTCGATGTCGACGCGCAAGATGTAGGGCACCGCCGCCACCGCGCTGACATAGAGGCCGTCCGCCGTCACGGCGATGCCGTTGAGGAAGTAGCCGCCCTCGCCGCCGCCCAGCGCCGGATCGTCCTTCCAGACCTCCAGCGCCGTGGCGCCGGGGCGGAGGCGCAGCACCCGGGGGTGCAGGCTGTCGGTGACGTAGAGCGTGCCCCGCCCATCCTGCGCCAGGTCGTTGCAATAGCCGCTGTCGGGCATTGGCCAGCTGCCGCGTGGCGCGCCGGTCGTGAGGTCGTAGGCCTTCAGCGCGCTCGGCGTCATCGGCACGGTGGTGAAACCCATGCTGCCGGAGCAGACCCAGAGCCTGCCGGCCTGCCCATCGACCAGCCCGCCCTGGCCGTTGGCGAGGCCATTCGACCCGGGCGGCACCAGCACCTCCGGCCGCCAGTCCTCCGTCTCATCGGCGCCGGGCCGCAGCCGGGCGACGGCGCCCTGGCGCCAGCTGCCGACATAGAAGCTGCCGTCCGACCCGACCGCCACGCTCTCCGGATACCAGTCGGGCGGCAGCGGCAGCAAGGTGGGCGGCTGGGCGGGCGCGGCGAGGGCCGGGCAGCACAGCAGCAGTGCCGCCAATGCGGCCAGGGCGCGGATCGGGATCATGCGTCGTCTCCGGGATCGGGAAAGCCGACGTAGTTTCGGTCCGCAGCCTGGATTGATAAACTGGCCTGCGCTTGCATCACTCCCAATCTAGGATTTGGAATGGATCGGCTGACCAGCATCGGGATCTACGTCCGCGTCGCCGAGGCCGGCAGCTTCGCCGCGGCGGCGGATGCGTTCGGCCTCTCCGCCACCATGGTCGCCAACCATGTGCGGGCGCTGGAGGACCGGCTTGGGGCTCGGCTGATCGAGCGCACCACCCGCCGCCACCACCTGACCGAGATCGGCACCGCCTATCTCGAGCGCTGCCGCGACGTGCTGGCGAGCGCGGAGGCCGCCGACCGCGTGGCGGAGTCGCTGCGCGCCGTGCCGCAGGGCACGCTCAGGGTCACGGCGCCGGTCACTTGGGGCGCGCATCGCCTGGTGCCGGCGATCGGCGCCTATATGGAGCTGTACCCAGCGGTGCGGGTGGAGCTGGGCCTGAACGACCGGCTGGTCGACCTGGCCGAGGAGGGCTTCGACATCGGCATCCGCTCCGGCCGGGTCGGCGACGAAGGGCTGGTGGCCCGGCCGCTGGCACCGTCGCGCCTCCATGCCGTGGCCAGCCCGGCCTATCTGGCCCGGCGCGGCACGCCGCTGCATCCGGCCGAGCTGGAGGGACACGACCTCCTCGCCTTTGCCGCCTGGGGGCCGGACCATGCTTGGCGCTTCAGCCGTGGGGCAGAGACGGCGGCGGTGCCGGTGCGCGGCCGGATGGTCTGCAACAACGGCCAGGCGCTGCTGACCGCGGTGCTCGCCGGGATGGGCGTGGTGGTGCAGGCCGATGTGCTGCTCGACCCCGCCATCGCCGACGGCCGGTTGGTGCGCCTGCTGCCCGACTGGGACCTGCCGGCGCGCGCCATCCACCTGGTGCGCCGGCACGAGCCGCGGCCGAGCGCCAAGCTGCGCAGCTTCGTCAACTTCCTGGTCGAGCGGCTGGGCGACGTTCCGCTTGGACGGGGCCCCGGCTCGGGCGATGCTCAGGCCTGAAGAACCAGGGAAGGGGGCTCACATGCTGCGGATCAAGGCCGTGACGGCCGCTCTGTGCCTCGCGCTTGCCGCCGCGCCGGCGGCCCGGGCGGCGGAAGGGTTGTGGAGCATTTACGATTCGGCGCTGAAGGGCGCCAAATACATCGATCTCACCCATGCCTTCCAGCCGGACCAGCCGGTGTGGCCGGGCTTCGCGGCCGCCGAGTTCAAATCGGCCGCAGCCGGCAACGAACTGCCGGACTACGCCCGGAAGGGCGACGAGTTCAGCTATGACAAGCACGGCTTCGTCGCCACCGCCTATGTGCTGCCGACCGACCAGTACGGCACCCAGCTGGACCCGCCGGCGCATTGGGACGAATTCGGGGCCACCATCAGCGACCTGCCGCCGACCTTCGCGGTGCGGCCGCTGGTGCTGATCGACATCCACGACAAGGTCGCGGCGGACCCCGGCTACAGCATGACGGTCGACGACATCGCCGCCTGGGAGGCCAGGCACGGCACCATCCCCGAGGGCAGCGTGGTCATGGTCCGGACCGACTGGTCGAAGAAGTGGGACGACGCCGCCCATTTCAACGACAAGCCGTTCCCCGGCGTGTCACTGGACGCGCTGAAGTTCCTGCACCTCGAACGCCGCATCCTGTTCCACGGCCATGAGCCGCTGGACACCGACGCCACGCCGAACCTGGAGGGCGAGGACTGGCTGATGCACAACCAGTTCACCCAGGCGGAAGGGGTGGCCAATCTCGACCAGGTGCCGGAGGCCGGGGCGCTGATCGCCATCGGCTTCGCCAAGCCGCTCGGCGGCACCGGCGGCTACGCCCGCTACATCGCCATCGCGCCGGCCGACTGGAAATATGGCGTCACCATCGCCGAGGCGCCGGGGGCCCCGCTGCCCAAGCAGGTGGCGCCGCTGCGCCGCGGTGCCGATGGCGTGATGCGGCCGACGCCGTAACAGCGGCCGCGCTGCCCGGTGCGAACGATCAAAGCGGAAGGACGGAATCCATGTCGAAGTCGAGGATGGCGTTGATGGCGATGGCCCTGTGCGGCGTGCTCGCGGCCCCGGCGGCCGGGCAGGCGGCCGAGAAGACGGTCGAGTTCAAGGTCGATGGCCAGAAGGTGGTCGGCACCCTGGCGCTGCCGGACGGCGTGGCCACGCCGCCGGTGGTCCTGCTGCTGCACGGCTTCACCGGCAGCCGGGACGAGCTGGAGATCCCGGCGGCGAAGGAGGGCATCTTCCGGCGCGCCGCGCGGATGTGGGCGGCGCAGGGCATCGCCAGCCTGCGCATCGACTTCCGCGGCAACGGCGACAGCGAGGGCGCCTTCGCCGATATGACGTTGGACGGGCAGGTCAAGGATGCGCTGGCGGCGCTGGACCTGCTGGCGGCGGACGGCGAGGTCGACCGCGACCGCATCGCTCTGGTGGGATGGAGCATGGGCGGCGCGGTCGGGGCCATCGTCGCCGGCCGCACCAGCCACAAGCTCACCTCGGTCTCGCTGTGGGCGCCGGGCACCAACATGCCGGCGGCGATCGCCCTGCTGCTCGGCCCCGACGTCGTCCGGCGCGGCCTGGCCGGCGGCGGCCAGCCGGTCACGGCGAAGCTGCCCTGGGGGGCAGAGGTCGCGCTCAAGAGCGGCTTCTTCGAGAGCCTGTACAAGATCGACCCGGTGGCGGAGGTCGCCCACTACAAGGGGCCGCTGCTGGTCGCGGTCGGCACCAAGGACGACGTGGTGTTCCCGCAGCCGGCCGCCGGCCAGGTGCTGCTCGACTACCATGACGGGCCGGAGGAGCTGTGGGTGCGCCCGATGGACCACGCCTTCAACGCCTTCGAAGGCACCGCGACGGTGGACGAGCTGATCGCCAAGACCGGCAGCTTCATCGCAGCCGGGCTGAAATGAGAGTCGGGGAGGAGGGATGCCCCCTCCCCGAAACCCGTCCTACTTCTTGACGATGCCGGTCCAGAAATCGGTGTCGATGCTGGGCCCCAGCACCAGCCCGTCGACCTCGGCGCGGTGGGCCACCACCTCCGTCGTCTGGTACAGGAAGGCGTAGGACGAGCTGTGCAGGATGTCGCGCTGCAGCGCCTGGTACAGCGCGGCACGCTTGGCCGTGTCGGTCTCGCGCACCGCCGCCTCGACCCGGGCCGTCAGCTCCGGGATCTCCCAGTTGGCGCGCCAGGCCACGGTCTTGGTGCGGGTGTTGGGGCCGTTGTCCGGGTTCTCGGCGAAGGCCTGGGCGTTGGTGTGCGGGTCCTGGTAGTCCGGCCCCCAGAAATACAGGAAGATGTCCTGCTCGCGGGCGCGGTAGCGGGTGAAGATCTGCTTCAGGTCCAGCTGGTTCAGGGTCAGCTTGATCCCGGCCTGGGCCCAGCTGGCCTGGATCGCCTGGGCGATGTCGGGGTAGGGCGCCACGTTGGGCACGTCGATGGTGACCGAGAACCCGTCCGGCAGCCCGGCCTGCTTCAGCAGGTCCTTGGCCTTGTCCAGGTCGAAGTGGAACGGGGTGTCGTCGACCGCGCCCAGGAAGCCGTTCGGCAGGAAGGTCTGGTGGGTGGTGTAGCCCTGGCCCAGCAGGGCGGTGCGGATGCCCTCATAGTCGATCAGCCAGCGCAGCGCCTCGCGCACCTCCGGGTGCTTCAGGGCCGGATGGGCCTGGTTGAAGCCGAGATACAGCAGGTTGCCCTTCGGTGCGGTCTGGATGCGGATGTCGGGGTTCTTCGCCAGCGCCTCGACCTGGTCCTTGCCCAGGCTGCGGGCATAGTCGACGTCGCCACTCTCCAGCAGCAGCCGGGCGGTTGCCGCCTCCTGGACATGGCGGATGAAGATCCGCGGCGTCTTGGGCGCCTCGCCCCAGTAATTGGGGTTGGCCTCCAGCAGCAGGCTCTCGCGCGGCTTCCAGCTCTTCAGCACATAGGGGCCGGACCCACCGGAGTTCAGGCGCAGCCAGCCATTGCCGAAATCGCCATCCTTTTCGTGCTCCTGGGCCAGCTTCGAATCGACCACCGAGGCCACGGTCGCGGTCAGCAGGTAATAGACGAAGCTCGGCGCGTAGGCTTCGCCGGTCTCCAGCGCCAGGGTCGATGCGTCGGTGGCGCGGATGCGGTCGCGGACGTTGTCGGCGGTGAAGCCGAGCTGGGTGATGATGAAGGCCGGGGTCTTGTTCAGAATCACCACGCGCTGCAGCGAATAGGCCGCGTCCGCCGCCGTGACCGGGTTGCCGGAGGCGAATTTGAGGCCCTGCCGGAGCTTGAAGGTATAGGTCTTGCCGTCGGCGCCGACCGACCAGCTTTCCGCCAGCAAGCCCCTGATCTTCGACACGTCCTGCAGGTCGTAGGACAGCAGCCGGTCATAGGTGTTGGCGTTCTCCTGCTCCGAGCTCAGCTCGAATTCCTCGGCCGGGTCGAGCGAGATGATGTCGTCGATCGGCTGGGCGATGACGATGGTGTTGGCCGGCGTCTTGGCCGTAGCAGCCCAGGGCACGGACAGGGCCGCGAGGATGGCCGCGCCGGCCACGAGAAAGGTTCGCATCGAAGCTCCGGAATCCTTCTGGATGCGGCCGCCGGCCCCCCGCCGTCTGCCTGCGGGGCACAGGATCGCTCAACTCCGTGAAAAATCCACCTGATTTTTGTTGGCGAAATCTATTTCACTTTAATGGATCGCTGTTTGCCGCCCGATCTTCGCCATTGCCAATGGAGCGGGTCTGCGGCGAGGTGCGGCGAGATCCGTCGCCGAGGACCCGATGCCCGATCTGAAAATCTCCACCGATTTCGAGGGCGGCAGCGTCGAGGCGCTGGACTGCAGCGATCCCGGCGCGATCCGGCTGGCGCTGAAGCCCGACGGGCGCTCGCCGGACCTGCAGTGGTTCCACTTCCGGCTGCACGGCGCCAAGGGCCGCGACTGCCGCATCACCTTCGAGAATTCCGACCGGCTGGCGCGGCTGGCCGGGCGCGACGAGATCCCGGATTGCTGGACCGGCTACCGCCCGGTCGCCTCGCATGACGGTGCGGAGTGGCTGCGGGTCGGGGCCGACTATCGCGACGGCATCTTTTCGATCGTCGACCGGCCGCTTCACGATTCGGTCGACTACGCCTATTTCGCGCCCTATCCGCTGGCGCGGCACCGGGCGCTGGTCGACCGGGCTCGCCGGTCGCCCCGCGTCGCACACGACGTGCTGGGCCTGACGCCGGACGGTCACCCGATCGACCGGCTGACCTTCGGCCGGGCGGGGCAGGGCAGGCGGCGGCTGTGGATCATGGCGCGGCAGCACCCGTCCGAAACCATGGGCGGCTGGTTCCTGGAAGGGCTGGTCGACCGGCTGCTCGACCCCGCCGACCCGGTGGCCGCCGGGCTGCGCGAGGCGGCGGTGATCCACATCGTGCCGACCGCCAACCCGGATGGCTGCGCCCGCGGCCACACCCGCACCAACGCGCTGGGCATGAACCTGAACCGCGCCTGGGCCGACCCGGCGGCGACCGATGCGCCGGAGGTGGCGGCGATCCGCGATGCGATGGAGGCCGAGGGCGTCGACTTCTGCCTCGACGTCCATGGCGATGAGGAGTTGCCCTACAACTTCCTCGGCGGCCCGCTGGAGATCCCGTCGCGTAACGAGGGTCTGCGCCGGCGCTTCGTCGACTTCATGCGCGGGCTGGAGGCGGCGAGCCCGGACTATGTCCGTCGTCATCCCTATCCGGGCGGGGCGCCCGAGGCAGCCGACCTGCGCATGGCCTGGAACTGGATCGCCGAACGCTTCGGCTGCCTGACCGTCCTGCTCGAGATGCCGTTCAAGGACCAGATCGACGTCCCGGATGCCCGGTATGGCTGGTCACCCCAGCGCAGCGCCCGATTGGGTCGGGCGATGCTGGACCCGATCGCCGCGGCGCTGCCCGGGTTGCGGTAGGATAGGGGGCTTACCGCTTCAGCGCCGCCACGCCTGGCAGGTCCTTGCCTTCCAGCCATTCCAGGAAGGCGCCGCCGGCGGTGGAGATGTAGGAGAAGCGATCCTCGACCCCAGCATGGGCCAGGGCGGCGACGGTGTCGCCGCCGCCGGCCACGGTCAGAAGCTTGCCGGCCTGGGTCAGGTCGGCGGCGGCGCGGGCCACCGCGACCGTGCCGGCATCGAAGGGGCGCTTTTCGAAGACGCCGAGCGGGCCGTTCCAGACCACAGTCTTGGTCTCGGCCAGCACCGCCTTCAGGTTCGTCACGGATTTCGGCCCGATATCCAGCAGCATGGCATCGGCCGGGATGGCGGCATTGTCGACCGCCTCATGCGGCGCGTCGGCCTTGAATTCGCGCGCGACCACGCCGTCGACCGGCAGCACGATCTCGCAGCCGGCCGCCTTGGCCTTGGCCAGGATGCTGTGCACGGCGTCCGCCATATCGTGCTCGCACAGGCTCTTGCCGACATTCACGCCTTGGGCGGCCAGGAAGGTGTTGGCCATGCCGCCGCCGAGGACGAGCCGGTCGACCTTGGCGACGAGGTTGCCCAGCAGGTCGAGCTTGGTCGAGATCTTGGCGCCGCCGACGATCGCCAGCACCGGGCGCTTCGGCGCCTCCAGCGCGGCCGACAGCGCCTCCAGCTCGGCCTGCATCAGCCGCCCGGCATAGGACGGCAGGTGATGGGTGATGCCTTCGGTCGAGGCATGAGCGCGGTGCGCGGCGGAGAAGGCGTCGTTGACGTAGATGTCGCCCAGCGCGGCCAGCGCTTTGGCGAAGGCCGGGTCGTTCTTCTCCTCCTCCGGATGGAAGCGGACATTCTCCAGCAGCAGGATCTCGCCATCCTTCAGCGCCTTGACCGCGGCTTCGGCCACCGGCCCGACGCAATCCGCGGCGAAGGCGACCGGGCGCTCCAGCACCTCTTCCAAGGCCGGCAGCACGATGGTCTTCAGGCTGAATTCGGGGGTCACGCCCTTGGGTCGGCCGAAATGCGACAGCAGCACGACCCGGCCGCCCTTGTCGGCGATCTCGTCGATGGTCGGCGCCAGCCGGTCCAGCCGGGTGGTGTCGCTGACGGTGCCGTCCTCGACCGGCACGTTCAGGTCGCCGCGCACCAGCACGGTCTTGCCGCGCACATCCACATCGTCGAGGGTCTTGAACGTGCTCATCGGCTCGGCTCTCTCGTCAGGGGCAAGATCGCCGGCACCGAACCACAGCGGCCGCCGCGACGCAACCGGGCCGAAGGGCCGAAGCGGCTGCGCGCGGGAGCACCGGAAATCAGTCGACTGCGACCATCACGTCCGAGGCCTTGACCACGGCATAGGCGGCTTGGCCGGCCTTGAGGCCGAGCGAATCGACCGACTCGTTGGTGATCGACGAGGTGACGATGACGCCGCCGCCGATGTCGATGCGGACATGGGCGGTGGTCTGGCCCTTGGTGACCTCGACGATGGTGCCCTTGAGCTGGTTGCGGGCGCTGATCTTCATGATGGCGGCTCTTTCGAGTGAGTGACGGCGGCGCAACCTAGCCGCGCCGGTGTGGGCGGCGCCAGCCCAACCACGCCCATCCTCTCCAAAGGCTGTCATTCCCGCGAAAGCGGGAATCTCTTGCCGCCTCTGGCTGTGACGAGATTCCCGCTTTCGCGGGAATGACGGAGGAGGGGAGGGACGGGTTCAGATCTTCGTCCAGGCCGCATCCTTCTGCGAGGACGCCACGCAGGCGGCGATGAAGCGGACGCCGGCCAGGCCGTCCGCGACCGTCGGCACCAGCCGGCTCTCCGCTGCCGGGTCGCGCTTCTCCAGCCGGGCCAGGATCTGCTCCGCCGCGTCGGTGTAGATCTGGGCGAAGCACTCCAGATAGCCCTCGGGGTGGCCGGGGGGGACGCGGGTGGCGTGCGCCGCCGCAGGGCCGGAGCCGGGGCCGCCGCGGGTCAGGCGGCGATGCTGCTCGCCCAGCGGCATGAAGGTGAGATAGTTCGGGTTCTCCTGCGCCCATTCCAGCCCGGCCTTCTCGCCATAGACGCGCAGGCGCAGGCCGTTCTCGTTGCCGCTGGCGACCTGGCTGGCCCAGATCATGCCGCGGGCGCCGCTGGCGTAGCGCAGCAGGATATGGGCGTTGTCGTCCAGCCGGCGGCCGGGAACGAAGCTCTGCAGATCCGCGGCCAGCGACTCCGCACCCTCGCCGGTGACGAAGCTCGCCAGGTTGTAGGCATGGGTGCCGATGTCGCCGACGCAGCCGGCCGGGCCGCTGCGCGCCGGGTCGACCCGCCACTCCGCCTGCTTGCTGCCGGTGTCCTCGGTCTTGGTCGCCAGCCAGTCCTGGGCGTATTCCGCCTCGACCAGCCGGATCTTGCCGAGCGCGCCCTCGGCCACCATCGCCCGGGCCTGCCGGATCATGGGATAGCCGGTGTAGTTGTGGGTCAGGGCGAAGACCTGGCCGCTCCTCTTCACCGCGGCCACCAGGTCCTCGGCATCGGCCACGGTCGTGGTCATCGGCTTGTCGCAGATGACGTGGAAGCCGGCCTCGAGGAAGGCCTTGGCCGGGCCGTGATGGACGTGGTTCGGAGTCACGATGGCGACGGCGTCGATCGCCGGCCCGCCCGAATCGCGCAGCTTGCGCTCACCATCCAGCATCGCCTGCCAGCTGGGATAGGCGCGGGCGGGGTCGAGGCGCAGGTCGGCGGCCGAGGCCAGGGCCTTCTCCGGGTCGCTCGACAGCGCCCCGGCGACGAAGTCCCAACGGTCGTCCATCCGCGCCGCCAGGCGGTGCACCGCACCGATGAAGGCGTCGCGGCCGCCGCCGATCATGCCCAGGCGCAGGCGCCGGCTGGGCGCCCGTTCCGCGGTTCCGGAAACCATGCTTGTCCTCCCTACTTTTCTCAGATCGAGGCCGTCTCAAGATTCTCGATTCCGTCATTCCCGCGAAAGCGGGGATCTCGTCGCACTTCGATCGGGAAGAGGTTCCCGCTTTCGCGGGAATGACAGAAAGGGGCCAGAAACGGAGTCTCAAAAAGGCTTCTCAGCGATCGATTCCCAGCAGGCGGCGGTTCGCCGCCTCGTCGGTGCCGCCCGAGGCGAAATCGTCGAAGGCGCGTTCGGTCACCCGGATCAGATGCGCCGCGATGAAGGGCGCGCCCTCGGCCGCGCCCTGCTCGGGATGCTTGATGCAGCATTCCCATTCCAGCACCGCCCAGCCGTCGAAGCCGTGCTGCGTCAGCTTCGAGAAGATGCCGCCGAAATCGACCTGGCCGTCGCCGAGCGAGCGGAAGCGGCCGGCCCGGTCGGCCCAGGGGGCGTAGCCGGAATAGACGCCCTGGCTGGCGCTCGGGTTGAACTCGGCGTCCTTGACGTGGAAGGCGCGGATCCGCTCGTGGTAGCGGTCGATGAAGCCGAGATAGTCCAGCTGCTGCAGCACGAAGTGGCTCGGGTCGTACAGGATGTTGCAGCGGGGATGGTTGCCCACCCGGTCCAGGAACATCTCGAAGGTGCGGCCGTCGAACAGGTCCTCGCCAGGATGGATCTCGTAGCACAGGTCGACCCCGGCCTCGTCGAAGGCGTTCAGGATCGGCGTCCAGCGCCGCGCCAGCTCGTCGAAGGCGGTCTCCACGAGCCCGGCCGGGCGCTGCGGCCAGGGATAGGCGTAAGGCCAGGCCAGGGCGCCGGAGAAGCTGGCATGCGATTTGAGGCCGAGGTTGCGTGACGCGGCGGCGGCGTAGCGCATCTGCTGCACCGCCCATTCCTGCCGCGCCTTCGGGTTGCCCCGCACCTCCGGCGCCGCGAAACCGTCGAAGGCCTCGTCATAGGCCGGGTGCACCGCCACCAGCTGGCCCTGCAGATGGGTCGACAGCTCGGTCAGGGCCAGGCCGTGCTTGCTCAGCGTGCCCAGCACCTCGTCGCAATAATCCTGGCTCTCGGCCGCGCGCTTCAGATCGAACAGCCGCGCATCCCAGGACGGGATCTGCACCCCCTTGTAGCCGAGGCCGGCGGCCCAGCCGGCAATGGCGTCCAGGCTGTTGAAGGGGGCCGCGTCGCCGGCGAACTGGGCGAGGAAGATGGCCGGTCCCTTGATCTCTTTCATGATCTGCTCCTCCGCGGGGCGCTGCGGCCCCTTCTCCCTGGGCGTTGGTCCGGCCCGGCGGGCTTCGGACCCTGTTCCAGCCTAGCAATCCGGATGGCCGAAACGCAATGTAACCGATTGCAGAACGTATTATCGCGCAACGTCATGGTCCCGATCGCGGCCGCGCTTGTCAAATAATTGTCTGATGAATAAATCACGGCTTTGTCACGACATTTGGTCCGGAAGCGAAACGCAGCGTAGGATGACCGCCACACCGCCCTCGAGAGGCGGGGATCGAGAATGGAGGCTGAGATGCGTATTGCCACGCTCGCCGCGGGTCTCGGGATGGTCCTGGCCCTCGTTGCCTGTACGCCGCCTTCGGCGCTCGACACCAACCCGCACTATGTCCGGATGACCCGGACGGAGTTCGACCGCCAGATCCTGGGCAAGCCGTTCCTGGTCGAAGGCGTCCTGGGCGGGCCGGACCGGCTGTTCCAGTACGGACGCAACGGCAAGTACACACTCAGCTCGCTCGACGGGCGCGGCGCCCCGATCCAGGTGCGGGAAGGCAGCTGGCGGTTCGAAGACGGCACGGTCTGCACCGGCCGGCTCAGCCGCAGCGAAACCGGCGACAGCTGCGTCACCATTTTCTCGTCGCCGCTGGCCGTGGCCCCCGACGTGATGAACTGCAATGTCCGCTGGGTGGGAGAGCGCGGCGCGCTCGAGGATGCC
The DNA here is from genome assembly GCF_052115705.1 of Inquilinus sp. 2KB_23. Lineage (NCBI taxonomy): Bacteria > Pseudomonadati > Pseudomonadota > Alphaproteobacteria > Rhodospirillales > Rhodospirillaceae > Inquilinus > Inquilinus sp. 2KB_23. The sequence goes on along the minus strand of NZ_JBFRHF010000019.1, from coordinate 108,704 downwards.
GCCGTGCATCGCTGCCGGGTCGCCGCGCGGCGCTGAGAGCCCGCTTCAGCCGGTGATCGCGCCGCGCATGCCGTGGGCCATTTCCAGGCCCAGCCATAGCAGCACGCCGCCCAAGGCCAGCAGCACCAGCCCGGTGGTCAGCCAGTGCGACCAGTGCCCGGTCCTGGTGCGGCGGGAGGCGCCGAGAATCAGGGCGCCGACGGCCAGTGCCGGCACGACCCAGATCGCGCCGGAGGCCATCAGGACGAAGCCAGTGAAGGCGATGGCGCCGATCAGGGCATCCATGGGCGCCTTGGTCCTGTCGTGCGATCAGCGGACATCGGTGTCCAGGCTCCCGGCCCAGTCTTCCAGCCGGGCGGCGAGGGCGGCGTCGCCGCCTGCGATCTCGATCACCTTGTTGCGGTCGGTGGCGCCGCTGACCACGGCCAGCCCGGTCTTCGGCAGCCGCCAGCTCTTGGCCAGCAGGGCGATCAGTGCGGTATTGGCGGCCCCGCGCTCCGGCACCGCCGTGACCGCGACCTTCAGCAGCGGCGCGCCGTCGGCATCCTCGGCCCGCCCGGTCACCGCATTGCGCCCCGCCCGCGGCGTCAGCCGGACCGCGACGCGCACGCCGCGCGGCCCTGCGACGAAGAGCCGGCGGCCGGCGGTCAACCGAACAGCAGGCGGGCGTGGACGTTGGCCAGGATCATGCGCGCCAGGGTGACCAGCAGCCACAGCACGACATAGGAGATGTCGACCCCGCCGAAATTCGGCACGAAGCGCCGGATCGGGCGCAGCGCCGGCTCGGTCAGGCGGTAGAGCACGTTGCCGACCTGGTAGACGAACTGGTTGCGGGTGTTGACCACGTTGAAGGCCACCAGCCAGCTCAGTATGGCGGTGGCGATCAGGATCCAGATGTACATCTGCAGCACGATGTCGATGATGGTGAAGATCGGGTCGATGACGATCATGCGCCTGTTCCAAAAGGTGGTCCGTGCCGGCCCGCTCGCCGAATCCGTCCGGTACCGTACCGATGCGGCCCGCACCGAACAAGCGATGCGACGCGCAGCCTTCGGCCGCGACCACAGCAGCGCCGGGGCGAAATCGCCAATCTTTCACAATGTGCGGATTCCCCTGTTGACAGGGGGTGGGGTGGCATCCTACATCACGGCCCGCCGCATCGCCCAGGTGGCGGAATTGGTAGACGCGCAGGTTTCAGGTACCTGTGGCCGAAAGGTCGTGGAAGTTCGAGTCTTCTCCTGGGCACCATCCCTCTTGATGGTCCTGACGACGGCGATGCGATAGAGACTGGCAACGACCCGCTTGCTTCAAGCGGGTCTTTCCTTTTGGGGCCGAAGCCGTAGCAGGACTGACCTCGAGGCCGCGGCCGGACATGAAGGTGGCGACCGGTGGCTTCCGAACCGATTCTGCATGATGGCGACCTGCCCGACGGCCTCGATCTCGGCGACGTGATCGCGATCGACACCGAGACCATGGGCCTGAACCCGGTGCGCGACCGTCTCTGCCTGGCCCAGCTCAGCGCCGGCGACGGCACGGTCCATCTCGTCCAGTTCCGCAAGGGCCCGTTCAACGCCCCCAACCTGTCGGCGCTGCTGACCGACCCGGCACGGCTGAAGCTGTTCCACTTCGCCCGCTTCGACGTGGCGGCGCTGCAGGCCTATCTCGGCGTGGTCTGCGCCCCGGTCTACTGCACCAAGATCGCCTCGAAGCTGGTGCGCACCTTCACCGACCGGCACGGGCTGAAGGATCTCTGCCGCGACCTGATCGGCGTCGAGCTGTCGAAGCAGCAGCAGAGCTCGGATTGGGGCAGCGACCAATTGACGCCCGAGCAGCTGCGCTACGCCGCCAGCGACGTGCTGTACCTCCACGCCCTCAAGGCGAAACTCGACGCCATGCTGCAGCGCGAAGGCCGGGTGGCGCTGGCCCAGGCCTGCTTCGATTTCCTGCCGGCGCGCGCCGCGCTGGACCTCGGCGGCTGGGCGGACCTGGATATCTTCGCCCACTGAGCCGATATGGGGACACAATCGTGCCGCCTTGCGGCGGTACGTCGATCTGTCTCGGACCTGCAATCCCAGCCCTTCGCGCCCGCTGGTCCAAGAGTCGATGAGGTCCTGGTTCGTCCTGTCGCAAAGACGGGATACCATCCGCGGGCGGACCGCTGAGGAGACGGCATGGTGGCAACTGCAGGGATCGAAGCCGGCCGCAAGGCCCTGCTGGTGGAGCGTGACGCGCTCGACCGGCTGGCCGAATCGCTCGACAGCCGCTTCGATCACGCCATCGACACCATCCTCGGGGCGGCGGGCCGGGTCGTGGTCAGCGGCATCGGCAAGAGCGGCCTGGTCGCGCGCAAGATCGCGGCGACCCTGGCCTCGACCGGCACCGCGGCGCTGTTCGTGCACCCCGCCGAGGCCAGCCATGGCGACCTCGGCATGATTCACCGCCAGGACGTGGTGGTGGCGCTGTCCAATTCCGGCAACACCGCCGAACTCGGCGACGTGATCGCCTACACCCGCCGCTTCGCCATCCCGCTGATCGGCATCACCAGCCGGTCGCCGTCGACGCTGGCCGACCAGTCCGACGTCGTGCTGCTGCTGCCCCCGGCGGCGGAAGCCTGCCCGACCGGGCTGGCGCCGACCACCTCGACCACCATGATGATGGCGCTGGGCGACGCGCTGGCGATCGCGCTGATGACCCGCCGGGGCTTCTCCTCCGACGATTTCCGGGTGCTCCATCCCGGCGGCGCGATCGGCAACAAGCTGATCCGGGTGCAGGACATCATGCATGCCGAGGCCGAGCTGCCGCTGGTGGCGCCGGACACGCGGATGGACGAGGCGATCCTGGAGATGAGCCGGGTCGGCTTCGGCTGCGTCGGCGTGGTCGATTCCGACCGGCGGCTGGTCGGCGTGGTCACCGACGGCGACTTGCGCCGCCACATGAGCGACGGCCTGCTGGGCCAGACCGCCGGCGCCGTGATGACGCCGGGCCCGCGCACCATCCGCCCGGCGGCGCTGGCGGCGGAAGCGCTGGGGCTGATGAACCGCTACAAGGTCACCAACCTGTTCGTCACTGCCGAGGGACGGCCGGTGGGCATCCTGCGCGTGCATGACTGCCTGCGGGCGGGGCTGAGCTGAGGATGGTCGTGGCACCCCAGACTCCAGGCGAAGACAGGGCGGGCCGCAGGGCCGCCGCATCCGGGCGGCGGTCGCGCCTGGCCACGGCCGGCCGGGCGGACAGCTTCAGCCGGACCTACAGCCGGCTGGTCGGGGTGCTGAAGTACCTGCTGCCGGTGGCCGGGCTGGTGATCGTCGCGCTGGTCGTGCTGTGGCCCGAGCTGCACCAGGTCCAGGTCGACATCTCCAACCCGACCCAGCGCCCGGTCGCCGCCGCCGACGGCGCGATCCAGAATCCGCGCTACAGCGGCATCGACGAGGCGAACCGGCCCTATACGGTCTGGGCGACGGTGGCCAAGCAGGCGGCCGACCAGATCTTCAACATGGACCACCCCAAGGGCACGCTGCGGCTGCCCAGCGGCCTGGTCCTGAACCTCGATGCCTTGACCGGCCGGCTGGACCGCGGCACCAAATCGGTGCATTTGAGCGGGGACGTCACCTTGCGCCGCAGCGACGGCACCACGATGGTCACCGACGCCGCGGACATCGATCTCGCCGACAAGGGGGCGCAAAGCAGCACTCCCGTGACGGCGGAGGGCCCGTTCGGTACCCTGTCCGCCGGCGGCTTCAAGATCGAGCAGCATGGCGACGTCATCATCTTCACCGGTCCGACCAAGCTGCTGCTGAAGCCCGGCGCCGACAAAGCCTTCGAGGGAACGCCCCAATGATCCGTCCGCTGATGCTCGCTGTCCTGCTCGGTGCGCTGGCGACGCCCGCCATGGCGCAGCAGCAGCTGCAGCTCGGCAGCAAGAACGGCGAGCCGTCTGAGATCCAGGCGTCCCAGTCGCTCGAGTGGCGGCAGAACGAGAAGCAGTACATCGCCAATGGCGACGCCGTGTACAAGCGCGGCGACCTGACCGTGAAGGCCGACGTCCTGACCGCCTACTACCGCGAGCTGCCGGACAAGACGACCGAGATCTACCGCGCCACGGCGGAAGGCAACGTCCTGATCACCCGCGGCGACACCACCAGCGCCACCGGCGGGCACGGGGTCTACGACATGGACACCCAGGTGTTCACCCTGACCGGCGGCAACCTGAAATTCGTCAACAACGACGACGTCATCACCGCCACCGACAGCCTGCAGTACCGCCAGGCCGAGGATGTCGCGGTCGCCCGCGGCAACGCCGTGGCGACCCGGGCGAAGGAAGAGAAGACGCTGCGCGCCGACGTCCTGACCGGCCATTTCGCCGCGAACGAGAAGGGCGACAAGGAGCTGTCGGTGGTCGACGCCGACGGCAATGTCCGGCTGACCACGGCGACCGACGTGGTCACCGGCCAGACCGGCCGCTACAACGTCAAGACCCAGTTCGCGACCATCACCGACGACGTGCACCTGACCCGCGGCGGCAACCAGCTGAACGGCGACTATGCCGAGGTCGACATGGCCAGCGGCGTCAGCAAGCTGCTGACCCGGCCGGGGCAGGCGGGGCAGCCCGCCACCCGCGCCCGGGCGCTGCTGGTGCCGGACCAGAAGGTCCAGACGCCGGGCGAGCCCGCCGCACCGGCCCAGCCGGCGCCGAAGAAGTAAGGACAGGCGATGGCCAGACCCACCAGCCCGGCGCTTTCGCCTGAAGCGGCCTCCGCGCCGCGCCTCGTCGCCAAGAACGAGGGGCTCGTCGCCCGCAACCTCGGCAAGCAGTACAAGAAGCGGCCGGTGCTGCGCGACGTCAGCCTGCAGGTACAGCGCGGCGAGGCGGTCGGGCTGCTCGGCCCCAACGGCGCCGGCAAGACCACCTGCTTCTACATGATCACCGGGCTGATCCAGCCGGATTACGGCACCATCGCGCTGGACGGGCAGGAGCTGACCGACCTGCCGATGTACCGCCGCGCCCGGCTCGGCATCGGCTACCTGCCGCAGGAGGCCTCGATCTTTCGCGGCCTGACGGTGGAGCAGAACATCCGCGCCGTGCTCGAGATCTCCGAGCCCGACCGCTCGACCCGCGAGGCGGTGCTGGAGGACCTGCTGGCCGAGTTCTCGATCAGCCATCTGCGCCGCACCCCGGCCATGGCGCTGTCGGGCGGCGAGCGCCGGCGCGTCGAGATCGCGCGGGCGCTGGCCAGCCATCCGCATTTCATGCTGCTCGACGAGCCGCTGGCCGGCATCGACCCGATCGCCGTCGGCGACATCCGCGAGCTGGTGGCGCATCTGCGCGACCGCGGCATCGGCGTGCTGATCACCGACCACAATGTCCGCGAAACCCTCGATATCGTCGATCGGGCCTATATCCTCCACGACGGGCGTGTTCTGATGGAAGGGAAACCATCCGATATCGTCGGCAATGAGGAGGTGCGGCGCGTGTATCTGGGCGAACGCTTCAGCCTTTAGACCACCGGGCGACCATGGCCATTTCGCAACGCTTGGGGCTCAGGCAGAGCCAGGCGCTGGTCATGACGCCGCAGCTGCAGCAATCGATCAAGCTGCTGCAGCTCTCCAACATCGAGCTCTCCGCCTTCGTCGAGGGCGAACTCGAGCGCAATCCGCTCCTGGAACGGGAAGACGGCGAGCGCGGGGATGACGGCGACAGCACCGGCGACCGCAACGACGCCGAGCCCCCTGATCCCGGGTCCGGGCGGACGGTGGCGGCCGATGTCGCCCTGACCGCGCCGGAGCCGCCGGCCATGGTGTCGGCCGACGCGCCGCTCGACACCGACTGGAGCAACCTGTTCACCGGTTCCAGCTCCACCGACCGCAACGACGATTACGGCGGCGAGGCGCAGTTCGCCGGCGCCGGCCGCGGCCGCATGGACTTCGCCGACGACCTGCCCGGGCTGGACGAGACGCTGCCGGAGCGGCCGAGCCTGCGCGACCATCTGCTGAGCCAGATCGCGATCGAGTTCGCCGGGCCGGCCGACCGGCTGATCGCGGCGCGGCTGGCCGACCTGCTGGAGGACACCGGCTATCTCGGCGTGCCGGTCGAGGAGATCGCGGCCGCCTTCGGCTGCCCGCCCGCGCGGGTCGAGGCGGTGCTGCGCCGCTGCCAGCGGCTGGACCCGCCCGGCGTGTTCGCCCGCAGCCTGGCGGAGTGCCTGGCCATCCAGCTGGCCGAACGCAACCGGCTCGACCCGGCGATGCAGGCACTATTGGACAATCTCGACCTGCTGGCACGGCGCGACCTGGCGGCGGTGATGCGGCTGTGCGGCGTCGACGCCGAGGACCTCGCCGACATGATCGCCGAGATCCGCGCCCTCGACCCTAAGCCCGGTGCCGCCTTCGACCACGAGATCGCGCAGACGCTGATCCCCGACATCCTGATGCGGCCGCAGCAGGACGGCAGCTGGCTGATCGAGCTGAACGCCGAGACGCTGCCGCGGGTGCTGGTCAACCGCCGCTACCACGCCGAGATCACCCGAGGCACCCGCAGCAAGGTCGACCGCGACTATGTTGGCACCTGCCTGGCCGACGCCAACTGGCTGGTCCGCGCCCTCGACCAGCGCGCCAACACCATCCTCAAGGTGGCGTCCGAGATCGTGCGCCGGCAGGACGCGTTCTTCGTCCTCGGCGTCCAGCACCTGCGGCCGCTGACGCTGAAGGACGTCGCCGAGGCGGTCGACATGCATGAGAGCACGATCAGCCGGGTGACCACCAACAAGGTGATGGCGACGCCGCGCGGGGCGTTCGAACTGAAGTACTTCTTCACCCAGGCGATCCAGGGGGCCGATGGCGGCGACGCCCATTCGGCCGAGGCGGTGCGCCACCGCATCCGCACCATGATCGATGCCGAGCCGGCGGATGGTGTGCTGTCGGACGACCGCATCGTCGAAATCCTGCGCAAGGAGGGGATCGACATTGCGCGCAGGACCGTCGCCAAGTACCGTGAGGGGATGCGGATACCATCCTCCGTCCAGAGACGACGCGAGAAGGGTTTGAGCCGATGAGCGCTCCCCCGTCCTCGTCCGCAGCCCAGGGCCGGGCCCCCTTCGTTGACAGAAAGGTGCCCCATCCCTATGGTCGCCGCGCAAAGGCGGCCCCCCACGGCCGCCCGGTTCTTTTTTGGGCGCCGTTTTCCCATCGTGCAGCAGTGAAGCGACAGCCATGCAACTGACCGTCCGAGGCAAGCAGATCGATGTCGGTGACGCCCTGCGCACCCACGTCAGCGACGCCCTCACCAGCACGACCGCGAAGTACTTCAACAACGCGATCGAGGCCAACGTCGTCTTTTCCCGCAACGCGCATCTGATCCGGAGCGATCTGTCGGTCCATGTCGGCCGCAACATCCTCCTGCAGAGCAATGCGGAGGCCGAGAGCCCGTATCACGCCTTCGACGCCGCGGCGAACAAGCTGGCCAAGCGCCTGCGCCGCTACAAGCGCCGCCTGCGCGACCACCACAATGGCGACGGCCAGCCGGGCCTCGCCGCCCAGGCCTACATCCTGGAGGCCGAATCCGAGGAGCTGCACGAGGGCGACGAGCCGACGCAGCCGATCGTGATCGCCGACGTGTCGACCACGATCGAAAGCCTGACCGTGCTGCAGGCGGTGATGCGCCTCGATCTCGGCGACCTGCCGGCGCTGATGTTCCGCAACCAGGCACTGGGGCGGCTCAACATGGTGTTCCGCCGACCCGACGGCAACATCGGCTGGGTCGACCCGAAGGGGACCGAGGACGCCGCCGCCTGACGGCGGCGCGTCCGAATCCGACATGATCGATTTTCTTCGCCCCGAGGCGATTCTCGCCAGTCTGAAGGCTGCCAGCAAGAAGCAGGCGCTGCAGGACCTGGCCCGCCGCGCCGCCGAACTGACCGGCCAGCACGAGCGCTTCGTCTTCGACGTGCTGCTCGAGCGTGAGCGGCTGGGGTCGACCGGCGTCGGCCGCGGCATCGCCATCCCGCACGGCAAGCTGCCCAACCTGCCCGGCGTGTTCGGCGCCTTCGCCCGGTTGGAGCGGCCGATCGACTTCGACGCGGTCGACGAGCAGCCGGTCGACCTGGTGTTCCTGCTGCTGGCCCCGGAAGGGGCGGGGGCGGACCATCTCAAGGCGCTGGCCCGCATCAGCCGGATGCTGCGCGACGAAGGCCTATGCGAGAAGCTGCGCGGCTGCCAGAGCGCCGACGCGATCTACGCGCTGCTGTCCCAGACCGAGGCGGTGAACGCCGCCTGATCCCCGGCCGCCCGCTCCGCTGGGCGGGCGGTCCTCGTGCGCAGGTCCGCCATGCCGCCGCTCCTGCTCGGCCTCGACGCCGGCACCTCGGTCATCAAGGCCGCGCTGTTCGGGCGCGACGGCCGCCAGGTCGCCGCCGCGGCCCGGCGCACCCTGGTGGCGCATCCTTCACCATCCTGGTCAGAGAGCGACCCCGAGGCCGCGTGGTCGGCAACCGTCGCCGTGATCCGCGAGGTCCTGGCCGGGGCCGAGGGCCGCGACGTCGCCGCCATCGGGGTCTCCGGCGCCATGGTCGGCGCCTGGGTGATCGATGCCGATGGCCGGCCGGTGCGGCCGGGCATCCTGTGGGACGACGGCCGCAGCCAGCCCTGGATCGAGGCGATGCAGGACCGCGACCCGCATTTCCTGTCCCGCATCTTCGCGTCGTCCGGCTCGGTGATGCAGCAGGGCTGCACCCTGCCGGTGCTGCGCTGGCTGTTGGACCATGAGCCCGAGGCGATGGCGCGGGCGGACTGCGTGTTCGGCTGCAAGGACTTCCTGCGCTTCCGCCTGACCGGCCAGCGCGCCACCGACCCGACCGAGGCCGCGGTGGCGCCGGGCAGCGCCCTGGCCCAGGGTCGCAGCGACGCCATCCTCGACCTGTTCGGCCTGCAGCCCCACCGCCGGCTGCTGCCGCCGGTGCTGCCCTGCGAGGCGATCGCCGGAACCGTGACGGCGGCCGCGGCGGCGGAGACCGGGCTGCGGCCCGGCACCCCGGTCGTCACCGGTGCCGGCGACGTCGCCGCCAGCGTCATCGGCTCGGGCGGGCTGGCCCCGGGATCGGCTTGCACCATTCTCGGCACCACCTGCCTGAACGGCATCGTGCTGCCCTCGCCATCCTTCACGCCGCCGGATCTCGGCCTACTGTTCAGCCTGCCGGACCGGATGTGGCTGCGCTGCATGGTCAATGTCGCCGGCACCAGCAATCTCGACTGGTGCCTGCGCAGCCTGTGCCCCGACCTGGCCGCGGTGCCTGACCCCTATGCGGCGCTGGAGGCGCTGGCCATGGCGGCCGCTCCCGGCGCGGGCGGGGCGGTCTATCTGCCCTATCTCAGCGAGGTCGGGATCATCGCCCCGGCGGTCTCGGCCACGGCGCGGGCGCAGTTCGCCGGGCTGGCGCCGTCGCACGGCCAGACCGAGCTGGTGCGTGCCGTGTACGAAGGGCTGGCCTTCGCCATCCGCGACTGCTTCGAGGCCATGGACGCGCGGCCGGAGACGGTGCTGCTGTCCGGCGGCGGCGGGCGCAGCGCCTTCTGGTCGCAGATGATCGCCGATGTGCTGGACCTGCCGGTCGAGATTCCCGCAGGCACCGAACACGGCGCCCGCGGCGCGGCGCTGCTGGCCGCGACCGGCATCGGATGGTATCCCTCGGTCGGCGAGGCCTCGCGCCGGACCCGCGTCATCCGGCGGTCGCATCGCCCCGATCCGGCGCTGCGACCGCGCTACGACGCCGCCTTCCGCCGCTACGCCGCGCATCGTGACGCGCTGCTGCGGATGACACTGCCGAGCGGAACGTCCGACCTTTCTTGACGGGGTCGGGATCGGCCTCCATCATGCCAAACGTGGTCTAGACCACCAGGGCCCATCATGACCGACCTAGAGCCGACCTCTTCCGACAAGCCGATCTACCAGAAGATCGCCCAGGACCTCGCCGACCGGATCCGCGACGGCGGCTTCGCCGTGGGCGACCGGCTGCCGTCCGAGCGCGACCTGGCCGACCAGCTCGGCATCAGCCGGATGACCGTGCGCCAGGCCTTCAAGAGCCTGACCGATGCCGGGCTGATCGAAAGCCGGATCGGCCGCGGCTGCTTCGTCGCCCGGCCCAAGATCGACCAGCGGCTGCAGCGGTTGAGCGGCTTCAGCGAAGACATGGCCCGGCTGGGCCGCCGCGCCGCCAGCGTGATCCTGCGCCAGACCGTGGTGCCGGCGGCGGGCGAGGCGCGCGAGGCGCTGGGCATCGCGGAAGGGGACCCGGTGGTCCTGCTGGAACGCGTCCGCCTGGCCGATGCGGTGCCGATGGCGTTCGAGATCAGCTGGCTGCCCGCGGCGCTGGTGCCCGGCATCCTCGACAAGCACGATTTCAGCACCGCCTCGCTGTACGAGGTGCTGCGCCGCGACTACGGGCTGGTGCCCTGGCAGGCGGAACAGACGGTCGAGGCCGACCTGCCGGACGCCATGACCGCCAGCGCGCTCGACATCCCGCTGACCGCGCCGGTGCTGGTGCTGACCCGGCGGACAGCCGATTCCGCCGGCCATGTCATCGAATTCGTCCGCTCCGCCTATCGCGGCGACCGCTACAAGATGCGGGCGCGGCTCTCCCCTCCAGACACGACGGACTCATGACCGCCCCTGCTCTTTCCGGTGCCTCCGCCTATCTCGCCGGCATCGCCGACCGCATCGCCGCCCTGACCGCGACCCAGGGCGCCGCGATCGGCGCCGCGGCCGAGGCCTGCGTCGAGACCATCCGCCGCGACGGGCTGATCTACATCTTCGGCACCGGCCATTCCCACCTGATGGCGGAGGAGGGGCATTTCCGCGCCGGTGGCCTGGCCTGCGTGGTGCCGATCCTGGCCTCCTCGGTGATGCTGCATGAAGGCGCCGTGGTCAGCGGCGTGCTGGAGCGGATGACCGGCCTGGCCGACCCGCTGCTCAGCCGCTACCCGATCGGGCCGGGCGACACCCTGTTCGTCTACTCCAACAGCGGGGTCAACGCGGTGCCGGTGGAAGCCGCGCGCTACGGCAAGGCCCGGGGCGCCCGGGTGGTGGCGGTCACGTCGATCGCCTATTCCAAGGCCGCGGCGGCCGGCCGCGAGACCCTGGCCGAGATCGCCGACATCGCCATCGACAACCAGGGTCCGCCCGGCGACGCCTCGGTGACCGCGGCCGAGGGGCTGATCGTCGGCCCGATCTCGACCGTGCTGGGTGCGGCGATCTGGAACGCGGTGCTGACCGAGACGGTGGCCCGGCTGGCCCAGTCGGGCGAGGTGGCGCCGGCCTATATCAGTTCGAACATGCCGGGGTCGAAGGACCGCAACGCCGCCCTGGTGGAACGCTACCGCACCCGAAACCCGCATCTGTGAGCCCGCGTCTCCCGACGCGCTCCTGAACGACAAAAGCCCCGCCGGTCGGCGGGGCTTTCGCGTTCAGCTCATGCGAGGGAGCGGCGGGGTCAGTGGGCGCTGACCGGCTCCATGTCGTTCTGGCGGATCACCGCGAAGGCGACGTCGCGGTCCTTGACCACGGTCAGCGGGGTGCCGTCGGCGCCGTGCACGGCGAAGACCGCTTCGCCCTCGACCACCGCCCGCTTGACGAAGGCGATCTGGTTCAGGCCCAGCGCCGCGAAATCCGTCGGCGACATCTGGTTCAGGGTCGGAATGGCATGTGTGTTCATGGTCATCACCACGGGTTTCGGTTCAGCTTCACGCATTGACGTCGCTGGCGACGTCAATGGTGGTCTTGCCGTTGGCCTTGGATGCCGCGGGCTTGATCGCGATGGTCCGGACCTTGGTCTCCGGCAGCGGGCGGCGGAGGTCGACGTTGAGCAGCCCGTTGTCGAGCGAAGCCCCGGTCACCTCGATGCCCTCGGCCAGCACGAAGGCGCGCTGGAACTGGCGGGCGGCGATGCCGCGGTGCAGGAACACGCGCTCCTTCTCGTCGGACTGCTTGCCGCGGACCACCAGCTGGTTGTCCTCGATCTGCACCGACAGGTCGGCGTCGCTGAACCCGGCGACCGCCAGGGTAATTCGCAGCTGATCGTCGCCGATCTGCTCGATGTTGTAGGGCGGATACCCGTCGTTCGGCACTTTGCCGATCCGATCGAGCGTTCGCTCGAACTGCTCGAAACCGAGCAGGAGCGGGCTGTTGAACAGCGAAACCCGCGTCATGGTCACTCCTCCTGACGAGCGAGCTGCCGGAACCTCCGGCTGAGGTGGCCCGGTCGCCCGGCGCCTGTGGGGGAGGGACCTTCAAGCATCCCTCTTGTTTAAGGAGATGGGGGGTGACCGGTCGGTTTCAAGATCGCCGGTTATGCAGCCCATCCAGCCCGACGGCGGGCCAGCCCGCTCGTCGATGGTTGGGCTTCGGCGGCCGGACCGCAAGCCCTTGCGTTCCCGGCCGGATTGTCCAAATAGCCGCTGTGCAAGGGTTTGGTCCGCCCCGCGCGCGCATGCTATCAATCGGACATGGGACGACAGGTGGAAGACATGCCGATGGCGTCGAAGAGCAAGGCCGCCGTGGCGCCGAAGACGACCGCGAAGCGCGGTCGGCCGCCTCGGGCCGGGCTGTCGCATTGGCAGGAGCGGGTGCTCGACCTGGTCCGCGCCAGCGCCGAGCCGGCCAGCGCCTACGACATCCTGCGCGAGATGAAGGATGACGGCATCACCGCGCCGCCGGTGGTGTATCGGGCGCTGAAGGGGCTGCTCGACCGCGGCCTGGTGCACCGGATCGAATCGCTCAACGCCTATGTGGTATGCGGCGGGCCGGACCACCATCACCACCAGCCCGCGCAATTCGCCATCTGCCGCGACTGCGGCCGGGTGGAGGAGATCACCGACCCCGCGGTCGACCAGCTGATCGAGGCCTGGACCCAGCGCATCGGCTTCGTCGCCGACAGCCGCACCATCGAGATCCTCGGCCGCTGCCGCGACTGCGCCGCCCGCCAGGCCCCCGCCGCGGACTGAACCCGGCGTCGAGTGGGTGGGTTGGCGCGCCCTTCCCGGCGAGGGGGCCGACGCCGTAAGGTGATCGCTTGCATGTCCAACCATCAGACCCGGAGGTTCCCATGGCCGAGGTCCTGTTGTTCCACCATGCACAGGGGCTGACCCCCGGTGTGCGTGCGTTCGCCGAAGACCTTCGGGCCGCCGGCCACACCGTGCACACGCCGGACCTGTTTGACGGACGCACGTTCCGGAGCATCGAGGAGGGGCTCGCCCATATTCGTGAAATCGGATTCGACGAGGCGCGGGAACGCGGCGTCCGGGTTGCCGACGGACTGTCTTCCGAGCTCGTCTATGCCGGGTTCTCATTCGGCGTGCTGCCGGCGCAGAAGCTCGCGCAGACGCGGCCCGGGGCCCGTGGAGCGCTGCTCTTCTACTCCTGCCTGCCGATCAGCGGCGAGTGGGCCTTCGGACCTTGGCCGGACGGGGTCCCGGTCCAGATCCACGGCATGGACAACGACCCGATCTTCGTCGGCGAGGGCGACGTCGACGCCGCCCGTGAGATCGTGGAGAAGGCCGAGGATGCCGAGCTTTTCCTGTATCCCGGCGACCAGCACTACTTCGCCGACAATTCGCTGCCGTCCTACGACGCGGATGCGACCGCGCTGCTCACCAGGCGGGTGATCGAGTTCCTGGGTCGCGTCTGACCCAGCCGGCGTCCCGGAGATCTTGGGCGCCGTTCAGCCGGCCGGGTGGCAGCTCTTCGCCGCCTCGGCCCTCGCCAGGGTCCGGGTGTGGGCCAGGAGTTCGGCGTCGCCGACCTCGCCATGGCCCGGCACCACGATCTTCGCCGCCTTGCCGTAGCGGCCGATGACCGCCTCGACCGATTGCGGCCAGCGGCAGATGTCGGACTCGTCGGTGTTGCCCAGGTTGCCCTGCTCGACGCCCCGGATCATGCAGCCGCCGAACAGCACGGCGCTGTCCGCCAGGAAGGCCACGGTGTTGTCGCGGGTGTGCGCCGGGCCGGGATAGAACAGCTCCACCGGCCGGCCGCCGCCGGTGAGGGTGGTCGACTCGCCGCTCCAGCTGCGCTGGATGGTGCCGGCGCCCTCGGCCTCCTTCACCGTCTCGTCCCGGGCCATCGACCAGCCGCCGCGGGCATGCACCGCCGCGAGGCCGCTCAGGCGGTCGTCATGGGCGTGGGTGACCAGCAGGTTGATCGGCCGGTTGGGGGCGGTCTGCGCCACCTGGGCCAGCAGGGCCACGGTCTGCGCCGGCGTCCAGGCGGCGTCGATCAGCAGCACCTCCTCGGGCCCGATCAGGGCGAGGCCGTTGGACGGCACCCAGCCCTGCGGGGTCTTGCCCCAGCTGGTGTGCAGCCAGACGCCGTCGGCCAGCTGGCGGAAGCCCAGCGCGGGCGGCGCATCCTCGCCCTCCGCCCGGGCCGGCCGGACCAGGGCCAGCGACAGGCTTGCGGCGCAACCGCACAGGAAGGCACGGCGGGACGGGGCGGCAACGGGCATGTCGATCCTCGGCTGCGAAACGGCGGAGTCGGCCTCCGGACACCGTGCCTCGCGAAGAATCTGGGCGATTCTGGGGCACGCTGCCGGCGGCCGGGTCCGCATGGCGCGCCTTGTCCATAGCATCCGGCCGGGGATCAGGCGACAGGCTTGCGTCTTTCCAATATGTTATATAGTAACAGTTATCCCGTCCGGAACCCGAAGCCCGCCCATGCCCCGCATCCCCGTCACCGTCCTGACCGGCACCCTCGGCGCCGGCAAGACCACGCTGCTGAACCGCATCCTCTCCGAGGCGCACGGCAAGCGCTACGCCGTGATCGTCAACGAGTTCGGCGAGATCGGCATCGACGGCGACCTCGTGGTCGGCGCGGATGAGGAGGTGTTCGCCATGAACAATGGCTGCCTCTGCTGTTCGGTGCGCGGCGACCTGATCCGGATCATCGGCGGGCTGATGAAGCGCGCCGACGGCTTCGACGGCATCCTGATCGAGACCACCGGCCTGGCCGACCCGGCGCCGGTGGCCCAGACCTTCCTGGTCGATGACGAGGTGCGCGAGCGCGCCGCCCTCGATTCGATCGTCACCGTGGTCGATGCCCGCAACATCGAGGCGCGGCTCGACGACAGCGACGAGGCGGAGGAGCAGGTGGCCTTCGCCGACACCATCCTGCTGAACAAGACCGACCTGGCGGATGCGACCGGCCTGGCGGTGGTCGAGGCGCGGATCCGCGCCATCAACCCGGTGGCGCGTGTCATTCAGACCCGGCGCTGCGACGTCGACCTCGGCGCGCTGATGGGCGCCGGCGCCTTCGACCTCGACCGGCTGCTGGCGCTCGCCCCCGACCTGCTCGACGGCCGCGCCCATCACCACGAGCATGACCAGGGCGTCGGCAGCCTGTCCTTCCGGTCGGACCGGCCGCTCGACGGGCGACGCTTCATCGAATGGATCGGCATGCTGCTGGCGGTCCGCGGCGCCGACATCCTGCGCAGCAAGGGCATCCTCGACTTCGCCGAGGCGAGCCGGCCCTTCGTATTCCAGGGCGTGCACATGCTGCAGGAGGGCGATTTCGCCCCGGCCTGGCGGCCCGGTCAGCCGCGCGAGAGCCGGCTGGTGCTGATCGGCCGCAACCTCGACGCCGCCGGGCTGCGCGCCAGCTTCGAGGACTGCGTCGCCCGATGAGCCTGCTGCTGCCGCCGCGGGCCCTGGCGGAGGAAAAAGGCATCGTCCGGGCCTGGCCGGCGCCGGTGGTGGTGGCCGCCTTCGCCGGCCGCCACCACGCCTTCGGCCTGGGCGACGGCACGGTCCGCCTGATCGACATCGAGGCACCTGAGATGGTTATCACCGTGCCGGCGCATGGTGGCGCCGTCCTGGCGCTGTGCCCGGACATTGCCGGCGGCTTTCTCAGCGGCGGCGATGACGGCCGGCTCTGCCGTATCGACCGCGATGGGGCGGTGTCCGGGATCGCGGCGGTGCCGGGCCGCTGGATCGCCGCCGTGGACGCCGCCCCGGCGACCGGGCGCCGTCTCTGCACCGCCGGCCGGGACGTGCTGGTGTTCGACGCCGAGGGCGCGGAGATCACCCGCCTGCAGGGGCCGGCCGTGATCGACGGTGCCGCCTTCGACCCGCGCGGCCGGCGCGTCGCCGCGGCCCATTACGGCGGCGTCACCGTGTGGTCGCCGCGCAAGCGCGCCTGGCCGTCCAGGCTCTACGCCTGGCAGGGGGCGCATCTCGGCGTGACCTGGCATCCGCGCTCGCGCTTCATCGTCTCGGCGTTGCAGGAGAAGGCGCTGCACGCCTGGCGCCTGTCGGACGGCGTCCACATGCAGATGCCGGGCTATCCGGCCAAGCCGCGCTCGATGGCCTGGGCCGATGGCGGGCGGGCGCTGGTGACCTCCGGCTCCGAAGGCGTGGTGTCCTGGCGCTTCACTGGGCGGGACGGGCCGATGGGCGGCACGGCGAGCGAGGCCGGCTGGGCCCGCGGCACGCCGATCACCCGCGTCGCCGCCCATCCGCTGCTGCCGGTCGTGGCCGCCGGCGCCAAGGACGGCTTCGTCGCGCTGATGCCGCTCGACGGCAACGGCTACGTCCCCGTGCTCCGGCCCAACGGCGCCGCGATCGAGGCCCTGGCCTTCTCCGCCGACGGCCGCTGGCTGGCGGCCGGCGATGCCGGCGGCCGGGCCGCCCTGGTCGACCTGCAGCCATGACCGGCGCCACGGCCCTCGACGCCTCCGACGTCGCCACAAGGCGCGCCCGGCATTGGCCCGAGGCGCGGCGCGTCCTGGCCCATCCGGACTTCCACCGCGGCTTCCGCGAGGCCCTGTCGGGCCGCCCCTTCGACCACCGCCGCGCCGACTCGCTGCCGCGCCTGGGCCAGCTGCGCTACGAGAACGGGCGGCAGATCGCGGCCGAATGCGTCGCCCAGGGCCTCGCCGTCGACTGGCCGTCGCCCGGGCACATCCCGCCGGCGCTGAAGCACCTGGTGCTGCGCCGCTTGGCGCCGTCGCCGCTGGCCCGCCGGCCCGCGCGGCGATAGGCTGGCGGGGGAGGTGCGGCGCCATGCTAATCGACGGCCAGTGCCATTGCGGCCATGTCCGATACGAGGCCGAGATCGAGCCAGAACAGGTAGGGGTCTGCCACTGCACCGATTGCCAGGTGCTGACCGGCTCCGCCTTCCGGGTCACGGTGACCGCGCCGCGCGACCGGATCCGGCTGACCGCGCATCAGCCCAAGGTCTACGTCAAGATCGGCGACGGCGGCCGCCGCCGGCTCCAGTCCTTTTGCCCGGAATGCGGGTCCCCGCTCTTCGTCACCGGCGAGGGGGCCGATGCCGAGGAATGGGGTATCCGTTGGGGCAGCATCCGGCAGCGCGAACAGTTGGTGCCGAAGCGGCAGTCCTGGTGCGGTTCGGCCGTGCCTTGGATCTATCGCATCGCGGATCTGCCCGGCCGGCAGGGAGACTGACACGTAGGCTGGGTTCGCGAGGGCGAACCCGACCTAGTCCTTTGGTCGGCATCCCTTCGGCCGACGCTTTGCGATCTTGCAAAGATGTTATACGTTAACGTCAATGGTGCCGCGCCGCCCGGGCGCTATGGTGCCGTACCTGCCTCACCGCATCGGCCGATCCATGACCCTGTTGCATTCCCACCCCGCCCACACTGCCCGCCGGGCGGGGGAGATCGGACCGTCGGCCCTGGCCGCGCCGGTCGGGCTGCGGCTGGTCGTCGCCTTCGGCCTGATCGCCGTGCTGTGGCTCGCCGTGGCCTGGGCGCTGGGCTGGCTGGGATGAACGTGATGAGCCCCTCCGGCGCCACCGGCCGCATCCGCCTTGCCAACCTGACCGCCGGCTATGAGCGGCACCCGGCCGTGCACCATGTCGACGGCAGCTTCGAGCCGGGCACGCTGACCGCCATCGTCGGGCCGAACGGCGCCGGCAAGTCGACCCTGCTGAAGACCATCGCCGGCCTGCTGACCCCGCTGTCCGGCCATGTCGACCGCGGCGGCCTGCGCCGGCGCGATGTCGCCTACCTGCCGCAGCTGGCGGAGATCGACCGCAGCTTCCCGATCTCGGTGGCCGACACCGTGCTGCTCGGCGGCTGGGCCCAGACCGGGCTGTTCGGCGGCGTGACCAAGGCGCTGCGCCGGCGGGCCGAAGAGGCGCTGGAGGCGGTCGGCCTCGGCGGCTTCGAGGGCCGGCCGATCGGCAGCCTGTCCGCCGGCCAGTTCCAGCGCGTGCTGTTCGCCCGGCTGCTGCTGCAGGACGGGCGGGTGATCCTGCTCGACGAGCCCTTCACCGCGCTCGACACCAAGACCACCCGCGACCTGGTCGACGTGGTGCGGCGCTGGCATGGCGAGGGGCGCACGGTGATCACCGTGCTGCACGACCTCGATCAGGTGCGCGAGTTCTGCTCGCACACCCTGCTGCTGGCCCGCGACCCGATCGGCTGGGGCCTGACCGGAGACGTGCTGTGCGCCGAGAACCTGCTGCGCGCCCGCGCCATGGCGGAAGCCTGGTCCGATCGTGGCGAAGCCTGCCATCGGAGCGCGGCGTGACCGATCCCTGGACCTTCCTGGTACAGCCCTTCCTCGAATACGACTTCATGAAGCGGGCGCTGATCGCCTGCATGGCGCTGTCGCTGGGCTGCGGCCCGGTCGGTGTGCTGCTGGTGCTGCGGCGGATGAGCCTGGTGGGCGATGCCATGTCGCATGCGGTGCTGCCGGGCGCCGCGGTCGGCTTCCTGATCTCCGGCCTGTCGCTGTGGGCGATGGGGCTGGGCGGGCTGGTCGCCGGCCTGCTGGTGGCGCTGATGGCCGGCGCCGTCACCCGGGTCACGGCGCTGCGCGAGGACGCCGCCTTCGCCGCCTTCTACCTGATCGCGCTGGCCGCCGGCGTGCTGATCGTCTCGACCCGCGGCAGCAATGTCGACCTGATGCATGTGCTGTTCGGCACCATCCTGGCGGTCGACGACGCGGCGCTGCTGCTGATGGCGGGGATCGCCACCGTCACCCTGATCGCGCTGGCGCTCCTGTACCGGCCGCTGGTGGTCGAATGCTTCGACCCCGGCTACCTCCGCATGGTCGGCGGCATCGGGGCGGCGGTGCATTTCGCCTTCCTGATGCTGGTGGTGCTCAACCTGGTCGGCGGCTTCCAGGCGCTGGGCACGCTGATGGTGGTCGGGCTGATGATGCTGCCGGCGGCGGCGGCGCGGTTCTGGGCCCGGTCGCTGTGGTCGCTGTTCGCCTGTTCGGCCGGCCTGGCCCTCTTGTCCGGCTATTCCGGCCTCCTGTTCTCCTATCACGGCAACCTGCCCTCCGGGCCCAGCATCGTGCTGACGGCCGGGGCGCTCTACGTGCTGTCGTTGATCTTCGGGACGCATGACAGCCTGCGGGCCCGATACCTGCCGACCGCGCATTACGCGCGCTGACCTCGTGTCCTAATCGGAGCCATTGCATGAAGACCCTGTTTCGTGCCGGCCTTCTGGGCCTGTCTCTTGCTGCCTGCGCGCTGCCCGCCTGGGCGCAGGACAAGACGCTCAACGTCGTCGCCAGCTTCACCGTGCTGGCCGACATCGTCCACCAGGTCGGCGGCGACACCGTCGCGGTCCGCAGCCTGGTCGGCCCCAACGGCGACCCGCATGTCTACGAGCCGACGCCGCAGGACGCCCAGGCCCTGGCCAAGGCCGACGTGGTCATCGTCAGCGGCCTCGACCTCGAAGGCTGGATGGACCGGCTGATCACCGCCTCGGGCTACAAGGGCAAGATCATCGTCGCCTCGGACGGCATCGTCACCCGCCGGATGGAGGATGACGGCAAGGAGATCACCGACCCGCATGCCTGGAACAGCGCGGCGAACGGCGTGGTCTATGCCCAGAACGTGACCAAGGCGCTGGCGGCCGCCGACCCGGCCCATGCCGCGGCCTACCAGGCCAACGGCGCCAAATACGAGGCCGAGCTGAAGGACCTCGACGGCTGGGCCCGGCGCGAGGTCGCGACCATCCCCGAGGCCAAGCGCAAGGTCATCACCAGCCATGACGCCTTCGGCTATCTCGGCGCCGCCTACGGCATCGAGTTCCGGGCCCCGGTCGGCTTCTCCACCGAGAGCGAGGCCTCGGCCGGCGACGTGGCCAAGCTGATCGACCAGATCAAGCACGAGCACATCAAGGCGGTGTTCATCGAGAACGCGACCGACCCCCGGCTGGTGCAGCAGGTGGCCAAGGCCTCCGGCGCGCAGATGGGCGGCGAGCTCTATGCCGAGGCGCTGTCGACCGAGGACGGCCCGGCTTCGACTTATGCGAAGATGTTTCGGTATAACATCACAACGCTGGTCGGCGGCATGAAGCAGAACTGATACCAATCCCGCAAACATCGACTCGTCGTCATCCCGGGCGCCGCGCAGCACGAAGTGATGCGCTGCTGACCCGGGATCTCTTCGAGGTCGTGCCGAGATCCCGTGTCTGCGCCGCAGCACTGCGTGCCGCAGCGCGCACGGGATGACAGGTCAGGAATTCAGACAGCCGATATGAGGTTCGGCGGTTATGCCGCCGGCCGGAAGCGTTGGTACAACAAGCCGGTCAGCGACCCCAGCACGGCCCAGAACAGCAGGCTGGTGATCACCGCCGCGACGATGAAGTCATGGGTCAGGGATTCCGGCGCCACCGACTTGAACTCGGCCGGCTGCGGCGCGCCATAGGCGTGCGGCAGCACCAGCAGGACGATGCCGGCCAGGCTCCACAGGGCGCTGCGGGTCAGGAAGATCAGCGCCAGCCCGCCGCCGGTCGCCAGCGCCGTGGCCACCCACCAGACCTGGCGGTCGAACAGCGGCGCCGCCTCGGTGCCGGGCACCTCCGGCGGCAGGCCCAGGCCGGGCGCCAGGGTGAAGGTGGCGAAGCCGGCCAGGCCCCAGAACAGGCCACGGCGCCAGTCGATCTCGCCGCCATGCACGGCATAGGCCGCGACCAGCAGCAGGGCGAAGCCAATGCCGGTCAGCACGTCGGCCAGCAGCGTGTAGGCGGTGCGCTCGAAGCCGTCCTGCGGCTCCCAGGCCGCGGCCCCGTGCTCATGATCGTGCTCGGCGGCCGCCGTGGTCGCGGCGGGCGCGGCCATCGACATGGCGGGGGCGGCGGCGTCCTCGCCGGCCTTCTCGAACACCTCGGCATGCAGGATGATCGGCACCGTGCCGAACTGGTGGACGATGGTGATGAAGGCGCCGGCGATCAGCCCGGCCAGCGCTGCCACCAGGAAGAAGCTGCGGAACGCGGCCATTGCCGACTCCTCAGTGGCAGGGGAACGCGTTCGAATGCCGGGTGTCGTGCGCGGCGTTGTGGAAGGCCTCGGCATGCGAGAAGCCGACGCCCCAGACCAGCACCACCCCCAACAGGGCGGCGAGCAGGGCGGGGACGGCGGTGCGGCTGCGCGGCGCTGCCTTGGCGCCGGTACCGATGGTGATGGACGGGTTGGACGTCATGTCCCTGTCTCCTATGCCTTGCGTTCAATGGTGAAACGGGCCGCGTCGGCCGAAGGCATGGGCACGCGTTGCCCCGGCCTGCACGCGGCAGGGCCGGCGACGCGTCGCCATGAGACGATCCTGGACACCATCATCTCCGCCTCCGGGCACCCCGCCCGGTCAATGGAACCCCTACGATGATGGCAGGTCTCCTGGCTCGCGGGTCGTGGTCTGCCGCCGACCTTCCCAAGCCTCCGGTCGCCCGGTGGCCCAGTGGTCGTCGATGGCGGCAGACTCTCCGCTTACAGTTGCGGGGGCAGCCACGGTCTAGGCCCCTGATTGGGTCGTCCGCACCGTGTTCCCTTTTAATCCCCTCGGAGGTCGTCCTCGGGGCACCATCACGGAAACCGATACGTCATTCCGCCGGGTGCGGCAAGTCATCCCAGGGCCTCCCGCGTGACATCGTCATTGCGGAGCGCCGCGGGAGCGTGGCAATCCGGTGGCACGGTCCCCTGGTCGAGGAGAGCGCCCGATGGCATCGAAAGACCCGGTCACGATCGATCGCACCGAATTGCGACTTGCCTATGAGTTCGTCAGCACCGGCGGCTTCGGCGAGAACAAGGCCTATGTCTCGCTCGACACCGGGAAAATCCACCTGGTCTCGGACTTTGCCGACATCATGGAGGAGGACGTGGCTCCGGACGACGTGGAGACCTCCGATCGCTACCTTGCCATTCCGCACAAGAACGAACTCGATCTCGGCCGGGACCTGGTCCTGCGCTTCGTCGATCGCGAGCTGCCCGGCGACCTCGACACGGTCGAGGACATATTCCGGCGAAAGGGCGCGTATGGGCAGTTCAAGCGGCTGCTGGAATCGCGGGGCGCGCTCGATCGCTGGCACGATTACGAAGAGCGCACCGTCGAGGAAGCTCTTCAGGTTTGGTGCCAGGAGAATGGCATTCGTCTATCGGAGTGACGCCCCGCGGGTGCCTAGTCCTTGCCCTTCGGCCCCGTCTCGGCGCCGAAGATCGCCTTGGCCAGGCTCATGGTGCCGGGTGGGTGGTCGCGCAGATAGGGCAGGGGGCGGCACACCTTCATCGCGGCCAGGCCGATGCGCACGCTGAGGATGCCGTTGATCGCGCCCTCGCCGGCGCGGCGGCCGAAGGAGCGCAGCAGGCCGGCGCCCAGGAAATCGCCGAGATAGTCGTTGGCGGCCTCGACCCCGCCGGCGATCAGCAGCGTGGTCGCCACCCGCCGGATCAGCGACAGCGTGGCGAACAGGCCGGGCCGGAAGCCCTGGATCTCGGCGATCCGCCGGATCATCCGCAGGTTCAGCGCGCCGGACACGATCATGTCGACCACGGCGAAGGGCGTGACCGTGGTGATCAGCGCGGTACGCCGCGCCGTGGCCGCGATGGTGGCGCGGCAGGCGGCGTCGATCGGGCGCTGGGCGTGGATCTCCAGCAGCGCGATCAGGTCGGCAGGGTCGCGCAGCTCGTCGCGCTCGCGCTCCAGCCGGGCGATGCCGTCGGCGGCCGGACCGCTGCCGTGCAGGCCGCGGAAGCGCGCCACCACCGCCTCGGCCGCGGCCGCATCGCCGCTGGCTGCGGCCCGGGCCAGGCTGCGGATCGCCTCGACCCGGCCCAGCCGACGCAGCGCCAGCAGCTCCCAGCCGGCCCAGACCAGGATGCCGATCCCGGCGATGCCGAGCAGCACCAGCGTCGCCGCCTGCAGCGGCCCGCCCTGGCTCAAGAGGTCGGTGACCAGGCGCTCGATCCACAGGCCGATGCCCAGGCCCACCAGGCCGGTCAGCGCCCCGAAGGCGATGCGCAGGGCGACGCTGCCCGGGCTGCGGCGGCGGTACAGGCCGGGATCGGAGGCTTCCGGCGCGGCCGGGACCGGGTCGTCCTCGACCGCCACCGCCTCGGCCTGGTCGAGCCGGAACACGGCCGGGGCTGGCGTCTGCCGCCCCTCCGCCTCGGGCAGTTCGTCGAGAATCAATGGCGGCCGGGTCATGCCAGGTCTTCCCCGATCAGGAACTGCAGCGCCCCGTCCAGCCGGATGTGCGGCCAGGGCTGGCCGTCGGCGCCGAGATCGGCCGGCGGCAGGAAGCGCTGGGCGCCGAAGCGGCCGCCGCCACGGGCCTCGCGCAGGCTGCGCGGCAGCGCCCCGGGGAAGGCGGCGACCGGCTTGCCGCCCGGCTCGATCGTCCCGGCGACGCAGCGCAAAGTCTCGCCCTCGTGCTTGACGTCGACCTCGCGGGTGGCGCGCAGCGAGGCGATCGCCATCGACCGCGCGGTGGCGCCCTGGAAGGCGGTGCGGCGCACGCTCTGCTGCAGCAGCTCGTCCATCAGCCCGACCAGCGGCTCATGCCCCTCGCGCGGCAGGTGGTCGGCCTTGGTCGCCGCGAACAGCACCTTGCGCACCCGGGTCTCGAACGGCCACAGCCAGTTGACGCCGCCGGTCCGGAAGCAGCCCAGGATGTCGTCCATGGCGCGGCCGAGATCCTCCAGGCTCTCCGGCCCGGCGGCGAGGTGCGACAGGAGGTCGACCAGCACGATCTGGCGGTCGAGCCGGCTGAAATGGTCGCGGAAGAACGGGCTGATCACCTTGGCCTTGTAGCCCTCGAACCGCTCCTCCATCAGCCGCCACAGCGACCCGCGCGGCGTCTCGCGCGGCCGCGGCAGCGGGCAGAAGGTGAGGGCGGGCGAGCCTTCGAGGTCGCCCGGTAGCAGGAACCGCCCCGGCTGCAGCCGGCTCAGCGGAATGGCATGGGTGCGGCAGCTGCGGAGGTAGTCGGTGTACAGCCGGGCGACCTCGATGGCGTCGGTCTCCCTGGCCGGCCCGGCGGGGTCGAGGGCGGCGATCGCCTCGCGCCAGCCCTGCGACAGCGGCGCCCGCACCCCTGATGCGGCCAGGGCCAGCGTCTCCTCGGCCCAGGAGGCGTAGTCGCGCTGCAGCAGCGGCAGGTCGATCAGCCATTCGCCGGGATAGTCGAAGATGTCGAGATGCAGCAGCTGGTCGCCCAGCAGGCTGCGCAGCCCGCTCTTGGGGGCGAAGCGCAGGGACAGGCGTAGTTCCGCCACGTTGCGGGTGCTGGCCGGCCAGTCGGGGTGCCCGCCGGCGCCGGTCAGCCGCGCCACCGCCTCCTCATAGGCGAAGCGCGGCAGTTCCAGGTGCGGCTGCGGCCGCAGCAGCGCGGCGCGCAGCCTGTCCTCGGCCACGGCGTCGAGCAGCCCGAACCGCCGCGGGTCGGTCAGCCCATGCACCAGCGCGGCGATGAACACCGATTTGCCGGCCCGGCTCAGGCCGGTCACACCAAGGCGGATGCGGCGGTCGAACAACTCGCCGGCGCGATCGAAGAGGTCGGTCGAAAACAGCTCCATGAAGGGGCGGTGTGCTCCGGTCGGCCCGAGTCAGACAGAGTAGCCCATGTGCGGACGCCGCGTCTCCGCGTCAACCCGCGCATGGGCCGATGGGTTGCATCTTCGGCCGCGATCCGCCATTCCTGGGCCCCACGCCCGGCGGGTGAGCGGTGTTCTTCTTCCTGTCCAAACTGATCTGGTTCTTCGTGCAGCCGCTCGGCCTGGTGCTCCTGGCGCTGCTGCTGGCCGTGGCCGGATTCCTCTACGGCTCCCGCCGCGTGGCGCGGCGCCTGGTCATCGCGCTGGCCGTGGCCTTCACCGCGATCTGCGTCCTGCCCGTCGGCGACCTCATGATCCTGCCGCTGGAGAACCGGTTCCGGAAGGAAGAGCTGCCGCCGGTGGTCGACGGCATCATCGTGTTGGGCGGCGCCGAGCTGAACCAGCTGTCCGGCGCGCGGGGCGAGCCGATGCTGAACGACAGCGGCGAGCGGCTGTTCGCCGCCCTGGACCTGGCCCGCCGCTTCCCGGATGCGCAGGTGGTGTTCTCCGGCGGGCTAGGCGATCCCTGGAACGGCGTGCCGGCGCAGTCGGACATCTTCCGCGACGCCATGCTGATGGCCGGGCTGGCGGAAAGCCGGCTGGTGCTGGAGGGCCAGGCCCGCAACACCGACGAGAATGTGCTGCTGCTGAAGCAGCTGCTGCAGCCCCAGGCCGGGCAGCATTGGGTGCTGGTCACCAGCGCCTTCCACATGCCTCGGGCGATGGCGCTGTTCCGCAAGGCCGGTTGGACCGTGGTGCCGTGGCCGGTGGACTATCGCGGCCTGCCGCCGGCCCTGCTGCCGCGCGCCGACCTGGTCGACCAGATGAGCGTCCTCAACGTCGCCATCCATGAATGGATCGGCCTCGTGGCCTATTGGGCGACGGGTCGCACAGCGGAGCTGTTCCCCAAGCCATGAGCGGTCGGCTATAGCTGGGCCGACCTGCCGCCAGGGAGCGAATCGTGCCCGGCCCCGACTTTCCGCCCGACTTCCGCAACCGCTTCGTCGAATTGCTGCGCTGGCGCCGCGACGTGCGCCGGTTCCGCCGCGATCCGCTGCCGCCCGGGCTGCTCGACCGGCTGCTCGACCTCGCCTGCCTCGCCCCCTCGGTCGGCAACAGTCAGCCCTGGCGCTTCGTCGCGGTGGCGGATCCCGCGCGCCGCGCCGCGGTGCGGACGGTGTTCAGCCGCTGCAACGCCGATGCTGCGGCCGGGTATGACGACGAGCGGGCCGGGCAGTATCGCCGGCTGAAGCTGGCGGGGCTGGAGGAGGCGCCGGTGCAGCTCGCCGTGTTCTGCGACCGGTCGACCGGGCAGGGGCTGGGGCTGGGCCGCCAGACCATGCCGGAGACGCTGGACCATTCCGTCGTCACCGCCATCCACACGCTGTGGCTGGCCGCCCGGATCGAGGGCGTCGGAATCGGCTGGGTCTCGATCCTGGAGCCGGAGGCGGTGACCGCGCTGCTCGAGGTGCCGCCCGACTGGCATCTGGTCGGCTATCTCTGCATCGGCTTTCCCGAAACCGAGGAGGTGGTGCCGGAGCTGGAGCGTGAGGGCTGGCAGGCCCGGCTGGGCGCCTGCCGCGCGCTGCTGGAGCGCTAGCGGCTGGGCTTGACAGCCGTTCTTGCGCCGGACGAGTGTATTCGTAGAGATACAAATGTTCGGCTTGCTCGAGAGGACGGCGCAATCGTCCATCCGAACGGGCGGGAACCCTGATCGGCCGGGTTCGGCCGCAGGCGACATATCAGAAAGGGAGGCTAGTCCAATGAAGAAGCTGTTGTTTGCCGGTGCAGCCATCGCCGCACTGCTGGCCGCAGGCCAGGCCATGGCCTGGAGCCTGAAGGAGGCGTCGGCGCCCTACAAGGGCACCACCATCAAGGCGATCTTCCTGGATCGCCCGGGCTACCGCGCCGCGATCCAGCTGCTGCCGCAGTTCGAGCAGGAGACCGGGATCAAGGTCGAGTACGAGATCCTGCCCTACGAGAACAGCCGCGAGCGTGAAGTGCTTGATTTCACGGCCGGTGGTGAGATCGACGTGGTCCTCACCGATGTCGTCTGGATCGGCGAATACGCCGACAGCGGCTGGCTGGTGCCGCTCAAGAAGTTCACCGACGACCCGGCCCTGGCCGATCCGGCGCTGAACCTGAAGGGCTTCTTCCCGATCCTGCTGGAGAGCTTCGGCACCTGGAACAAGGAGCTGTACGGCCTGCCCTTCGACAACTACTCGGGCCTGCTGTTCTACAACAAGTGCATGCTCAAGGACGCCGGCTTCGACAAGCCGCCGGCGACCTGGGACGAGCTGCTCAACACCTACGGGCCGAAGCTGACCCATGACGGCAAATACGCCTATGCCCTGCAGTCGCGCCGCGGCGAGACCCAGTCGGCCGACAGCTTCATGCGCGTGCTGTGGCCGTTCGGCGGGTCGCTGCTCAATGCCGACTTCAAGTCCAATCTCACCTCCGCGGAGTCGCAAAAGGGGCTGAAGTTCCGGCAGGATCTGATGAAGATCATGCCGCCGGGCATCGTCGATTTCGACCATGCGGAATCGGTCAACGCGCTGGCCCAGGGCCAGGTGGCGATGATCACGGAATGGTCGTCCTTCTATTCCACCCTGGTCGACCCGGCGACCTCGAAGCTGGGCGACTGCCTGGGCGTGGCCACCGAGCCGAAGGGCGAGGCCGGTCTGAAGCCGGCGCTGGGCGGCTTCTCGCTCGGCGTCGCCTCGCAGTCGAGCGAGGCGGAGCAGAAGGCGTCTTGGCTGTTCATCCAGTGGGTGACGTCCGAGGCGATGGCCAAGCCCTATGTCGAGGCCGGTGGCGTCTCCGGCCGCACCGCGGTCTATGACGACCCGGCGATCAAGGCCAAGTACGCCTTCGTGGCGCCGACGGTGGAATCCTGGCAGGGCGGCGTGCCGTCGTTCCGGCCGCGCTTCCCGGAATGGCCGGCGATCTCCGAGATCGTCGCCGAATTCGGCACCAAGATCATGCTGGGCGAGGAGACCACCGAATCCGGCGCCCAGAAGATCGGCGAGCGCATGGAGGCGGTGCTGCAGAAGGCCGGATACTACGACGGCAAGAAGGAGAAGCTGCAGTAGGCTGGATGGTGGAATGATCGGGTCGAGTTCGGTCCGGGTGTAGCTCTCGTGTTGCCTCTCCCGCCTGGCGGGAGAGGCCGGGCTCGCACAGCGAGACCGGGTGAGGGTGGGCACTGGCCTCGACAAACACCCTCACCCGGAACCGCCAACGCGGTTCCGGCCTCTCCCGCAAGCGGGAGAGGCACACCAGGAACCGAACGGGAGAGTTTTCGATGCCCGACACCCTGGGCGCCCTGGCGGAAGTGGCGCTGGACGAGATCGGCGGCGTGTTCCGCCGGCTCGACCCCGATGCCATCGACCCGGTGCTCGACGCCCTGGCCGGCGCCGGCCGGGTCGTCTGCCATGGCGTCGGCCGCGAGGGGCTGATGATGCGGGCGCTGGCGATGCGCCTGTACCATCTCGGCCTCGACGCCCATGTCGTCGGCGACATGAGTGCCCCGCCGGTCGGGCCAGGCGACCTGCTGGTGGTCAGCGCCGGGCCCGGCGGCTTCGCCACCATCGACGGGCTGATGCGCATCGCCCGGGATGCCGGGGCGCGGACGCTGCTGTTCACCGCCCAGCCGCAAGGCAGCGCCGCGGCGCTGGCCGACACCGTGTTCGTGCTGCCGGCCCAGACCATGGCCAACGATACAGGCCCTGCCGTCGCCTCGGTGCTGCCGATGGGCAGCCTGTACGAGGGCGCGCAGTTCCTGCTGTTCGAGCTGGTCGTGCTGGCGCTGCGCGACCGCCTCGGCATCGCGCCCGAGGCGATGCGGGCGCGGCACACCAATCTCGAATAGGACCCGCATGGCGCATCGTCTCGAAAGCCGCTGGACCCCGGTCTGGTTCCTCGCCCCGGCCGTGATCGCCCTGCTGGCGATCGGCATCTTCCCCACGCTCTATGCACTGTGGAATTCGCTGCACCAGGTGATCCTGCCGAAGATCCCACGCGAAGGGACGCCCTTCGTCGGGCTGGAGAACTACCTGTCGGTGCTGGCCGACCCGACCTTCTGGGACGCGCTGGGCCGCACCCTGCTGTTCCTGGCCATCGTGCTGCCGGCGGAACTGCTGCTCGGCCTCGGCGTCGCCCTGCTGCTACACAAGCCGGGGCTGCCCTTCCTGAAGACCCTGGCCCGGCTCAGCCTGGTGATCCCGATGGCCACCACCTATGCCGTGGTCGGGCTGATCGGCCGGCTGATCTTCAACCGCGACTTCGGCGTGGTGAACTGGTTCCTCGGCCTGGTCGGGATCCCCCCGGTCGAATGGCTCGGCGACCCCAGCTTCGCCTTCGTCTCGATCGCGATCATGGACATCTGGCAGTGGACGCCGTTCTGCGCCCTGGTGCTGCTGGCCGGGCTGACCATGGTGCCGCCGGAGATCGAGGAGGCGGCGCGGCTGGAGACGCGGCGGTTCCGGCACATCCTGCGCCATGTCCAGCTGCCGTTCCTGATGCCCGGCATCACCGCGGTGCTGATCCTGCGCACCGCCGACACGCTGAAGCTGTTCGACATGATCTTCACCATGACCCGCGGCGGCCCGGGGGCGGCGACCGAGTTGATCTCGATCACCATCCAGCGCGTCGGCTTCCGGGTGTTCGACCAGGGCGTGGCCTCAGCCCAGGCGGTGCTGCTGCTGATCCTCACCATCGTGCTGTCGCGGATGTATATCCGCCTGGTCTACCAGGAGGTGGAGTGATGGCGGCACCGATGCAGGGCGGCGGCCGCGGGCCCCGGATCCGCGTCTCGATCTGGCACGCGCTGGCGCTGATCGCCATCGCCCTGGCCTGCGTCTTCCCGTTCTACTGGATGGTCACGACCAGCCTGAAGGACCAGGCGGTGGCCCTGGCCTCGCCGCCGGTGTGGTTGTTCGAGCCGACGCTGGACCATTACCGCGCCGTGCTCGGGCCCAAGGATGTCGGCCCCAGCCTGCTCAACTCGATCATCGTCGCGGTCTCGACCACGGCGCTGGCCATCCTGCTCGGCACCCCGGCGGCCTACGCCCTGGCGCGGTTCGAATTCCGCGGCAAGGCCGACCTGTGGTTCTGGTTCATCACCAACCGCATGGTCAGCCCGATCGTGCTGGCGCTGCCGATCTTCCTGCTGGCCCGCAGCCTGAACCTGATCGACACCCATCTGGTGCTGATCCTGCTGTACCTCACCTTCAACCTGCCGATCGTGGTGTGGATCTGCGCCGACCAGTTCCGCGGCATTCCGCGCGATCTGGACGATGCGGCGCGGATCGACGGCGCCTCGCGCTTCGCCGTGTTCCTGCGCATCGCCCTGCCGCTGGCGGCGCCGGGCGTCGCGGTCTCGGCGATCTTCTCCTTCATCTTCTCCTGGAACGAGCTGCTCTACGCCCTGGTGCTGACGCGCAGCGCCAGCCGCACGGCGCCGGTGGCGGCGACCAGCTTCATGAGCGGCTACGATTTGCCCTGGGGCGAGATCATGGCCACCGGCACGCTGATCGTGCTGCCGGTGATCGTCTTCGCCCTGATCGTGTCGCGCCAGCTGGTCCGCGGCCTGACGATGGGTGCGGTGAAGTAGGGGAGGGGCTTACGCCCCGGTCTTCCCCGGCCGGTAGAACTCGGCGTCGTCGGGGCCGATCCGTTCCGGCCGCCACCAGCGGGCCGGCTGGAAGCTCTTCTCGATGCCGTCGGCGACGCCCAGGGTCAGGGCGAACAGCGCCATGCGCACCGGCACGCCGTTGTCGGTCTGGCGGAAAATGGCCAGGCGGGGGTCGGTGTTGAGGTCCTGGGCCAGGTCGTTGGCGCCCGGCCGGCTGTCGCGCGGCAGCGGGTGCATCACGATGGTGTGCGGCGTGCCGTGGGCGTTGAGGATGCCCAGGCTGATCTGGAAGTCCGGCGCGTAGTCGGCCGACAGCTCGCCCTCGGCGAAGCGCTCCTTCTGCACCCGGGTGGCGTAGATCAGGTCGGCGCCGGTCACGCCGCGCGCCACCTCGTCATGCTCGACGATGGTATGGCCGCGGCTGCGGGCGTGCTCGACCAGCTCCGCCGGCATGCGCAGCGGCTCCGGCGCCACCAGGCTCAGCTGCAGGCCCTGGTACAGCGACAGGATGTGGATCAGCGAATGCACGGTGCGGCCGTATTTCAGGTCGCCGACCAGGGCGATGCGGGCGCCGTCGACCGGCCGGCCGATGCGCGCGAACTCCTTCTCGATGGTGTAGATGTCGAGCAGCGCCTGGGTCGGGTGCTCGCCGGCGCCGTTGCCGCCGTTGATCACCGGAATGTGGGTCGCCTCGGCGAATTCATGGATCGCCCGCTCTTCCGGGTGGCGCATCACCACCGCGTCGACATAGCCGCTGACCACCCGGGCGGTGTCGTAGATCGACTCGCCCTTGGCGATCGAGGAGAAGGTGAAGCCAGTGGTGTTGACCACGGCGCCGCCGAGGCGCTGGAACGCAGCCTCGAAGCTCAGCCGGGTCCGGGTCGAGGCCTCGAAGAACAGGCTGCCCAGCACCGCGCCCTCCAGCACCCTTGTGGTGGCGCGGCCCTGGGCGACCGGGGCCAGGAGGTCGGCGACGCGGAACACGGCCCCCAGCGAGTCGCGGGTCAGCTCGCGCGTGGAGAG
The DNA here is from genome assembly GCF_052115705.1 of Inquilinus sp. 2KB_23. Taxonomy (NCBI): domain Bacteria; kingdom Pseudomonadati; phylum Pseudomonadota; class Alphaproteobacteria; order Rhodospirillales; family Rhodospirillaceae; genus Inquilinus; species Inquilinus sp. 2KB_23. Next base: position 77,221 of record NZ_JBFRHF010000019.1, on the reverse strand, counting down.
GAAGTGCCTGCCTTGGAAATCCATGATGTCAGCCCGCGTTGCGGAGGGGGCGCCGGGCGGCGCCGATGCGGGGCCCAGTCTTCTCAGCCTTCGCGGTCTTCCGCAAGCCGTTCCGCCAGCCTCTCGTCGGTGATCAGCACGTTGACGCAGCGGCGGCGCAGCGCGGCGCGAATGATCTCGAACTTGTAGGGGCCGCCTGAGGCCAGCACCACGGCCGGGATCCGCGCGAGGTCGTCGAGCGACAGCGAGACCATGCGCCGGTTCAGCGGATGGTCGACCGGCCGGCCCTCGGCGTCCAGCCAGTTGCCCAGGATGTCGCCGACAGCGCCGGCCGCGCGCAAGGCCGCCGCCTCGCGGTCGACGATGCCCAGCGCCAGCATCATGTTGTGGTCCGAGACGTTGCCGACGCTGATCAGGGCCAGATCGGCCGATTTCGCCTTGTCGTAGATGCCGCGCAGCACGCCGCGGCCCAGCAGGCTGTCGCGCTGGGTCTCGTCGTCGGCATAGACCGGGGCGGCGAGGTAGAAGCGGTCGGCATCGTGCAGGTCGGCGAAGCGCGAGGCGATCTCGAAGGTGTTCTCGCCCGACCCGCGGGTCATGCTGCCGATCAGCGAGACCACGGACAGGTCGGTCATCCGCCGCCGCCGCATCGACTGCAGGCCCAGCCGCAGGGTCTGGCCCCAGCCGATGCCGACCAGCATGCCGTCATGCACCGCGTTCTCGACATAGCCGCCGAGGGCGACCCCGATCGCCGCCCGGATCTTGCCCTCGTCGCGCGGCGTCGGCACCACCACCGCGTCGCGCAGCCCGTAGCGGCGGATCAGCGCGCGTTCCAGCGCGACGCAGGAGGCGAGGGGCGACTGGATGCGGATCTGGATGATGCCGGTCTCGCGGCAGATCTGCAGGATGCGGTTGACGCGCAGGCGGGTCAGCCCCAGGCGCTCGGCGATCTCGGCCTGGGTCAGCCCTTCGACGAAATAGGCCCAGGCGATGCGGATCTGTTGCTGCTGGTCCGGGTCGATCGGCGCGTCGGCCGCATCATCCGCCGCCGAACGCTGCGCCGGTGGGGTCTTCGCGGTCTCCGGGCGGCGGCGCGTCTCGGTCATGCGGACTCTTCGGTCTCGGTGTTGTCCGGCGCATGGTGGCGGCGGGGCGGCCCGGCTGCAAGCGTCCCGCGGGCCTCCGAAACGAAGCGGGCCGCGCCGGTTGCCCGGGCGGCCCATCGCTGTTCGATGGTTGGACATTAGCAAATCCGACCGCATCTGACCAGACGAGAGCCGGCAGGGCAGGGTCGGCGCGGCGTCGGTTTGAAAAATCGCGGCCCGGCGTCATCTCTCCGCTTCAGGCAGCGGGAGGGAATGAGGGGATGCGCAAAGGCGACCTGGCGCGGTTGATCCGGATCCTGGGGATGCTCGGCTCCGACCACGATGGCGAACGCGCGGCGGCAGCGCTGGCGGCCGACAAGCTGGTGCGCGGAAGCGGCTGGACCTGGTGGGACCTGCTGGCGCCGGCGCGGGCGCCGCGGCCGATCCGGTCGCAATGGAAGGACCCGTTCACCGACCGGCTGGCCGCCGCGGATTCGCGGATGCGGCAGCTGCGCAGCGAGAACGCCCGGCTGCAGGACGAGGTGCGCAAGCTGAAGCAGCGGCTGGATCAGCGGGCCCGGCCGTTCCACCACACCGGCCAGGCGTCGCGCGCGGCCCCCGACACGGCCACCGGTGTCGGCCAGGGGCCGGCCCAGTCGAACCACGGCTTCAACCGTCACTTCCGTCGGTTCACGGACGGTTAACGCTCAGTCGGCATGCTGATCCTCACCGGGGATGGCGCCGGGTCAGTCGAGGTCATGTCATGCATCGCGGAGTATTCAGCTACTACGACTTGTTCTCGGCTTCATTGGCACAGCGGTATTTGGAAAAGCTCGACTGCGACCTGGATCACTGGGAGATCCATTTCCTACGCTGCGGCTACGATTTCCTAGTCCGCGGCATTCCGGAAGGCGCCATCTCCGCCTGGAACTATCTCGAGCTGCCGCCCGACCGGCGGGTCGCGTTCGGCGGACCGATGCCGGTCACGCCGCTGACCGACCGCGAGGCGGGCGACATGCGGTACGCGTTGCAGTGGCTCGTCGCCGCCGCCGAGGATGACGAGGCCGTGTTCGCGGCGCCGCTGGCGGCGATCGGCCCTGCCGCCGCCACCACGCTGCTGGCCCGCTGCGGCTAGGCCGCAGGCGCCGGCCGGGGTCAGACCTCGACCAGCGCCTTGATCACCCCGGCCTCGGGCCGGGCCCAGCCCGGCACCAGCGCCGGCACGTCGGCGAGGCCGCCGCGATGGCTGGCCAGCGCCGCGCTCGGCACCTTCCCGGCCTGCATCGCCGCCAGCACATGCTCGAAATCCTCGCGCGTGGCGTTGCGGCTGGCCAGCAGCGTGGTCTCGCGCTTGTGGAATTCGGGGTCGGAGAAGCCGATCTCGTCGCGCACGATGCTCAGCAGCACATAGGCGCCGGCATGCGCGACGTAGGAGAAGCCCTTGCGCATCGCCGCCGGGCTGCCGGTGGCGTCGACCACCAGGTCGAAGAAGTCGCCGCCCGTCGCCCGCTTCAGCCGGTCGTCGATGTCGCCGCCGCCCTCGAACACCGCGTCGGCCTTCAGCACGTCGCGGCTGAACGCCAGGCGGCCGGGATGCAGGTCCAGCACGCTGACCTCGGCGCCGCGCAGCTTGGCGAAGATGGTCGCGGCGATGCCGATCGGCCCGGCCCCGACCACCAGCACCCGGTCGCCGGGGCCGGAGGCGCCGCGGCGGATGCCATGCGCGCCGATCGCCAGGAACTCGACCATCGCGGCCTGGTCCAGGCTCAGGCCGTCGGCCGGGACCACGTTCTCCTCCGGCACCGACAGCCATTCGCACAGGCCGCCGTCGCGATGCACGCCCAGCACCGACAGGGTCTGGCAGCAATTGGTGCGGCCGCGGCGGCAGGCGACGCAGGTGCCGCAATGCAGGTAGGGCTGGATGCTGACGACCTGGCCGGGCCGGAAGACGCTGCCGACATCGGCCTCCGCCACCTCGGCGCCCAGCTCGTGCCCGATGACGCGGGGGTACTCGAAGTAGGGCTGGTTGCCCTTGTAGATGTGATAGTCGGTGCCGCAGATGCCGACCCGGCGGATCCGCACCAGCACCTCGCCCGGCCGCCGCTGCGGCTCCGGCCGATCGATCAGGCGCAGGGTCTCGGGCTTCTCGCAGAGGATCGCTTTCATCATCCGTCCGGTTCGGGTCACGGGTGCTGCCCCAAAATGATCGGACATATCGCGCTTGTCGAGCCGGTTCGGCCGGCCGGGCGGGCGGAGGAGGCATGCGCCGGCCAGGATGGCAGCCATCACGCCCGGGCACCGTGGTTTGACTGGAAAGCCGCGCCGGAACTGGACAGACTTGCCGCCTTGTCCGACAAGACCCGCACAGGGCTGATGGTCCGAGGGAGGCAGGCAGGGTGCAGAGTACCGCCGGGTCGGCGCGGAGCGAGAACGCCCCGCCGGCCATCGCGTTTTCCGGAATCTCCGTCGCCTATCCGCTGAAGGGCGGCGGGCGCTATGTCGCCCTGTCCGAGACCGACCTGGTGGTCGCCGACGGTGAGTTCACCGCCATCGTCGGGCCGACCGGCTGCGGCAAGTCGACCCTGCTGAACGTCGCCGCCGGGCTGGTGCCGGCCGCCAGCGGCGGCTGCGCCGTGTTCGGCCGGCCGCTGGCGGGGCTGAACCGCGACGCCGGATACCTGTTCCAGGCGGACTCGCTGATGCCGTGGAAGACCGCACGCGACAATGTGGCCGTCGGCCTGTCGGTCCGCGGCGTGGCAAAGGTGGAGGCGCGCGACCGGGCCCAGGCCTGGCTGACGCGGGTCGGGCTGGCGCCGATGGGCGACCGCTATCCGCACCAGCTGTCCGGCGGGCAGAAGAAGCGCGTCGCCCTGGCCCAGATGCTGATCCTGGAACCCAAGCTGCTGCTGATGGATGAACCCTTCGGCCCGCTCGATGCCCAGACCCGGATTGTGATGGGCGACCTGCTGCTGTCGCTGTGGTCGGCCGAGCGCAAGGCGGTGCTGTTCGTGACCCACGACCTGGAGGAGGCGATCGCCTTGGCCGACCGGGTGGTGGTGCTGTCGGCCGGGCCGCAGGCGCGGATCATCGCCGACCATCGGGTGGCGCTGTCGCGGCCGCGCGAGCTGGCCGAATCCCGGCACGAGCCGGAATTCGTGGCGCTGCACCGGGCGATCTGGGCGGCGCTGAAGGACGAGGTGATGAAGGCCTATGGCGATGTCGTCTGAAGCCGCAAGCAAGGGCCGCATCCTCGCCTGGCAGATCGCGGTCGCCGTGATCGGGCTGGGGCTGTGGCATGTGCTGACGGCGACGAAGATCCTCGACCCGTTCTTCTTCGCCACCCCGCTGGGCGTGATCGAGCGGACCTGGCGCGACTTCGCCTCCGGCGTGATCTGGCGGCATCTCGGCGTCACCCTGCTGGAGACCGTGCTGTCCTTCGCCATCGGGGCGCTGGGTGGCGTCGCGCTCGGCTTCTGGTTCGCGCGGCGGGCGACGGCGGCGGCGGTGTTCGACCCCTACATCAAGGCGGCCAACGCGCTGCCCCGGGTGGTGCTGGCGCCGATCTTCGCGCTTTGGTTCGGCCTCGGCATCTGGTCGAAGGTCGCGCTCGGTGTAAGCCTCGTCTTCTTCATCGTGTTCTTCAACGTCTACCAGGGCGTGCGCGAGGTCAGCCCGACCATCCTGGCCAATGCCCGGATGATGGGGATGAGCGACCGGCAGCTGCTGCGCCACGTCTACATGCCGTCCGCGCTGTCCTGGGTGTTCTCCAGCCTGCACACCTCGGTTGGGTTCGCCCTGGTCGGCGCCGTGGTCGGCGAATATCTCGGCGCCACCGCCGGGCTCGGCTACCGCATCGCCCAGGCCGAGGGCGTGTTCGACGTGGTCGGCGTGTTCTCCGGCATGCTGGTGCTGGCGGCCTTCGTGGTGGCGATCGACGCCGTCGTCTCGGTGATCGAGCGGCGGCTCCTGGTGTGGCGGCCGGAGAGTGCGGCCAGCGCCTCGGCCCAGGGATGAGAGCCTGTCCGATAACGCTACTGGCGTGGCCGCCTGATGGCGGTTTCTGCGCTTCCGGTGCTCACGGACCCAAACGTCCGCTGCGCTCCGGTTCTCGAAACCACCACCAGCCGACTCACGCCAGCGCATTCTCGAACAGGCTCTGTGCAAACAAGGAGAAAGCGGAATGAAGACCGTGTTGCGAGGGCTCGCGCTGGTCCTCGGCCTGGCGCTGGCGGCGCCCGCCATGGCGGCGCCGGAGAAGACGCACCTGACCATCGGCGTCGGCGGCAAGCCGCTGCTGTACTATTTGCCGCTGACCATCGCCGAGAAGAAGGGCTTCTTCACCGAGGAAGGGCTGGATGTCGAGATCAGCGACTTCGCCGGCGGCGCCAAGAGCCTGCAGGCGATGATCGGCGGGTCGACCGACGTCACCACCGGCGCCTATGAGCACACCATCCTGATGCAGGCCAAGGGCCAGGACATCCGCGCCCTGGTCGAACTCGGCCGCTTCCCCGGCATCGTGCTGGTTGTGCGCAAGTCGCTGGCCGGCGAGATCAAGACGGTGGCCGACCTCAAGGGCCGCAAGATCGGCGTCACCGCGCCGGGATCCTCGACCAACTTCTTCGTCAACACCCTGCTGGCCAAGCAGGGGCTGACGCCGGACGACGTGTCCTTCGTCTCGGTCGGCGGGGGCCCGAGCGCGGTCGCGGCGATGGAGCATGGCGAGATCGACGCCATGGCCAATCTCGACCCCGTCATCTCGAAGCTGCAGCAATCCGACCTGGTGACGGTGCTGGCCGACACCCGGACGGAGGAGGGCGTGAAGGCGGTGTTCGGCGGCCCGGTCCCGGCCGCGGTGCTGTATGCCAAGGAAGACTTCATCCAGGCCAATCCGGAGACCACGCAGGCGCTGGTCAACGCCTTCATGAAGTCGCTGCGCTGGCTGGCCACCGCCAAGCCGGAGGATGTCGCGGCCGCGGTGCCGGAGGAGTTCCTGCTCGGCGACCGCGACCTCTACATCCAGTCGGTCAAGAACTCGCTGCCGATGTATTCGCGGGACGGGATGATCGGCGCGGCAGGGCAGCAGACGGCGCTCGACATCCTGCACCAGTTCAGCCCGGAGCTGAAGGACGCCCAGATCGACCTTTCGAAGACCATCGACCTGCGCTTCGTCGAGAAGGCGGGACAGGCGATCAAGTAGCGGACAGGGCCCGGGGCGGCATCGCATCGCCCCGGGCCAACACTCTGCTGGGCCAGGACGGGAACGACGTGCTGCGTGGGGTCGCCCGGGGCTGACCGTCTCGACGACGGCGCTGGCTTCGACATCGCGCTGTACAACGAAAGTTCGGCCGCGGTGGCGATCAACCTCGCCACCGGCACCGGCCATGGCGGCAATGCCCGGGGCGACGTGGGCGGCCGATCGAGGGCGCTAGCTCCTGGCGTCCTCGACCTTGCGCTGGATCTCTTCGGCGAAGGTGTTCGCCTGGATCGGCTTCTGGATGTAGGACGACCCGCCGGCGGTCAGGGCCTGGTCGATCAGGCTCATGTCGCGGGTGGCGCTGATCATGATCACCGGCAGGTCGCGATAGCCGGGATGGCCGCGGATCAGCGAGCACAGCTCGGTGCCCGAGACCTCGGGCATGACGATGTCGATCAGCACCGCGTCGAAGTCGCGCGGCGGCTTGCGCTCGGCATCCAGGTTCAAGGTGGCGATGGCCTCGCCGGCGCTGGCGCAGGTCTCGACCTCATGGCCGCCCGACCGCAGCATGGTGGCGGCGAATTCCAGGAACAGCTCGTCGTCGTCGACGAGCAGAATCTTCATCGGGGCGGTCCGCCCGGTCACAGCGGCAATCTCCGCCGGATCATGATGCGCGCTTCCCCCGGGACCGAGGGCGGCAACGGTCGGCATGGTGCATTCCCCGCTGCAGTTCCACTCTCTCCCAACCCGGTCGATTCATCGGGCTGGCCGGCGACGAATTGCAGAAATTCAATGCCTTGGCAAATGCTTCCCGATCCATGCGGTAACGTTACCATCGTTGTCATCGGCGGCGCTACTCGCGTCCGGCGCCGGCGCGCACCGCGGGCGCGATACCGCCGGCGCTGACCGCCTGCCCGAACAGGAAGCCCTGGCCCTGTTCGACCCCGAGCCGCCGCAGGATGTCGAGCTGGGCCTGGCTTTCGACATGCTCGGCGCACAGCGAGACCCCGAAGGTCTCGGCGAAGCGGGCGACCCCGTCGATCAGGCGCTCGCAGCGGGCCTCGTCCGCCACCGTCCGCACGATCTCGCCGGCGATCTTGATCGCGGCGAAGGGCAGCCGGACCAGGGCGCCGAGATTGGCCTCGCCGCTGCCGAAATCGTCGAGCTCGAAGGTGATGCCCAGCCCGACCATGCGCTCGACCACGGCCTCGACCTCGGCCGGCATCCGGGTCAGCGCCCGCTCGACGATCTCGATCCGCAGCAGGCTCAGCGGCAGCCCGGCCTCGGCCATGCGGGCGAGGATGGGGGTGAAGATGGCGTCGGACTGCATCACCGCGACCGGGATGTTGACCGAGATCGGCACCAGCGCGTCGGGCGGCAGCCGGATCAGCGTCTCGGCCAGGGATTTCAGCAGCCACTCGGTGTATTTCAGGGCCAGGTCGGGCCGGCGCTCGACCCAGGGAATGAAGTGGCTCGGCGCCAGTATGCCCAGGGTCGGGTGGTGCCAGCGCGCCAACGCCTCGAACGCCACCACCTGGCCGGTGGCAAGGGCGACCCTTGGCTGGAACACCAGCCCGATCTGATCGGATTGCAGCGCCGCGGGGATGTCGAACTCCACTGCCGAGATCGACATCGCCCGGCGCACCTCCGGCGTGGCGGCGGAGGCGATGCCGGTGGCGGATTGCTTGGCGTAGTACATCGCCATGTCGGCCAGGCGCTTCAGCAGGGTCGGGTCGGATTCATGGTCCGGGCAGGTGGCGATGCCGATGCTGCAATAGATCGGCAGCCGGTAGCCGCGCAGCATCGCCGGTTCCTTCAGCGCGGTCGCGATCCGGCCGGCGGCGGTCAGGGCGGCCCCGGCATCCGCGCCGGTGACGATGGCGGCGAATTCGTCGCCGCCCAGCCGGGCGACGAAGGCGTCGGTCGACAGGGCGCGGCGCAGCCGGCTGCCGACGATGGCCAGCAGCAGGTCGCCGACATCGTGGCCCAGCGTGTCGTTGACCTTCTTGAACTCGTCGAGGTCCATGAACAGGACCGAGACGGGGGCGGCCGGGCCGATGCCGCGGGCGATGATCTGCCGCAGCCGCTCCTCGAAATGCCGGCGGTTGGGCAGGCCGGTCAGCGGGTCGCGATAGATTAGATCCTGGACCTCGCGGTCCCGCTGGTCGCGCCGCAGCGCCACGGCGAAGATCTGGGCCATGCTGCGCCTGAGATCCTCAGGCAGGGACGGGGGCAGGGACGGGGGCCAGCCCGAGGCATCGGCCAGGACCAGGGCGCCGGCGATCCGCCCGTCATCGTCGGTCAGCGGCTCGGCGGCGATGGCAGCCGGCGCGTCCTCGGGGCCTATCGCGCCGGCTGCCGGGGCGTTGGTGAAGACGGCGACCCCGGGCGGCAGGCTGGCGGGGCTGACGCGGATCGTTCCCAATGCAGCCGGCACGCCGTCGGGTAGGCCGCTCTGCGTGATCAGGGAGAGGCTGGCGCCGCTCTCGTCGAGCCGCAGGAAGGCGACGCCGACCGGCGCGGCCAGCCGGCTCGCGGTCTGCGCCACGCTGTGCAGGATCACGTCGAGCGGATCACCGTCGGCCAGTGCCTGCAGTGCGTCGCGCTGCAGGGCGATCACGTCCTGGGTGAGCGGATGGGTCATGGCGACGGGGCTGCGGCCTCCGCGCGCGACAATACCGGCAGCCCGGCGGACAACCGGCGGATGCGGATGGCAGCGACCCGGGCGGCGCAACGGCGCGGCCGGGTGAACCAAGATCTGCCGCTCATGCGCCTCCGTATCCTTGATTGGGGAAGACTGATCCCGTTGGCTCGGCCGGTTCCCTGATCGAATAGAACCGGATTTGCCCTGCAGGCGGAAGGCAATTCAGATAGATATAATTTTATGCAACCGCAATGGTTCTGCGCTGTCCCGTGGCCTGCCGGAATGTTGCGGGAATGACGTATTTTGGACCATCGGCCCCGGTTTCGCGAGGGCTTCTAAAGGATGAAGGGACCGGATGCTGCGACATCGTCGCTGGACGGTGGAGGCCGAAAGGCCGACTCGCCGCTGCCACGGCAGATTGACGAATCGTTGCGCAGTAGCCAAAGGTGCAAGACTCTGCAGCCATCGGCATCCCGATCCGCGAGGCCGCCCGCGGGGGTCGGGGACAAGCCGGCGGCCACATCCAGGGACACGGGGAAGACCATGCGCGATCACGGGCGTCTGCGGCGTTTCATCGTTGGGATCGCGGGGGCTGCCCTGGCGATCGGTGCCGCGGTGCCGGCCCAGGCCGCCGTCCAGGGTACAGGCAACAAGATCATCTTCATCTCGCCGAACCCGCTCGGGGTGAACGACTTCCTGAAGCTCGGCCGCAAGGGCGCCGAGGAGGCCGCGGTCGCGATCGGCGGCGAGGCCCGGATCTATGAGAGCACCGACCCCGCCACCCGCCGGCAGAATGTCGAGGCGGCGGCGCGCGAGGGCGCGGCGGTGGTGATCGTGCTCGGCTTCGAATTCGGCGACATCGTGCCGGATGCTGCGACGAAGTTTCCCGACATCAAGTTCCTGATCGTCGACCAGTGCATCCAGAAGCCGCTGCCCAACGTCTATTGCGCGGTGTTCCGCGAGCATGAGGGCGCCTATCTCGCCGGCGCCGAGGCGGCGCTGACCTCGGAAAGCGGTACGGTCGGCAGCATCGGCGCGCTCGACATCCCGTTCATGCACCGCTTCACCGACGGCTTCGCTGCCGGGGCCAAGGCGGCGAATGACGAGATCGTGGTCAGCCCGACTCTGTGGGTCGGCGGTGACAACCCGTTCTCCGACCCGGTGCGGGCGCAGCAGCAGGCGGTGTCGCTGATCAGCGAAGGCGCCGACCGGGTGCTGGCCGGCACCTCTGGCGGCAATGGCGGCATCTTCAAGGCGGTGGAGGCGACGCCGGGCACCCTGGCTTTCGGCGTCGACGTCAACCAGTGCCCGCAGGCGCCGGGTGTGGTGCTGGACAACATCGAGAAGAAGGTCGATGTCGCGCTGGTCCAAGCGGTCAAGGGCATCCTGGCCGGCACCCAGGCGCCGCTGACCTCCTACGGGCTGAAGGAGGGCGGGATCACCCTGACCGGCCTGGGCGACGACGTCGGCACTTCGAAATGCCTGATCGCCGACCATCCGGATGTGATCACCAAGGTGCGCGAGATCCGCGACGCCATCGCCGCCGGCACGGTGGTGGTGGCCGACCCGCTGACCGCGGCCCCGTAACACACCCCCGCGGAGAGGGGCCCGGCATGGCGTTCCTGGAGATGCGCGGGATCGTGAAGCGCTATCCCGGCGTGCTGGCCAACGACCGGGTCGACCTGTCGGCCGAACGCGGCGAGATCCACGCCGTGATGGGCGAGAACGGGGCCGGCAAGTCGACCCTGATGGGCATCCTCTACGGGCTGGTCCAGCCGGATGAGGGCGGGATCGCGATCGATGGCGCGGTGCGCCGGTTCCGCTCGCCGATCGACGCCATCGCCGCCGGCCTCGGCATGGTGCACCAGGCCTTCAAGCTGTTCGACAGCCTGACGGTGTGGGAGAACGTGGTCTATCGCGACGAGCCGCGGCGCGGTCCGTTCATCGACCGCGCCGCGGCCCGCAGGCGGGTGGCGGAGCTGGCGCGGCGCTACGACCTGCCGGTCGACCCCGACGCCCGGGTCGGCGACCTGCCGGTCGGGGTCAAGCAGCGGATCGAGATCCTCAAGGCGCTCTATCGCGACGCCCGCATCCTGATCCTGGACGAGCCGACTGCCGTGCTGACCCCGCGCGAACGCGACGGCCTGTTCGTGGTGATGCGCAGCCTGGCGGCGGACGGGCGCACCATCCTGTTCGTGACTCACAAGATCCATGAGGTGATGGCGGTGACCGACCGCATCACCGTGCTGCGCGACGGCCGCGTCGCCGCGCGCCTGGTGACGGCCGAGACCGATGCGCAGGCGATCATCCGGGCGATGACCGGGCGCAACGTCTCGCTCAAGGTCGACCGGACGCCTGCGGTTCCAGGTCGGCCGCTGCTGCAGGTCGATGGTTTGACCCTGGATGCGCCGGGCCGGCCGGCGGTCGACGGCGTGTCCTTCGCCGTGCGGGCGGGGGAGATCGTCGGCATCGCCGGGGTCGCCGGCAACGGCCAGACCGAGCTGGTCGAGATCGTGGCCGGGCTGCGCGCCGCCGATGCCGGCACGGTGCGGGTCGACGGCCGCGACGTCACCACAGCGGGCGTCGCCGGCCGCCGGGTCGCCGGCATCGCCTATGTGCCGGAAGACCGGGCCCACACCGGCACCGCGCTGCGCGCCAGCGCCACCGACACCCTGTCGATGGGCTTCCACCGCCGGGCGCCGCTGTCGCGCCATGGCGTGCTGGACCGCGGGGCGATGCGCCGGCGGGCGCGCGACCTGATCGCCCGATTCGGCGTGAAGATTCCGGGCGAGGCCACGGCGGTCGGCACCCTGTCCGGCGGCAACCTGCAGAAGGTGGTGGTGGCGCGCGAGCTGGACCATGAGGCGGCGGTGCTGATCGCCGAGCAGCCGACCCGCGGCGTCGATGTCGGCGCCATCGAGTTCATCCATGGCCAGCTGGTGGCGGAGCGCGACAAGGGCCGGGCGGTGCTGCTGGTCTCGGCCGAACTGACCGAGATCCTCGCCCTCTCCGATCGGGTGCTGGTGATGTATGAGGGCCGGGTGATCGCCGAGGTGCCGGGCGCCGAAGCCACCGAAACCAGCCTTGGCCTGCTGATGGCCGGGGTGGTGGAGGAAGCGGCATGACCGCGGCGGTCGGCCTCCTGCGCACCACCGCGACCTCGCCCGTGCTCTGGGCGATCCTCGGCGGGTTCCTGATCGGTGCGCTGATCACCCTGGCCGCCGGGCACGACCCGGTGTCGGTCTACTGGGAGATCCTGCAGGGCGCGGTGGCCGGGCCGAACCTGGCGGAATCGATCGCCCGGGCGGTGCCGCTGGTCGGCATGGCGCTGGTCGCGGCGATTCCGCTGCGTGGCGGCATGGTCAATCTCGGCGGCGACGGGCAGCTGCTGCTGGGCGGGCTGGTCGCGGCGCTGGTGGCGCTGTACCTGCCGGCGCCTGGCCTGGTCCGGCTGACGGTGGCGATCCTGGCGGCGATGGCCGTGTCTGGCGCCTATGCCGCGCTGGCCGCCTGGGGCGAGGTCCGGTTCGGCGTGCCGCTGCTGATCTCGACCCTGCTGCTCAGCTACCCCGCCAAGGGCGTCACCTCCTACCTCGCCCGCTTCCCGCTGCGCGACCCGTCGACCGGCATGCCCGAGACCTTCCGCATCGACGAGGCGGCGCGGCTGCCGGTGCTGGTGCCGGGCACGCCGATCACCTGGGGCCTCGTGCTGCTGGTGCTGGTGATCGCCGCCGTGGTGTTCACCGACCGCCGCGGCACCGCCGGCTACGAGTTGCGGCTGCGCGGCCTGAACTCCCGCTTCGCCGCCTATGGCGGGGTCGACCTCGGCCGCCAGACCGTGCGGGTGCTGTTCGCCAGCGGCGCCGTCGCCGGGCTGGTCGGCGCCATCCTGGTGCTGGGCGACCAGTTCCGCTTCACCGACGGGGCGCTGTTGTCGCCGGCCTACACCTGGTCCGGCCTGATGGCGGCGCTGCTGGCGATGGGCGAGCCGGTCGGCGCCATCTGCGCCGGGCTGTTCTTCGCCGCGCTGCAGACCGGCGGCTTCGCCATGGAGCGGGCGACCGAAGTGCCGCGGGTGCTGACGCTGGTGCTGCAGGCGGTGATCATCCTGCTGCTCGCCATGCGCCACGGTTTGCGCCGCCAGCCCTCCGGCGGTCGGTGACGGCGATGGACTGGCTGTCGATCTTCAACGCCGTGCTGTTCGCCCAGACCATCCAGGCGGTGACGCCGATCCTGCTGGCCGGCCTGGCCGGGGTGCTGTGCGACCGCGCCGGCGTGTTCAACATCGCGCTGGAAGGCCAGATGCTGATCGGCGCCTTCGCGGCCATCGCCGGGACGTACTACACCGGCAGCGTCGCCGGCGGCGTGATCGTGGCGCTGGCCGGCACCACGGCCTTCGCCGCCATCCTGGCCTTCGGCGCCACCTGGTTCCGTGGCGACCCGATCGTGATCGGCATCGGCCTCAACCTGCTGGCCTCGGGGCTGACCGCCTTTCTGCTGCGCATCCTGTTCGGCGTCTCCGGCACATTCACCGACCCGACCGTGCAGGACCTGCCGCGAATCGTGCTGCCGCGGATCGCGGCGGTGCCCTGGTTCAACCGTGTCTTCGGCGGCCACAGCGTGGTCACCTGGGCGGCCTGGCTGCTGGTGATCCTGGTCGCGGTGTTCCTGTTCCGCACCGTCTGGGGCCTGCGGCTGCGCGGCGTCGGCGAACGGCCGGATGCGTCGGAGACGCTGGGCGTCGGCGTTGCCCGCTACCGCATCGCCGCGGTGTTGGCGGGCGGCGCCCTGTGCGGCCTGGCCGGGGCGCAGCTGTCGCTCGGCAGCGTCACCCTGTTCGCCGAGGACATGAGCGCCGGACGCGGCTGGATAGCCGTGGTGGCGGTGATGCTCGGCCGCGGCCATCCCGTCGGCGTGGCCCTGGCCTGCCTGCTGTTCGGCTTTGCCGACGCGGCTGGCCTCAGGCTGCAGGGCAAGGGGCTGCCGAACCAGCTCACCGATATGGCACCCTATGTCATCACCCTGATCGCGCTGGTGGTCGCCCGCGGGCGGCGCCGGCGCGGCGCGATGGTTTGAGCTTTGGCCGAGGAGGTCGCCCCATGACCGACGATCCCTACACACTGGCGCAGCACGCGGCCGAGGTGCTGCGGCTGAAGCTCGGCGACACCGATCATCACGCCGCCATCGTGCTCGGCTCCGGCTGGGGCCCGGCGGTGGACAAGATCGGCGAGACCGTGGCCGAGGTGCCGTTCACCGAGATTCCGGGCTTCCCGGCCACCACCGTGCTCGGCCACAAGGGCGTGTTCCGCAGCGTCCAGGCCGGCGATCGCCGCATCCTCGTCATGGCCGGCCGCGTGCATCTCTACGAAGGCCACCCCCCGGCCAAGGTGGTGCATGGCGTGCGCAGCATGGTGCTGGCGGGGGCGAAGATCGTGGTCCTGACCAATGCCTGCGGGGGCCTGCGCCCGGGCATGAAGCCGGGCGAGCCAGTGCTGATCCGCGACCACATCAACTTCACCGGCGTCTCGCCGCTGTTCGGGCCGAACCCGGACGCGCTGGGGCCGCGCTTCGTCGACCTCACCGGCTGCTACGCGCCGCGGCTGCGCCAGGCGGCGCAGGCGCTGGACCCGGCGTTGACCGAGGGCGTCTATGTCGGCTTCCCCGGCCCGATGTTCGAGACGCCGGCGGAAATCGAGATGGTCGGCCGTTGGGGCGGCGACATGGTCGGCATGTCGACGGTGTTGGAGGCGATTGCCGCCCGCCATCTCGGCGCCGAGGTGCTGGGGCTGTCGCTGGTCACCAACCTCGCCGCCGGGCTGCCGGGCGCCGATCTCGACCACCACCACATCCTCGAGGTCGCCCGCGGCACCGCCGAACGGATGGGCGGGCTGTTCCACGACCTGATGCGGGCGATCTGAGAGACCATCCGCACCAGGTCGACTTGGAGCCATAGCGGAACCAAAAGCTGTCATGCCCGGGCTTGACCCGGGCATCCAGAAGCTCTCGAGACCCTCTGGATTGCCGGGGCAAGCCCGGCAATGACAGTGAGGGGGTTTGCGCCTAGTGGTTGTTGCGCGGCACGCCCTTGGTCTGGGCGACGCGCTGGTACTTCAGCGCCGGCTTGAGCGCCATGCCGCCGGCCAACTGGTCGGTCATGCCGCGCTGGATCTCCTGCCACGGGGTCTGGCTGGCCGGGTACTTGTAGCCGCCCTGGGCCTCCAGCTCGGCGCGCCGGCGGGCCCATTCCTCGTCGGAGACCAGGACGTTCACGCTGCGCTGGCGCAGGTCGACCCGCACCTTGTCCCCGGTCCTCAGCAGGGCCAGGCCGCCGCCGGCCGCCGCCTCGGGCGAGGCGTTCAGGATCGAGGGCGACCCCGAGGTGCCGGACTGGCGGCCGTCGCCGATGCAGGGCAAGGCGTGGATGCCCTGCTGGATCAGGCGCGCCGGCGGCTGCATGTTCACCACTTCGGCGGCGCCGGGATAGCCGATCGGCCCGGTGCCGCGGATCACCAGGATCGAGAACGCGTCGATCTCCAGCGCCGGATCCTCGATCCGGTGGTGGTAATCCTCGGGCCCGTCGAACACCACGGCCTTGCCGACGAAGGCCTCCGGGTCCTGCGGGTTCGCCAGGTAGCGGTCGCGGAACTCCGGCGAGATCACGCTGGTCTTCATGATCGCGCTGTCGAACAGGTTGCCCTTGAGGTTCAGGAAGCCGGAATGGGCCTTCAGCGGCCGGTCGACCGGGCGGATGACCTCGGGGTTCAGATTCTCCACGTCGCGGCAGTTGTCGCCGATGGCGCGGCCATTGACCGTGACCGCGCCCGGATGCGGCAGCAGGCCGGCCTTCAAGAGCTCGGCCACCACGGCCGGCACGCCGCCCGCCTGGTGGAAGTCCTCGCCGAGATACTCGCCGGCCGGCTGCAGGTTGACCAGCAGCGGGATGTCGAGGCCGACCTTCTCCCAATCATCGTTGTCGAGCGGCACGCCGAGATGGCCGGCGATGGCGTTCAGATGGATCGGCGCGTTGGTCGACCCGCCGATGGCGGAGTTGATGACGATCGCGTTCTCGAACGCCTCGCGGGTCATGATGTCGGACGGTTTGATGTCCTGCTCGACCATCTCGACGATGCGCTGGCCGGTGACATAGGCGATCTGGCCGCGCTCGCGATAGGGCGCGGGGATGGCGGCCGAGCCGGGCAACTGCATGCCCAATGCCTCGGCCAGCGAGTTCATGGTCGAGGCCGTGCCCATGGTGTTGCAGTAGCCGACCGACGGGGCCGAGGCGGCGACGATGTCCATGAACTCGTCATAGCCGATCTCGCCGGTGGCCAGCCGCTCGCGCGACCGCCAGACGATGGTGCCGGACCCGACCCGCTCGCCCTTGTGCCAGCCGTTCAGCATCGGGCCGACCGACAGGGCGATGGCCGGGATGTTGACGGTGGCGGCCGCCATCAGCAGCGCCGGGGTGGTCTTGTCGCAGCCGACGGTCAGCACGACGCCGTCGAGCGGATAGCCGTACAGCACCTCGACCAGCGACAGATAGGTCAGGTTGCGGTCGAGCGTGGCCGAGGGCCGCTTGCCGGTCTCCTGGATCGGGTGGCAGGGGAACTCGAACGGCACCCCCCCGGCGGCGCGGATGCCGGCGCTGACCCGCTTCGCCAGCTCGATATGATGCCGGTTGCAGGGCGACAGGTCCGACCCGGTCTGGGCAATGCCGATCATCGGCTTGCCGGACTGGAGCTCCTCGCGCGTGATCCCGAAGTTCAGGTAGCGCTCGATATACAGGGCGGTCATCCCCGGATCGTCGGGGTTGTCGAACCACTGCTGCGACCGCAGCGTCCTGGATCGGTCTTGGCCGGCCATCGTGTTTTTTCCTCCACGCACCGCTCGTTGTCGGTGCTGACAGCGACATAATTGTACGACGATATAGTATGGCACCAGCTTGGGGGCCAGATACAGATGGATTTGTCGGATCCCGGTCGCCCTGATCCCGCCATCTCCGGATGCTGTGCTACGGCCGGTCCGCAGCGGGGAGGGTGGCATGATCGGTCGGCGTCGGCTCGTGTTGGGCGTGGCCCTGGCCGGCGCGTTGGGCCCAGCCTTCCGCATCGCCCGGGCCGAGGCCCCGGCGGACTGGCCGGCGCGGCTGGTGGCGGCGGCGCAGGCCCAGATCGGGGTCACCGTGACCTACGACCCGGCCTATGTCCGGCTGGCCTATCCCGACGGTGACGTGCCGCGCGACCGCGGCGTCTGCACCGATGTGGTCATCCGCGCCTATCGCGACGCCTTCGGCCTCGACCTGCAGCGCCTGGTGCATGAGGACATGCGGGCGAACTTCTCTCGCTATCCCCAAAGCTGGGGCCTGAAGCGGCCGGACCCCAACATCGACCATCGCCGGGTGCCGAACCTGCAGGCCTTCTTCCGCTGTTTCGGCCAGGCGCTGCCGCCGGACACCGCCCTGGCGGAGCTGGCCGAAGGCGACCTGGTGACCCAGATGCTGCCGGGCAACCTGCCGCACATCGCCGTCGTCACCGGCCTCCGCGGCGCCAGCGGCGCGCCGCTGGCGGTGCACAACATCGGTGGCGGCGCCCGGCTGGAGGACCGGCTGCCGGACTTCCCGATCACCGGCCGGTACCGCTTCCCGCCGCGCGGCTGAGCCCCAGCCGCGTCAGCCCTTGCCCAGCGCCCGGCGGATCGCGATCTCGACCGGCGCATAGGCCCCGTCCTCCCGCTCCAGCCGATAGGGCTTGGCCAGCCCCAGCGACGGCTGGGCCAGGAAGCGGGGCTGCGTGCCGCGATGCATCTGCGCCGCATGGATGATGAAGGGATGGCACAGATAGACGGTCCCGGCCTCGCCTGTCGCCGCCACCTCCGGCCGCCCGGCGCCCATGCGATCGAGATTGAGGTGCGACAGGCCGACCTCGCCCGCCGGTTCCAGATGCCGGGCCAGGTCGAGATGCGACCCCGCCCGGATCCGGGTCGGGGCATCCCGCGGCCCGATGTTGGAGAACAGGAACAGCATCACCAGGGCCCGGCCGCGCGAGGAGACGTTGACCCGCCAGGACGAATAGTCCCCGCGCGCCTGGGCCTGCGGGTCGCTGTCCGGGCCGGCAAAGCTGACATCGACATGCCAGCCGGCGTCGCCGGGGTCCTTCGGATGCGGGAACCGCACGGGGAAGGTGCCGAGGTCCTGCCGCGGGATCCAGCGTCCCCGGCCGACCAGCCGGTCGATGGCCGCATGCAGGACGGCGGTGTTCGCCGCCGCCCGGAACGGCTCCTGCCCATAGAAGCCCAGCCGGACCACCGGCAGGGTCCAGGTCGTTGGGTCATCGCGATCGCAGGGGATGTCTCGCCACAGGATGGCGCGGCCTTCATCGGCCAGCGCCCTAGGAAAGGCCCGGTCGATGCGGACGAACCCGTCCTGGATGAACTGCTCCACCTGCGCGTCGCTCAGCACGCCATCGGATTGCGTCATGGCCTAACCCGAATCTTCGAGCTTGGCTCTCCTGCCCACGCAAGTGTCGCCGTTCCCGCGCTTGGGGGCTATGGCTTGGCGGCGGGGGCCGGCGGCACCGGCAGGATGACCTCCGAGGCGATCTTCCAGTCCTTCCCGGCCTTCAGCCAGTTGATCACGATCAGGAACGGCTTGGGCGTCCCGTCCTGCCCGGCATAGGACACGGTGATGGTCACCGGCGCATAGGATTCCGCCACCTTGCGCGTCAGCCCGACCACCTTGAGCTTCGAGAGGTCGGGGTCGAGCACAACGGGCCCTGACGCCGCGATGTCGTGCAGCTTCTGGTCGATCGCCTCGTTGCCCCAGAACCCGGCCCAGTTGCCTTCGGACGGGATGGCGCTCTTCGCGACCAGCAGGACCGAGGGGGACTGCCAGTACAGCCCTTGCAGGGTGTCGAGATCGTGCCGGTTCGCCGAGGCCACCAGCTTGCCGAACTGCGACTTGATGGAGTTCAGGGTCGCGGTGTCGAGCGGGTCCTTGTAGGCGGCCGAAGCGGCGGTGGAGGCGCCGGCCGACAGGGCCACCAGGGCCAGGGCGGCCGCGAGGACTGTCTTACGCATGGTCAGACTCCATTGTGTGTTCGGGAGGATGCCGATGTCGCCGAAGGGAGCGGCCCTAGGCCTGCTTCTTGGCGATGTTGGCCGCACCCCACAGCGAGCCGGGATTGACGCGATCGGGATGGATCTCGAGCATGGCGTCGTAGAGCTGGCGCGCGGTCGTCGTCGCCGCATTCAGCCGGTTGAAATCGGCGATGTACTGCCGCGTCTCGCCGATGATGCGGGGGTCGTCGTCGTTCTCCGGGATCTTGTGCCCGGCGATCACCGCCTTCGGCTTCAGAGCCTCCAGCCGGTCGAGCGTGGCGATCCATTCCAGCCGGCTCTGCGCGTCGGTCTCGCCGAGATAGGGGTGGATCCCGTTATAGACCGCGTCTCCCCCGACCAGCAGCCCGATCGACGGGACGTGCAGGCAGGTGGACTGCGCCGTGTCGGTCCGCCCGGCATTCACCGCGACCAGCCTGCGTCCTTCCAGCTCCAGCCCGCCGTCCTCGAGCGGTTCGGCGACCAGCAGGCGGTCGGGGATCTCGCCGGGGAACAGCCGGCGCCAGAAATTCTCGATCGATGCCGGCGACAGATGCTCGTGCATCGCCTTGACCACCTCGGGCGTCGCGACCGCCCTGGCCTTCGGGAACCGCTCCAGCAGCGGGGCGAGGCCGAAGAAATGGTCGCCATGTCCGTGGGTGATGTAGATTGCGGTGAGGGTCTTACCGCTGGCGACCACCCAATCCACCAGGGTCTGCGACTGCTCGATGGTGAGGAAGGTGTCCACCAGGACGGCGTCGCGCTCGCCATGGATGAGGGTCGAAGAATTCGCCACCCATCTCAGCTCTTCCCGGCCGGGCGGCAGGTCGCGGCTGAGGCCGGGGCGCCGGATCGTCAATACGTCCCAATGCAGGCCGGTGTCGGTCGTGGTCATCGTCGGGTCCATGGCTGGTGGTGAGGCATCCGGTGCGGGCCGGGGTTGGCTCATGCCGGGTCGAGCAGATGCTCGCGGAACCATCCCGTCGCGGCGGCTTCTGCCTGCGGGAACTGGGCGAGATAGGGATCGAAATGCCCGCCCGGCAGCAGGGTGAGCCGCTTGGGCTGAAGCGCGCGCTCATAGGCGGCCAGCGCCAGGTCGGCGACGGTCAGCCTGTCGTCGCGGGCGACCACCAGCAGCAGCGGCGTCGGCGACACGCGGGCAATCCAGCGGCCGGGCTCATACATCCGTGCCGCCCGGGTCGAGCGCAGGGTGATCTCGTTCTCCCACAGGCCGGCAGGGAGGGGCTGCTGGTAGAACTCGACGGCATCCCGGGAGCGATAGGCGGCGGGAACCGCAGGATCGGCGCTGACCACCGCCTGCCGGCGCGGCGGCTCTCCCCGCAGCTGGGCCCTCTCATCCTCGTCGAAGGCCTGCTCCAGCGCGGGCGCGGCATCCGGCGAAACCCGGCGCAGCCCCTGCTCGTGGCCGCTGATGGTCGGAACCTGCGCCACAATGCAGCGCAGGCGGCGGTCGGTGGCGCCGAGCACGATGGCGTGGCCGCCGGCATAGCTCGACCCCCACAGGCCGAGGCGCGCCGGGTCGACCTCCGGCCGGGCCTCCAGCCAGGAGATCGCGCGCCGCCAATCCGCGATCTGCCGCCACGGATCGATGTCCCCGCGGAGGTCGCCGCCGCTGGTCCCGAAGTTGCGATGGTCGTGGACCAGCACGACGAACCCGGCCGCGGCAAACGCCCGGGCCATGCGCTCGAGGCCGTGTTCCTTGGTCCCGGCGAAGCCGTGGGCCATGGTGATGGCCGGGCAGGCCCCGGCCGTGTCCGGCAGGAACAGCCAGGCGCCCAGTTCGACGCCGCCTTCCGCCGGAATCCTGACATCGGTCTTCGAAACCAAACGGCCTCCTGGACAATAATCCGCTGTCGCCGGACCGCGACGTAGTGCGTGTGCTTGACAGCGGTTTCCGGTGCGTCGATAAATACCATATGACCGGTCGTCTTGAATTAGTCAATGAGGTTTGACGTGGACTCTCGCCCGGCCCGACGGGGCCCGAAGCCGAAGCCCGACACCCGGGCCAACCTGGTGCAGGCGGGCCTGCGGATGATCCATGCCGAGGGATACGCGGCGACCGGGATCCAGGGCATCGTCGAAGGGGCCGATGTGCCCAAGGGCTCCTTCTACAACCACTTCCCGAGCAAGGAAGCGTTCGGGGCAGCGGTGATCGATGCCTATTCCGCTCGCGGCCAGGACAAGCTGCGCGCCTTCCTGTGCGATCCCGACGTCGCGCCCCGCGCCCGGCTGGAAGCCTATTTCGACGACCGGATCGAGGCGTTCCGGGCGTCCGGCTTTGTCCGCGGCTGCCTGATGGGGAATTTCAGCGCCGAAGCGGCGGACCACAGCCCCCTCATCCGCGAGCGGCTGGCCGAGCATTTCGGGGCCTGGAGCCGGCTGTTCGAGGCCTGCATCGCCGAGGCGCAGGGGCAGGGGACGATCGGCGGCCAGTTCCCCGCGGCGCTGCTGGCCAGGTTCGTCATGAACAGCTGGGAAGGCGCGCTGCTGCGGATGCGCGTCGAGAAGAGCGACGGCCCGCTGATCGAGTTCAAGCAACTGGTCTTTGGCAGGCTTCTCGACTGAGGAGGGACGGGCGACGGATCTCCGTTGCCCGTCCACTCGACCCTCAGCGCCGGCCGAACAGGTTCCTGGTAACGGAATCGAAGAAGCTGAACAGCGCGTCGCCGGCGATGATCCCGGCGGCGACCACCTCCATCTCGCTGCGCCCCGCTTCGCCGCGCCAGCGGGTCCACAAGGCCCGGATCAGGATGCCGGCCAGCACCGCCCAGCCGGCGAGCGGCGCCGCCAGCAGCAGGCCGGTGGCGAACAGGATGCCCATCTGCCGCTTCGATCCGCCGAGGAACTGGATCAGCGCGCCGGGGATGGCCCACAGGGCGAGCGACCGGGCCACGTCGGGCGACACGCCGGCGCCGATGGTGGCGGCATAGACCCGGTCGACCGGCGGCAGCATGTCCTGGGCGAAGAAGGTCTCCCAGGAGAAGAACACCACCACGATCGCCACCAGGAAGGCGACCATCGCCGCCAGCAGCTGCTGCTGCCGGCCGTCGCGCTCGAACTCCGGGTCGGCGCCGTGGCCGCGCAGGATGTAGCCGGCCTTGAGGTCGTAGCCCATGTCGGCGAAGGCCGGGCCGGTGGCGGCGGAGAAGGCGACGAGCGCCGCCAGCGCCGTCGGTGGGAAGCCGACCAGCATGCCGATCACCAGGGTGATCAGCGCCACGGCGAAGGCCGGGAACCAGCCGGAATGCATCGCCGCCAGCCCGACGATCAGCTCATGCACGAAGGCAGCGAAGGCGGCGTAGAGGATGAAGGCGACCAGCATGCCCCAGGACAGCTCGGCCCACACCCCGCCGGCGATGGCGATCACCACCGCCAGGGCGATGTAGGCGACCGTGCCGAAGCCGAGCGCCCGCCGCAGCGAGGCATCCGACTGGGTGCGTGACGCGCTGTCGGTATCCTTGCGCAGGATGGTCTGCACCACCTGCAGCAGCGCCACCAGCCCCGCGCCGATCATCACGCCATGCGGGATATAGGCCTTGGCCAGGTCGCCGCCCGGGATGATGCCGGCAAAGGTGTCGCCGCCGAAGATCTGGGTGGAATAGCCGCGCAGCAGCAGGCCGACGCCGAACATCGCCAGCGCCCAGATGTTGCCGATGAAGGCGATGCCGAAGGCCGACATCGGGATCTTGAAGAAGGAGCCGATGGCGCCGATGGCGACGCCGAGGCCGAGCAGCACCGCCTTGCGGCCGCCCTGGTCGCCGGCCTTGATCGCCTCGGCCGCGGCCACGCCGGGCGGCCAGGCGCCGCTGGCCGGGAAAATCTTGCTGTCGAACATCCGGTACAGCATGTAGGCGTCCAGCAGCATGGCCAGGGCGATGCCGCCGAACATCGGCAGCACCAGATCCGGCCGGCCCAGCGCATAGGGGATGCCGATCGGCAGCAGCAGGCTGTTGGCGGCGCCGAAGGTGCTGGCCGAGATCGCGCTCTGCGCCAGGTTCTGGACATGGATCGAGCGGTAGCGGGCGAACAGGCCCAGCGGCACGCGCGCCAGCACCATGGCCGCCAGGGCGCCGATCAGCGAGGTGTTGGCCGAGACGCCGAGGCTGACCAGGATCTGCATGCCGATGATGGCGCCGAAGACGCAGAGCAGGATGATCAGCGCCAGCGTCGCCGGTTCGAACACGCTGGGATGCCGGCGCGGGCCGGCGGGTCGCGCGCCAGGGGAAGGGGCCGCGGCCGGATCCGCGGTCAGATCGTGCTGCATGAAACCTCCTGGAGGGGCCGCTTGTGCGCGGCCTTGATCTCGTGATCGGGTCTTGGGCGCGCCCTGTCGAGACGGGCCGCGCATTCCGGAAAATGCACGGCCCTGGTGGTCAGGCAGCCTTGGCGGCCGCTTCTGCATCCTTGGCGTCGGGCGCCGAGACCATGCCGTCGCCGATGTCGCGGTCCAGCGTGGCGCGAGGCCGTTTGGCGGGATCGCCGAAACCGGCGCCGCCGGCCAGGGTGACCTCGACGATCTCGCTTTGGCGACTCAACTGCACCAGCTCGCCGGTGCCGCAGTCGTGCAGGATCTGGCCGTCGGCGTCGCGCACGAGGCCGCGGGCCGACCCGCCCGGGGCGCCGCCGAACAGGCCGGGACTGGTCTTGCCGACGCCTTCAGGGTAGACCGCGACGAAGGTGGCCAGCCCGTCATCCGCCAGCTTGCGCAGGGACACGCGCTGGCCCAGGCCGCCGCGATGGCGGCCCGGCCCGCCGGAATCGGTGACATAGGTCTTCTCCAGCACCAGCACCGGCACCCGGGTCTCGAACAGCTCGATCGAGGTGTTGGCGGCCGAGGTCGGCCACAGCAGGCCGGACTTGCCGTCGCCATGGGACGAGGCGCCCTGGCCGCCGCCCATGAACAGCATGTCGGAATAGGTGCCGCCCTCGGCGTCGCGGCCGTAGATCGTGGCCGCCACCGGCAGGCCGGTGTTGGCCTGCACCTTGTCCGGGGCCGCCTCGGACAGCGCCCGGAAGATGTTCGGCGCGATGTACCAGCCGGTGCGGGTGCGCAGGTTCACCGCCATCGGCCGGCTGGCGTTCAGGATCGACCCTTCCGGCGCCTTGACCTGGAACGGCCGGTAGCAGCCGGCGTTGCCGCGGACATTCGGCGTCAGCATGCATTTCAGCGGATAGGTCGCATGCGCCTCGGTGTAGTTCAGGGTGCAGTTCAGCCCGCCCTGCGGCAGTTGCGCCGGGGCGCCGGCGAAGTCGAGGGTGATGCTGTCGCCCGCGATGGTCAGTGCCAGCGGATAGCGCAGCCGCTCGCCCAGCGGGTTGTTCTCGATCTCGGAGCGGTAGACGCCGTCCGGCAGCGCCGCGATCGCCTCGCGCATCGCCTTTTCCGACCGGCCCTGCACCACGGCGGCCAGGGCGCGGAGGTCCTGCATGCCGTATTCCTGCATGAAGGCGACCAGCCGTTCGGCCCCCAGCGCGTTGGCGGCGACGAAGGAGTGGACGTCGCCGGTCACCTGCCCGGGGTTGCGCACATTCTCGGCCAGCAGGCGGAACAGCGTCTGGTTGGGCCGCCCGGCCTCGACCAGCTTCATCGGCGGGATCTGGAACCCCTCCTCGAAGATCTCGCGCGCCCGCAGGCTGTCCTTGGTGCCGCCGATGTCGGAGACATGGCCGACCGTGCCCATCAGCCCGACCAGCCGCCCGTCATGGAACACCGGCGTGACCACGGCGATGTCGAACAGATGGCCAGCGCACAGCCAGGGGTCGTTGGTGATCAGCACGTCGCCGGGCTGCAGCGTCTCGGCCGGATACTCCGCCAGCAGTGCCTTCACTGCCCGTGGCAGGGTCAGGTTGAACACCGGCATCGCCCGCGGCGAATGGGCCAGGGTCTCGCCGTCAGGGTCCAAAAGCTCGCAGGCGAAATCCTGGGCCTCGGAGATCACCAGCGAGAAGGCGGTGCGGCACACCGTCAGCCACATCTCCTCGACCACGGTGACCAGCCGGCTCCACATGATCTCCAGCGCGATCGGGTCGGCCTCGATCCGGGCCACCGCCTCGGGCAGCGTCATCTCGGCCGTGACCAGCGCCTGGACCGGGGCGGCGACGCCGATGGCGATGCGCAGGTTCAGCGTCTCGTCGACCCGGACGATGTCGCCCGGCGGCACGATGGTGGTGGATTCCCGCTCCTCGATGATCGCCGGGCCCTCGATCCGGTCGCCCGGCACCAGGGCGTAGCGGTCATAGACCACGGCCTCGACGACACCATCGGCGAAGCGTGCCGAACGCGTGCCCTTGCGCTTGGCTGCGGCGTCGCCGCCGCCGGTGGCGCCGGCCAGCGACAGGGTCGGCGTCGGGCCCAGGCAGCGGACGCGGAAGTTGATCGCCTCGATCTCGGCGCCGCCATACAGTGAGGTGTAGCGGGCGGTGTAGACCGCGGCGAAGGCGGTGCGGATCGCCTCCAGGCTGCCGGCATCGATCGCGCCGGCCGGCAGCGGCACCGCGATCTCGTGCATCTGGCCGGTCAGCCGCATGTCGGCGCTGCGCTCGACCGTGACGGCCGCCGCCTCCACGCCCGCCTCGACCAGCCGGCGACGGCCTTCGTTCTCCAGCTCCGCCAGCACGCCATTGACCGCGCCAGCGTCGAACGCGCCGGAGAACCGAACGGGGAGCGACCGCACCAGCTCGAAGGACAGCGGTGCCGCCAGGAAGCCCAGCGCCGAGGCGGCGCCGGAGGCCGGCGGGATGATCACCTCGGCCACGCCCAGCACCCGTGCCACGCCGGCGGCATGGGCCGGCCCGGCGCCGCCGAAGCCGACCATGGCGTAGCGGCGCGGATCCTTGCCCTTCTCCACCAGATGGACGCGGGCGGCGGCGGCCATGCTCTCGGTCACCACCTTGTGGATGCCCCAGGCCGCATCCTCGACCGACAGGCCGAGCGGCTGCGCGACCCGGGCGACCGCGGCCTCGGCCGCCGCCTTGTCCAGCGCCATGCGCCCGCCGAGGAAGAAGCCGGGGTCGTAATAGCCGAGCACCAGATTGGCGTCGGTCACCGTCGGCTGCTCGCCGCCCTTGCCGTAGCAGGCCGGGCCGGGGTCGGAGCCGGCGGAGTGCGGGCCGACGCGCAGGAGGCCGACCTCGTCGATCGAGGCGATCGAGCCGCCGCCGGCGCCGATCTCGATCATGTCGATGACCGGCGCCTTGATCGGCAGGCCGGAGCCCTTCTTGAAGCGGTGCATGCGGCCCGCCTCCATCATCGGCGCGATCTCGGCGCGGCCGTCCTCGATCATGCACGCCTTGGCGGTGGTGCCGCCCATGTCGAAGGAGATGACGTCGGGCTTGCCGGCCAGGGCGCCGAACAGCGCCGTGGCCAGGCCGCCGCCGGCCGGGCCGGATTCGAGCAGCCGGATCGGGAAGGCGCGCGCCGTCTCCGGCGCCACCAGCCCGCCGGCCGAATGCATCAGCCGCAGCACGCCGGTGAAGCCGCGCGCCGCCAGCTCGCGCTCCAGCCGTTGCAGGTAGCGGTCCATCAGCGGCTGGACATAGGCGTTGGCGCAGGTGGTGACGCAGCGCTGGTACTCCCACAGCTCCGCCACCACCTCGGAGGACAACGACACCGCCAGCTCCGGGAACTCGGCGCGGGCGATCTCGCCGACGATCCGCTCATGCTCCGGGTTGCGGTAGGAATGCAGGAAGCAGACCGCCACCGCCTCCGCCCCCTCGGCCACCAGCCGGCGCAGCGCGGCGCGCACCGCGTCGCGGTCCAGCGGCGTGACCACGGCGCCGTCGCGGTCCACCCGCTCCGGCACCTCCAGCCGCAGCCGGCGCGCCACCAGCGGCTCCGGGTACTGCAGGAACAGGTCGTAGATGTCGTAGCGCTGCTCTGTCCCGATCTCGAGGATGTCGCGGAAGCCCTGGGTGGTGATCAGGCCCAGCTTGGCGCCCTTGCGCTCGATCACCGCGTTGGTGACCAGGGTGGTGCCGTGCACCATCTCGCCGATATCGGCCAGGCCGATGCCGGCCATCGCCACCAGCTCCTCGATTCCGATCAGCGCCGCCTCGGACGGGTCGTGCGGCGTGGTCAGCCGCTTGTGCAGCTTCACCGTCCGCCCCTCGCCGTCATAGAGGATGAAGTCGGTGAAGGTGCCGCCGATGTCGAAGCCGATGCGCCAGCGGGTGGTGAGCGACATGATGCGTCCGTTCCTTATTGTGCGGTCGGGGCCTCGGCCCCGCTGGTCCAGCTCGTGTCGCCGACCAGGGCGGCGACCTCCCTTGCCCCGGCCAGCAGCCGGGCGATGATGTCGTCCCGCTCGTCCGCCGAGACGGTGGCGATCGGATAGGCGATGCACAGGCTGACCGCCTCGCCGGTCTCGGGCGACCCGACCGCGGTGGCGATGGCGCCGACGCCGCGATTGGCCTCGTCATGGGATTCGGCGAAGCCGCGCCGGCGCACCGCTTCCAGCCGCTCGAACAGGTCCGCCATCGATTGCGGCGCGGTCGGCGACACCGGCTGCCAGGGGGCGGCGAACAGCTCGCGGATCGTCTCGTCGGGCAGCCGCGCCAGCAGCGACCGGCCGGTGGCGCTGGAATGGGCGGCCAGCGGCCGGCCGACCGGGGTGGCGACGCGCAGCGCATTGGTGCCCGGGTGATAGGTCAGGCCGGTGACCTCGCCGCCGTCGCGGATCGAGACATAGCCGGTGTGGCCGACGGCAGTGACGATCCGCGCCACCACCGCATCGGCCCGGCCGATCAGCGAGGACGATGTCCGGAACAGCTCCCCGACCGCCAGGATCAGTGCCCCCGGCCGGTAGCGCTTGCTGTCGCCCACGGTCTCCAGCAGCCCGGCGTCGCGCATCGCCCGCAGCAGGCGTGAGGTGTTGCTTTTGGGCAGCGACAGCAGCGCCGCGGCTTCCGTCACCGTGATCTCGGTGCAGGTGGTGGAGAAGCAGCGCAGGACGCCGGCGGCGGTGTCGAGTGTGGTCATCGCACCATCTGGAAAAGTTCCATTTTATGGAACACTAGTTTTATTTAATGGAAAAACTAGCATTGCGCTTGAGGAGCCTCAAGCGCGAATTATCGGGATGGCCCGAATAGGGGCTGCGATATTGGGGGCAGAGAACTGGACAACGGTTTCGACCAACCCCAGGTATCGGTCAGCGGAAGCCGGATGCCGCGACCATCCGCCCGTCGAAGGCCATAGGACATAGAACGGCCGTACCGCAGCCGCGCCGGCTCGGCCGGCCGGACACGTGGATGGAGCAGCGCATGCCAGATTATCGCAGGACCCCCGAGGCCGTCGCCGCTTTGACCGCGGAGCAATATCGCGTCACCCAGGAAAGCGGCACGGAGCGCCCCGGAACCGGCCCCCTTCTGAACAACAAGGAGCCGGGGATCTATGTGGATATCGTCTCCGGCGAGCCGCTCTTCGCGTCGTCGGACAAGTTCGAATCCGGCTGCGGGTGGCCCAGCTTCACCAAGCCGATCGAGCCTGCCCATGTGGAGGAGTTGAAAGACACCAGCCACGGCATGACCCGCATCGAAGTGCGTTCGAAATTCGGCGACAGCCATCTCGGCCACGTCTTCCCCGACGGCCCCATGGACCGTGGGGGATTGCGCTATTGCATCAACTCGGCTTCGCTCCGGTTCGTCCATCGCGACCAGATGGAGGCGCAGGGCTATGGGGCCTATCTCGACCAGGTGGAGGATATCCGATGACACAGGAACGCGCGGTTCTGGCCGGCGGCTGCTTCTGGGGGATGCAGGATCTCATCCGCCGCTATGACGGGGTGATCTCCACCCGCGTCGGATATTCCGGCGGCGACGTGCCCAACGCCACCTATCGGAATCACGGCACCCACGCCGAAGCGATCGAGATCGTCTTCGATCCGGCGATCATCACCTATCGCCGGTTGCTGGAGTTCTTCTTCCAGATCCATGACCCGACGACGCTGAACCGCCAGGGCAACGACCGCGGCTTGAGCTATCGCTCGGCGATCTACTACACCACTCCCGAACAGAAGCGGGTGGCGGAAGACACTATCGCCGATGTCGACGCCTCGGGGCTGTGGCCGGGACCTGCGGTGACGGAGGTTGCGCCGGTGGGGCCCTTCTGGGAGGCCGAAGCCGAGCACCAGGATTATCTGGAGCGCATCCCCAACGGCTACACCTGCCACTTCATCCGGCCGAACTGGGTGCTGCCGGTGCGGAAGGCTGCAGAGGAGTCGAACGCCGCGGCGTAGAGCGGCTCGATTTGCGCCGGAAGCGGCGGCTGCAGGCTCGGACACGACCCGACCTGATCGGGTCGTGTCCCTACGCCGCGCGGACGAAGTGGTTGCCGGCGATCTGGCGGATGCCGCCGGTGAGGCGGGCGGCGTCACGGGCCCGGCCGACCAGGCCGGTGTCCAGCTGCGAGGCCGCGCCGTGGAACGGCCGCTCCGGGTCCGGCACCGCCGACAGCAGCAGCTGGGTGTAGGGGTGCTGCGGCGCGTCGACCACGGCGCCGGTGTCGCCCCATTCCACGATGCGGCCGGCATACATCACCGCGATCTCCTCGGCGACGTAGCGCGCCGTGGCGATGTCGTGGGTGATGTACAGGAAGGCCATGCCGCGCTCGCGCTTCATCCGCTCCAGCAGGTTCAAGACGCCGAGCCGGATCGAGACGTCGAGCATCGAGGTCGGCTCGTCCGCCAGCACCACCTCGGCGCCGACCGCCAGGGTGCGGGCGATGTTGACCCGCTGGCGCTGGCCGCCGGACAGCTGGTGCGGGTATTTCGGCGCCGTGCTCTCGGGATCCAGCTCGACCGCCGCCAGCAGCTCCATCACCCGGCCGCGCAGCGCCCGGCGGTCGGCCAGGCCGGCATGCAGGGCCAGGGGGCGGGCGATGTGGTGGAAGATGGTGTGGGTCGGGTTCAGCGACCCGAACGGGTCCTGGAACACCATCTGCACCGCGCGGCGATAGGCCAGGGTCTCGGCCGTGCCGTGCAGCTTGGCGACATCCTCGCCCTTGAACAGCACCCGGCCCTCACTGGGCTTGTGCTGCAGCATCAGGATGCGGGCGCAGGTGGTCTTGCCGCTGCCGGATTCGCCGACCAGCGCCAACGCCCGGCCGGGATGCAGCTCGATCGACACGTCGTCCAGCGCGCGGACCGAGCCGAAGCTCTTGCCGACGCGTTCGAGGGCCAGGATCGGTTCGGCGGTCATCGGGCGGCCTCCGCGACATCCTGCAGCGCGGTGCGCCCGGCGCCGTGCAGCGAGGGGAAGGACGCCCACAGCTTGCGGGTGTAGTCATGGGCCGGGGCGCGGAAGATCTGCTGCGCCGCCCCGACCTCGACCAGCTTGCCCTTCAGCATCACCCCGATGCGGTCGCAGAACTGCACCATCAGGCTCAGGTCGTGGGTGATGAACAGGATCGAGAAGCCCAGCGTGCGGCGCAGCCCGTCGATCTGCTGCAGGATCTCGCGCTGGACCACCACGTCCAGCGCCGTGGTCGGTTCGTCCATCACGATCAGCTTCGGGTTCAGGGCCAGGCAGATGGCGATGACGATGCGCTGGCGCATGCCGCCGGAGAACTGGTGGGGATAGTCGCGCAGCCGCGCCGGGTCGATGTCGACCATGCGCATCAGCTCGACCGCCCGGTCATGTGCCACCGCCCGGCTGCAGCCGGTGTGGGTGACCAGCACGTCGCGGAACTGGGTCTCGATGGTGAGCACCGGGTTCAGCGCGTTCATCGCGCTCTGGAACACCATGCCGACCTCGCGCCAGCGGAAGCGGCGCAGCGCCTCGCCGTCCAGCCGCAGCACGTCCTGGCCGTCGAAATTGATCTCGCCCTCGCTGATCAGGGCTGGCGGCTTGTGCAGCCGGGTGATGGCGAAGGCGATGGTGCTCTTGCCGCAGCCGGATTCCCCGGCCAGGCCGAACACCTCGCCACGGCCGATGTCGAAGCTGACATCGTCGACCGCCCGGAAGTCGCCGCGGTCGCCGACATAGTCGACGGCGAGGTTGCGCACCGACAGCAGCGGGGCGCCGGGCTGAGGGGAGGGAGCGTTCACGACCGCGCCTCCCGCGCCCGGGACAGGCGCTTCCACCGCGTCATCGACCGGCCGAAGCGCAGCTGCGGGTTGGCGACCTCGTCGATCGCGAAGTTCATCAGCGACAGCCCGGCGCCCAGCAGGGCCAGGGCGGCGCAGGGGGCCAGCACCTCCCACCACGCTCCGACCACCATGGCCGAGGCGTTCTGCGCGTTGTACAGCATCATGCCCCAGGAGATGGTCTGCGGGTCGCCCAGGCCGAGGAACTCCAGCGTCGCCTCGGTGATCACGGCGTAGATCACGCTGCCGATGAAGTTGATGCCGACGATCGACACCAGGTTGGGCAGCAGCTCGACCAGCATGATCCGCCAGCGCGGCTCGCCGATCATCTCGGCCGAGCGCACGAACTCCTTCTCCCTGAGCGAGAAGGTCTGGGCCCTGGTCACCCGCGCACCCCAGGCCCAGGAGGTGGCGCCGATGATCACCGCGATCACCAGCGGGCTGGCCTGCCCGATGAAGGCGGCCAGCACCAGCAGCAGCGGCAGGTTGGGAATGACAAGGATGACATTGGTGGCGAAGTTCAGCGCCTCGTCGGTCTTGCCGCCGAGATAGCCGCCGGCGATGCCGACCGCGGTGCCGATCACGGTGATGATCAGCCCGGCGCCGAAGCCGACCGCCAGCGAGGTGCGGGCGCCATGGGTCAGCTGGGCGAACACGTCGTAGCCGTTGCGGGTGGTGCCCATCAGATGGGTGGCCGACGGCTCCTCATGCGGCCGGCCGACCCGGCGCGCCGGGTTGTAGTCGGTCAAGAGCGGCGCGATCAGGCCCATGACCACGATGATGACGACGATGGCCAGGCCGATGGCGGCCTTGCGGTTCGACAGGGCGGCGAGGATCATCCGCATGGGTCAGCTCCTGCGCAGCCGGGGGTCGAGATAGGCGTAGGCGACGTCGGCCGCGAAGTTGGCCAGCAGCATCGCCAGCGTCATGATCAACAGCTGGCCCTGGATCACCGGGTAGTCGCGCCCGAGGATCGCCTTGTAGAGGATGTTGCCGAGGCCGGGGTAGTTAAACACCACCTCGGTCACCAGCGACCCGCCCAGGATCTTGCCGATGGCGATGGCCAGGCTGGTGACGCCGGGCAGCAGGGCATTGCGGGCGCCGTACATCAGCATCACCCGCCGGTCCGACAGGCCCTTGGCCCGGCCCATGGTGACGTAGTCCTCGCCCAGCAGGTTGATCATGTTGTTGCGCATGGTGACCAGGAAGTCCCCGGTCAGCACCAGCGACAGCGTCGCGATCGGCAGGATCGCGTGGTACAGCACGCTGCCGATGAATTCGAGCGACAGGGCGGGGTCGAGGCCGGTGTCGGCGGCGTAGCCGATCGGGAACCACTTCAGGGTGAAGCCGAACACGAACAGCCCGAACAGCGACACCACCACCGCCGGGGTGGCGGTCGAGACCACCGCCGCGGTCGACACGGTGACGTCGAAGCGGCTGCCGCGGCGCCAGGCGGCGAGGATGCCCAGCAGCGTGCCCATGGTGAAGCTCAGCAGCGTCGCCCCGCCCATCAGGAACAGGGTCCAGGGCAGGGCGCGGCCCAGCACGTCGACCACGCTGATCGGGAAATACTTCACCGACACGCCGAGGTCGCCGGTGAAGACGCTGCCGAGATAGGTCAGGTACTGTTGCCACAAGGGCCCGTCGACGAAGCCGAAGGTGGCCTTCAGCGCCGCGATGTTCTCGACCGACAGGCGCGTGCCCGACTGCGAGAACATGATGTCGACCGGATCGCCCGGCATCAGCCGGGGGATCAGGAAGTTGATGCTGGCGGCGACCAGGAAGGCGACCAGGTAGAAGAACAGGCGTCGGGCGACAAAGGCCATTCCCGGTCCTCGGATGCGGGGGCAGGGACGGCGCGGGCCCGGCTTCGGCCCGCGCCGCGGCTAGGGTTACTGGACCGGGCGCAGCGCCAGCAGGTGCAGCAGCCGGTCGTGGTTCGGGTCGTAGTTCTGCGGGCTGACGAACGGGTTGTCGGCGGTGGCCCAGCCGGTGAACCGCTTCGAGTTGTATTCGTACCACAGCGGGTTGTTGTAGACCGGCACCACCGCCATGGCCTCGGCCAGGATCATCTGCGCGCCGTTCAGGATCTCCTTGCGCTTGGCGTCGTCGACGGTCTGGGTGTAGGCGTCCAGCAGCTGGTCCAGCTTCGGGTCGAAGAAGCGCTGCGCCGCGAACCGGGTCTTGCCCTTGTTGCGCGAGTTGAAGCCATCGTCGATCTGGTAGTAGGGCGTGGCGCCGACGTACCAGGAGTTCAGCGCCATGTCGAAGCTGCCGTCCAGCAGCCCCTGGCGCCACACCGCGCCCTCCGGCGTCGCCAGCTTGACGTCGATGCCGATCTGGTTCAGCCCCTCGATCGCGATCTGGGCGGTGCTGATCCAGTCGGTCCAGCCATTCGGCACGATCAGGTCGAAGGACAGCTTCTCGCCGTCCGGCGTGTCGCGGAAGCCGTCGCCGTCCTTGTCCTTGAATCCGGCCTTGTCGAGCAGGGCCTTGGCCGCCTCCAGATCATACTTGGTGTACTGCCCGAATTTCTCCCGCACCTGCGGGTCGGCCCAGCTCTCGAAGCGCTTGCCCAGCGTGCCGGGGTCGTCGTTCAGGGTGGGGTAGCCGTAGCCGGCGACGTTGACCATGGCGTCGCGGTCCATCGCCATGCTGACCGCGCGGCGGAAGTCGACATTGTCGAAGGCCTTGCGGTTGGCCGGCTTCGGGCTCTCGAAATTCATGACCACCGCGACCAGGCTGCCCGGCGGGAACCAGTAGCCGTGATGGTCCTTGTCGCTGGCGACATAGGTCTTGTCGATGTCCGGCAGGAACGATGCGAACCAGTCCAGCTCGCCGGCGTTGGCGGCGGCCAGGGCCTGGTCGTTGGTGCCGATCTGCGGGAAGCGCAGGCAGTCGACCTTCAGCGACGCCGCGTCCCAGTAATGCGGGTTGCGGCACTGCTCGTAGACCTGGGTGGTGAAGCGGGTGACCTCGGTCATCGGCCCGGTGCCGACCGGGGTCTCGTTCAGATAGGTCACCGGGTCGGCGATGTCCTTCCAGGCATGCTGCGCCACGATCGGCATCTCGACGATCTTCTCCGGCCCCAGCGCGGTCGGGGCCTGGAAGGTGAACTTGACCTGGGTCGGGCTCGTCACCTCGACGCTGCTGACCACGCCCCAGATGCTGTTGAAGTCCAGCGCCGGGAATTTCTTCACCAGGTCGAAGCTGAACTTGACGTCGTCGGCGGTGAAGGGCTTGCCGTCCGACCACAGCACGCCGTCGCGCAGGTCGAAGGTCACGCTCTTCAGGTCGTCGGCCAGGGTCATGCCCTTGGCCAGCCGGTAGTAGACCTTGTTGTCCTGCATCTTGTTGAACACGACCAGCGGCTCGTAGATGAAATCCATCGTGCTCTGGCGGTACGAGGTGCGGTTGAACGGGTTGAAGTTCCGCACCCAGCTCGACTCCTCCTCGATGTGCATCGACAGGACCGACTGGGCCAGGGCGGCGGTGCCCGACGCGCCGAGCAGGGCGGCGGCCAGCAGCGTGGCCGATATGCGGTGCCTCATCAGATTGGCCTCCATGTGTTTGATTTGTTTGTTGGTTGCGCGCCGGCCCGCGGTGGTGCGGGCCGGCGGTCGGTTCGGTCAGGCGGCGGCGAGCAGGGATTCGACCTCGGCATGCAGCGCCGGCACATCGGCCGCGGCCGATCCCAGCCGGCGCTCCGCCGCGTCCAGCCGGGCGACGGCGATGTCGCTCAGCGGCCGCGCCCGGGCGACGGCGCGCTGCATCTCCGGCAGCTCGCCATGGCAGTGCAGGGCGATGTCGCAGCCGCCGTCCAGCACCTGGGCGACGCGGTCATGCACCTCGCCGCGCAGCGAATTCATGAACACGCAGTCGGAGATCAGCACGCCGTCGAAGCCGATGCGGCGGCGGATCACCTCGTCGATCACCACCGGCGAGATCGAGGCCGGCCGGTCCGGGTCGAAGGCGCTGTAGACGACGTGGCTGACCATCGCCCAGGGCGTGTCCTTCAGCGCGGCGAAGGGCAGGAAGTCGGTGGCGTCGAGCGTCGCCGCATCGGCCTCGACCACCGGCCGGGTCTTGTGGCTGTCCTCGGTGGCGCGGCCATGGCCGGGGATGTGCTTCATCACCGGCATCAGCCCGACCTCGAGGAAGCCCTCGACCACCTCGCGGCCCAGCGCCGTCACCACGGCCGGGTCGCCGCCGAAGGAGCGTTCGCCGATCACCGCGTCGGCGCCGGGCAGCAGCAGGTCCAGCACCGGCGAACAGGCGCTGTTCAGCCCGACCTCGCGCATCATCCGGCCCATGGCGATGGAGGACAGGCGGACGGCGCGCTTGGCCGCGTCCAGGTCCTTCTCGGCCAGCCGGCCGAAGGAGCGGAAGCTGCGGAACATCGGCCAGGCGCCGGAATCGAGATGCGAGACCCGGCCGCCCTCCTGGTCGGTCAGAACCGGCGCATCGGGCCGGCCCACCGCCTCGCGGAAGGCGGTGCACAGGGCGCGCAGCTGGGCCGGGTCCTTCATGTTGCGGCGGCCGAGGAACAGGCCGTAGGGATTCGCCTCGCGGAAGAACGCCAGCTCGTCGGCCGACAGCGTCGGGCGCTGGATGCCGAGGACGAGCGCGAGCGGCCGGCCGGGCCTGGACGCAGGGGCTGCGGTCACGTCTGAGAACCTCCCGTGTTGCGGTGGGCGGGCCCGGTGCGATGCCGGCCGCGTCCCCTCCCGATCAATCCGTCTTGGACCGTATCATGCCGTGGTATAGACCACCTGTGGAACCCGGAATCTGCGTCGCGCCGACGATTTTCTCGTAGAAGGCGATCGGGCCGGCGGCACCGATGATGGCGTAGGCGTGGCCCTGGTGGCGCATCGCCTCCAGCGTCTCGCGCAGCAGCGCCTCGCCGATGCCCTTGCCGCGGTGGTCGGGGTCGACGGCGGTGGGGCCGAAGAAGCCGCGGGCGGTGGCGTCGTAGCAGCCGAAGCCCAGCAGCGCGCCGTCGCGCACCGCCACCAGGCAGCTCACCGGCAGGCGGGCGAAGGCGACCTCGACCTCGCTGGCCCAGCCGTCGCCGAAGCGCTCCGCCACCCAGTTGGCGACGGCGCGCTTCTCCGGCCCGATGGCGGGGCGGATGGTGACGCCGGCCGCGGCCATGGCGGCGCGCGAGGCCGTCGGCGCCTCGAGCGCGTAGAGCTTGACCAGCAGATCGGTCATATCGCCTCCCTTATTCCGCAATTGCGATACATGTACCGTTATTGCGTTCCGGCAGCTAAGGCCGAGAACGCGGCGGCGTCAATATGAAAGGAGGGGAGGGGGCGGCGCCAAGACCCCAGCGCTGCTCCGCCGCTCGATCAGCGCGAAGGGCAGGGTGATGTCGCCGCCGGTGCCGGGTTCGCCGGCGATGCGGCGGCCCAGCAGGGCGGCGGCCTCGGCCCCCATGCGGCGGCGCGGCTGGCGGATGGTGGTCAGCGGCGGCTCGTAGGTGCCGGCGAACTGGATGTCGTCGAAGCCGACCACCGCCATGTCCCGCGGGGCGTCGCGCCCGGCGGCTCGCAGCGCCCGGATGGTGCCGATCGCCATCTCGTCGTTGCTGCAGAACACCGCCGTGGGCGGGTCGGCCAGGGCCAGCAGCGCCGCCATCGCCGACTCGCCGCTCGGGATGGTGAAGTCGCCGCTGCGGATCAGCGCCGGATCCTCGGCCAGGCCCGCCGTCCGCAGCCCGGCGCGATAGCCGGCCAGGCGCTGTCCGGTCAGGATGTTGGCGGCGGGGCCGGCGACATGGGCGATGCGGCGGTGCCCTCGCCCGGCCAGATGCGCCACCGCCGCGGCCGCGGCGCCGGCATTGTCGATGCCGACCACCGGCAGGACGCCGCCGGGAATCGCCTCCGACACCGCCACGATCCGGCCGTGGTGCCGGCGGTCGCGCTGCAGGCAGGGCGGCAGCCGGCCGTTCAGCAGGATCATGCCGTCGACCGCGCCGGTCAGCAGCTGCACGGCGTGCCGGTCCTCGCGCGCCGGATCCTTGGCGGTGTTGCCGACCAGCATGCTGAAGCCCAGGGCCGCCGCGGCCTCCTCGATCCCCAGCAGCACCTCGGAGAAGAACGGGTTGCCGATGTCGGGCACCAGCACCAGGATCTGGCGCGCCTCCTGCCGCCGCAGGCCGCGCGCCAGCGGGTTCACGGCATAGCCGGTCTGGCGCACCGCCGCCTCGACCCGCTCGCGGGTCTCCGCCGTCACCCGGGGGGAATCGGCCAGCGCCCGGCTCACTGTCGCCACCGAAACCCCGGCCAGCCGGGCGATGTCGACCATCTTGGTGCGGCCGCGATCCTTCGCAGGTCTGGGCAATATTCACTCCCGGATTCGACGGTTGACGGCTCAATGTAATCGATTGTACGATCCGGTCAAAATACGGATTGCGCTGCTGCGCAAGTGTTCATCGGTCGTTATAGGCCGGTGATGGGTCCGATGAGCCAAGGCTCGAATAAAGCGAGGGAGGAACCCTATGCGTTTTCCCCAGAAGCTCCTGTTGTCTGCGGCTTTTTGCAGTGCAATAGCGGGGCCGGGAGTGATTGGGTCTGGTGCGGCTTCGGCCCAGACCGTGGATGTGATCCACTGGTGGACCAGCGGCAGTGAATCCAAGGCGATCGGCGTGTTCGCCGAGGAGTTCAAGAAGCGCGGCGGCACCTGGATCGACAGCGCCGTGGTCGGCGGCACCGCGGCGCGGCAGGCGGCGATGAACCGGATCGCCGGCGGCGACGCGCCGGGTGCCATCCAGTGGAACATCGGCGTCGCCGTCACCAACCTGGCGAAGGAAGGGCTGCTGGCCGATCTCGACGACCTCGCGGCCGCCGGCAAGTGGCAGGAGAAGCTGCCGCCGCTGATCGTCAAGAACGCCTCCTATGACGGCCACTTTTACGCCGTGCCGACCGATATCCACGGCGACAACTGGCTGTGGTACTCGACCAAGATCTTCCAGGAGGTGGGCGCCGAGCCACCGAAGACCTGGGACGAGTTCTTCCTCCTCGCCGACAAGATCAAGGCCAAGGGCTACGTCGCGCTCGGCGTCGGCGGCGAGCCGTGGCAGGAGGCGCTGCTGTTCCGCTCCGTCCTGATCGGCGCCGGCGGCAAGGAGATCTACCGCAAGGTCTATGTCGACCACGACGCCGCGGCCGCGGGCGGGCCGGAGATGGTCAAGGCCTTCGAGACCTTCGGCAAGCTGCGAGCCTATGTCGACCAGGGCAGCGCCGGCCGGAAGTGGAACGACACCACCACCATGGTCGCCACCAACAAGGCGGCGATGCAGATCATGGGCGACTGGGCCAAGGGCGAGTTCGCCGCCGCCGGCCTGGCCCCGGGCAAGGAGTTCGGCTGCGCCCGGCCGCCGGGCAACCAGGACGCCTATGTCCTGACCGTCGACGTCTTCGCCTTCCCGAAGCTGGACGATGCCGAGAAGACCAAGGCCCAGAAGCTGCTGGCTGAGGTGATGATGGACCCGGCCACCCAGGTCGCCTTCAACAAGTTCAAGGGCGCCCTGCCGCCGCGGACGGATGCCGATGTCGGCACCCTCGACATCTGCTCGCAGGAAGGCCAGAAGGTGATGTCCAAGGTCGAGAACCAGCTGCCGAACACGGCGCTGGCCTTCAGCAACGACGTCGAAGGCCAGTTGCAGGACCTGATCACCCAGTTCTGGACCAGCCCGGAGATGAAGCCGGAGGACGCGGCCAAGCAGTTCTCCGAGATCGTCGCCAACGCCGACATCTGACCGACCACCTCAACCGGACCGTTCCGCCGCCGTGGCGGGGCGGTCCCCGGGAGGGATCATGGCTGCGCTCCGCATCCGATACCTGACGGCCAAGGCCGTGGTCGCGCCGACCGTGCTGGTCATGGCCACGTGCTTCTACGGCGCCATCCTCTGGACCATCTACATCTCCTTCACCCGGTCCAGCCTGGTGCCGAACTATGATTTCGCCGGCGTCGCCCAGTACGTCCGGCTGTTTAGCACCGCGCGCTGGTATACCGCCTTCGGCAACATGTTCGTGTTCGGCGGGCTGTTCATCGCCCTGGCCCTGGTGCTGGGCACGCTGCTGGCGGTGCTGATCGACCAGAAGGTGAAGGGGGAAGGGGTGTTCCGCACCATCTTCCTGTATCCGCTGTCGATGTCCTTCATCGTCACCGGCCTGGCCTGGCAGTGGTTCCTGAACCCGGCCATGGGGCTGCAGGACTTCGTCCGCGGCCTGGGCTGGGAAAGCTTCGCCTTCGACTGGATCGTCGACCGCGACCGAGCCATCTACACCCTGGTGCTGGCTGCGGTCTGGCACTCCTCCGGCCTCATCATGGCGATCATGCTGGCCGGGCTGCGCGGCATCGACGGCGAGATCTGGCGCGCCACCCGGATCGACGGCATCCCGCGCTGGCGCACCTATGTCTCGGTGGTGCTGCCGATGCTGCGGCCGCTGATCGTCACCTGCGTGGTGCTGCTGTCGATCGCGGTGGTCAAGAGCTACGACCTGGTCGTCGCCATGACCCGGGGCGGCCCGGGCAACGCCACCGACATGCCGGCCAAGTTCGTGGTCGACCTGACCTTCGAGCGGGCCAATATCGGCCTGGCCTCGGCCGGCGCCGTGGTCATGCTGGTCGCCGTCCTGGCGGCGCTGGCGCCCTATCTCTACATCGAGCTGTCACGGAGGAACCGATGACCGACGCCGTCGCCGGCGCGATTCCCCGCGCCGCCCGCCGCCCCGGGCGCGGCCAGTCCGTCACCGCCGGCCGGGCCGGGCTCTACGCCGTGCTGGTCCTGGCCGCGCTGTTCTTCGCCATCCCGCTGCTGATCGTGCTGTCGACCTCGCTGAAGCCGATGGACGAGATCCGCGAGGGCTCGATCTTCGCCCTGCCGATGGCGCCGACCCTGGAGCCCTGGGCCAAGGCCTGGCTGTCGGCCTGCACCGGCCTGTTCTGCGACGGACTGCATGTCGGCTTCTGGAACTCGATCCGCATCCTGGTCCCGAGCGTGATCCTGTCGGTGCTGGCCGGGGCGCTGAACGGTTATGCCCTGGCGCAGTGGCGCTTCCGCCATGCCGACAAGATCCTGACCGCGCTGATGCTGGGCGCCTTCATCCCCTACCAGGTGATCCTGTACCCGCTGGTCAAGATCTTCTCCAACATGGGCCTCTACGGCACCCTGCCCGGCATCGTGCTGATCCACGTCATCTTCGGCCTGCCGACGCTGACCCTGATCTTCCGCAACTTCTACGCCGGCCTGCCGGAGGAACTGGTGAAGGCGGCGCGGGTCGACGGCGCCGGCTTCTTCCGCATCTTCCTCCAGATCATGCTGCCGATGTCGGTCAACATCCTCATGGTCGCCCTGATCCTGCAGGTCACCGGCATCTGGAACGACTACCTGCTGGGCTACATCTTCGCCGGCCGCGACAACCTGCCGATGACGGTCCAGCTCAACAACATCGTCAACACCACCACCGGCACGATCGAGTACAACGTCAACATGGCGGCCACGGTGCTGACCGCGCTGCCGCCGCTGCTCGTCTACTTCCTCTCCGGCCGGTATTTCGTCCGCGGCATCGCCTCGGGCGCCGTGAAGGGGTAACGCACATGTCCACCGGCATCCAGATCCGCAGCCTGAACAAGTCCTACGGCGCGCTGCACGTGCTGCGCGAGATCGACATCGAGGTCGATCCCGGCGCCTTCACCGTGCTGCTGGGCCCGTCCGGCTGCGGCAAGTCCACCCTGCTGAACGCCATCGCCGGCCTCGACGACGTCGATTCCGGCGAGATCGTGATTGGCGGCGTCGACGTCACCGACACCGAACCCAGCGCCCGCGGCCTGGCGATGGTGTTCCAGTCCTACGCGCTGTACCCGACCATGACGGTGCGCCGGAACCTGTCCTTCGGCCTGCGCGTCAACCGCACCCCGCAGGCGGAGGTGGAGAAGCGCGTCGCCTGGGCGGCCGACCTGCTGCAGATCCGCGAGCTGCTGGACCGCAAGCCGGGCCAGCTGTCCGGCGGCCAGCGCCAGCGCGTCGCCATCGGCCGGGCCCTGGTGCGCGACGCCAAGGTGTTCCTGTTCGACGAGCCGCTGTCCAACCTCGACGCCAAGCTGCGCACCGAGATGCGGGTCGAGATCAAGCGCCTGCACCAGGAACTCGGCACCACCATCGTCTACGTCACCCACGACCAGATCGAGGCGATGACGCTGGCGACCCGGATCGCGGTGATGAAGGGCGGGCAGGTCGAGCAGTATGCCGACCCGCAGACCCTGTACGAGAAGCCGGCGACCCTGTTCGTGGCCGGCTTCGTCGGGTCGCCGGCGATGAACTTCCTGCCCGCCACCGTGGTCGGCGGCGGCGGCGTCACCGCCCGGATCGAGGGCCACGACCTGCCGCTCGCCGGCTATCCCTTCCTGGCCGAACCCGCGGCGGGGGACGAGATCGTGCTCGGCTTCCGCCCCGAGGATATCGGCTTGGCCGAGGACGGCGCGCCGGGCGTCACGGTCGACGCCCCGCTGGTCTTCACCGAGCCGATGGGCGCGGACACGCTGGCCTGGTTCGACCTGGCCGGCAAGCGCCTGTCTGTCCGCCTGCCGCCGCAGCGGGCGCGGGCCCTGTCGGGCGGCGCCCGGCTGGCGCTCGACCTGTCCAAGGCCTCCCTGTTCAGCACCCAGACCGAGCGCCGGCTCTAGGGCCGGCTTCAACCCACGAGGAAGCGATGTCCACTCCGGATGTGATCTCCATCCAGCTCTACAGCCTCCGCAACTACGGCGATCTCGACAAGCAACTCGACGCCGTGGCCACCGCCGGCTACCGCCATGTCGAGACGATCCAGTCGCATTTCGACGATGCGGCCGGCACAAGGCGCAAGCTCGACGCCCGCGGCCTGACTGCGTCCTCCGGCCATGTCGGTCTGCCGGCGCTGCGCGAGCGGCTGGACTGGGTGGTCGACGGCGCCAAGGCGGTCGGCCTGACCCAGCTGTTCATGCCGGCGCTGCCGAACGAGGAGCGCAAGGGCGGCGGCGCGCATTGGCACAAGGCCGGGAAGGAGCTGGGCGAATTCGCCGCCAGGCTGGCCGACCGCGGCATCAAGCTGGGCTACCACAACCACCATTGGGAGCTGGAGGCGGCAGAGGATGGCCGCCCGGTGCTGGCGCATTTCTTCGAGGGTGCGAACGGCCACCCGCTGGCCTGGCAGGTCGACGTCGCCTGGCTGGCGCGCGGCGGGGCCAACCCGTCGGAATGGCTGGTGCAGCAGAAGGACCGCGTGATCTCCGCCCATGTGAAGGACATTGCCCCGGCCGGCCAGAAGACCGACGAGGATGGCTGGACCGATGTCGGCACCGGCACACTGGACTGGCCGCGGCTGTGGCGCGAATGCCGCGCGGCCGGCGCGGAGTGGATGGTGGTCGAGCACGACAACCCGAAGCACCCCGACGCCTTCGCCAAGGTCAGCTACGACTTCCTCAAGCACCTGCCGGCCTGACCGACACTCCCCGGAGACTCCATTCATGAACCCCGTCATCCTCGGCATCATCGGCTGCGGCAACATCAGCGATGCCTATTTCAACGGCGCCGCCCGGTCCGGCCTGGTGCGCGTCAAGGCCTGCGCCGACCTGCGGCGCGAGGCCGCCGAAGCCAAGGCCAAGCAGTTCGGCGTCGCTGCGTTCTCGATCGACCAGCTGCTGGCCGACCCCGAGATCGAGATCGTCATCAACCTGACCGTGCCGCTGGCCCATGCCGCCGTCGGACTGCAGGTGATCGCCGCCGGCAAGCATGTCTATTCCGAGAAGCCGCTGGCCGCGACCCTGGCCGACGCCCGCGCTTTGGCCCAGGCCGCGGCGGCGGCCGGCCTGCGGGTCGGCTGCGCCCCGGACACCTTCCTCGGCGGTGCCCATCAGGCTTGCCGCCGGGTGATCGACGAGGGCCGCATCGGCCAGGTCGTCGGCGGCGCCGCAGCGGTGATCTCGCGCGGCATGGAAAGCTGGCATCCGAACCCGGAATTCTTCTTCAAGCCGGGCGGCGGGCCGATCCTCGACATCGGGCCGTACTACGTCACCCAGCTGATCAATCTGCTGGGGCCGGTGAAGCGGGTGGCGGCGGTCGCCACCAAGGGCTACCCGACCAGAAAGGTCACCAGCGAGCCGCTCAACGGCCAGATCATCCAGGTCGAGGTTCCGACCACGGTGAACGGGGTGCTGGAGTTCGAGAGCGGCGCCAACATCGCCCTGACCGCTTCCTGGGACGTGTGGAAGAACAAGCGCATCCCGTTCGAGATCTACGGCACCGAAGGCTCGCTGCTGGTGCCCGATCCGAACTTCTTCGGCGGCGCGCCGCAGGTCACCGCCCAGGGCGGCGACTGGCAGGATGTCGACATCGCGGCCCATCCCTTCGGCGTGCCGAACCGGCCGACCAAGGACGGCCGGTCGGTGGCGGATTACCGCATCATCGGCGCGCTCGACATGGCGATGGCGATCCGCGAAGGCCGTCCGCACCGCGCCTCGGGCGACCTGGCGCTGCACGCGCTGGAGGTGATGGAGGCGTTCTCGCTCTCCTCGACCGAAGGCCGGCATGTGACGATCGAAAGCGTCTGTCAGCGGCCGGAGCCGGTGCCGCTGGGCACGGATGAGTCGGTGTTCGTGACGGCGCGCAAGGCGGCTTGAGGGGAGAGGGGGCAAGGGTTCATTCCTTGTCCCCGCCTCTTTTTCACGGTCATCCTCGGGCTTGACCCGAGGATCCAGGGGCCACGGAGAGCGGCTCTGGCCGCCCCTGGATGCCACGGTCGAGCCGTGGCATGACAAAGGGGAGCGTGCCATTCTCGGCCGCGACAGACCGAGAGTGCCATGACCGCCCCATCTCCCCTCGATCCCGAATTCCTCGCCCGTCTCGACGCGCTGCTCGGCCCCGCCGGCGTCCAGGAGGCGGCAGCACTGGCCGGGCTCGATCCTGGCTACCACCCGGACAACCTCGCCGCCGGCGTCCAGGCCTCGCCGCGCAGCGTGGCGGAGGTCTCGGGCCTGCTGGCCCTGTGCCACGGCGCCGGCGTCTCCGTGGTGCCGCAGGGCGGCCGCACCGGGCTGGTCGGTGGCGGTGCCACGCATTCCGGGCAGGTCATCCTCAGCACCCGCCGGCTCGACCGCGTGGTCGAGATCGACACCGCCGCCCGGCTGGCGGTGGTCGAGGCCGGGGTGACGCTGCAGCGGCTGCAGGAGGCGGCGGCCGAACACGGCCTGACCCCCGGCATCGACCTCGCCGCCCGGGGCTCCGCCACCATCGGCGGGCTGATCGCCACCAATGCCGGCGGCATCGAAGCGTTCCGCCGCGGCACCATGCGCGACCGGGTGCTGGGCCTGGAATTCGTGCGCGCCGACGGCACCGTCGTCTCCGACCTGGTACGGGTGCTGAAGAACAACACCGGCTACGACCTGAAGGATCTGATCGCCGGGTCCGAGGGCACGCTCGGCATCGTCACCCGCGCCGTGATCCGGCTGGAGCGGCTGGTGCCGCCGGCAGCGACGGCGTTCATCGGCTGCGCCTCGGCCGACTCCGCCCTGGTCGCGGCCGGGCGGCTGCGCGACCGCTTCCCCGGCCGGCTGCGGGCGTTGGAGATCCTGTGGCACGACTACGCCGCGACGGTCGCCCAGGAGCACGGCCAGTCCCTGTCCGGCTTTGGCCTGGACCCGGCGCCGGTCTACCTGCTGACCGAGGCCGAACAGGACCCGGATCTCGACATTGCCACGGCGATGGAGGCGGAGATCGGGGCGCTGTGGGAGGAGGGGGCGGTGACCGGCGCGGCCCTGGCCCAGAACGAACGGCAGCGCGAGCTGTT
Source organism: Inquilinus sp. 2KB_23 (assembly GCF_052115705.1). Taxonomy (NCBI): domain Bacteria; kingdom Pseudomonadati; phylum Pseudomonadota; class Alphaproteobacteria; order Rhodospirillales; family Rhodospirillaceae; genus Inquilinus; species Inquilinus sp. 2KB_23. The sequence continues at coordinate 32,276 of NZ_JBFRHF010000019.1, read as the reverse complement.
CTGGCGCATCCGCGACGATTCCGATGCGGTCAGCCGGCCCTGCCCGGATGCCAAGACCTTCGATGTCTCGGTGCCGCTGTCGGCGTTGCCCGCCTATGTCGCGCGCATCCGCGCTGATCTCGCCGCCGCCTTCTCGCCTGACATGCGGGTCTATGTCTTCGGCCACCTCGCCGACGGCAATTTGCACATTATGGTCGGCGACCGGCCGGCAGGATCGATGGGCCGGATCGAGGCGATCCTGTATGACGGCCTCGCCGCCCTCGGCGGCTCCTTCTCGGCCGAACACGGCATCGGGCTGGAAAAGCAGGACGCCTTCCGCCGCTACGGCGACCCGGCCCGGCGGGCGGCGATGGCCGCGATCAAGGCCGCGCTGGACCCGACCGGGATCCTCAATCCGGGGAAGATCCTGTCGTAGGTTCGTGTTGCCTCTCCCGCTTGCGAGACCTTTTCGGAGCTCCCAACCCGTCATCCCCGCGAAAGCGGGGATCTCGCTATGCTTTGACCACAAAGAGATTCCCGCTTTCGCGGGAATGACGGCAAAGGGATGGGTCGGTGTTCTGAAAAGGTCCCGTTTACGGGAAAGGCAACGCAGAAGGGCCGGCGGCCTACTTGACCTTGGAGAAGGCGGTCGGCTTCAGGATGGCGTTGGTGATGTGGGAGACGATCGGGCCATCGCGCTCGGTGCCGGCGCGCTTCTCCAGCCAGTCCGGATCGGTGGCGAAGGCGGTCCATTTCTGTTCCCGCTCGGCCAGCGACTCCCATTCCAGCAGGTAGTACAGGGCCTGGTTGCTCTCGCCGATCTCGACGGTCCAGAAGCCGGCCTGGCGGATGCCGAAGCGCTCCCAGATCTTCAGGGTGATGGTGTCGAAGCGGTTCAGCAGCGCGGGCAGCTTGCCCGGCATGCAGTGATAGACGCGCAGCTCGTGAATCATTCGATTCCTCCTGAAAGGGGATCGAACTCTGGCCCCGCCGTCGCCCGATTGCAATCGTCGGGCATAAACCGGCCAGGCTGCGGCCTCAGTCCTTGTCGGCGTAGGGGTTCTTGGGCTGGCGCAGCACCACCCGGATCGGCACGCCGTTGAGCTTGAAGCTCTCGCGCAGCCCGTTGACGAGATAGCGCAGGTAGCTGTCCGGGAATTCCTCGGCCTGCGACACGAACAGGGCGAAGGTCGGCGGCCGGGCCTTGACCTGGGTGATGTAGCGGATCTTCAGCCGGCGGCCGCGCACCAGCTGCGGCGGATGCGCGTCCAGCATCGCTGGCAGCCAGCGGTTCAGCGGCCCGGTGCGCACCCGGCGGTTCCACACCTTGTGGATGTCCAGCACCGCGTCCATCAGCTTGTCCAGCTTCTGGTTGCGCAGCGCCGACATCGTCACCGTCGGCACGCCGCGCACCTGGGGCATCGAGGTCTGCAGCTTGTCGCTCAGCTGCTGCAGCGCCTTGGCGTGGTCCTCGACCGTGTCCCATTTGTTGATGGCGATGACGAGGGCGCGGCCCTCCTCGATCACATGGCGGGCGATGGTCAGGTCCTGCTTGTCCATGATCGCGCCGGCATCGAGCACCAGGACGCAGACATGGGCCAGCCGGATCGTCTCCAGCGTGTCGCCGACCGACATGAACTCCAGCTTGTCGTCGATCTTGTCGATCCGCGCCTTGCGGCGCAGCCCGGCGGTGTCGACCAGCTTGATCACCTGGCCGCGCCACGACCAGTCGACCATGATCGCGTCGCGGGTGATCCCGGCCTCGGGGCCGGTCAGCACCCGGTTCTCGCGCAAGAGCGCGTTCATCAGGGTCGATTTGCCGACATTCGGCCGGCCGATGATGGCGAGGCGGATCGGGCGGTTGAGCTCGACCTCGGGGTCGACCACGTCGCCTTCGCCTTCCTCTTCCGGCATCACCTGGTCGTCATCGTCGACCAGGGAGTCGTCCTCGCCCGCATCCTCCGGCATCAGCGGCCGCAGCGCGTCGAGCAGGTCGACCAGCCCTTGGCCGTGGGCGGCGGAGATCGCCACCGGCTCGCCCAGGCCCAGGGCCCAGGCCTCGTGCATCCCCGCCTCGGCGGCGCGGCCCTCGCATTTGTTGGCGACCAGGATGACCGGCCGGCCCTGGCGGCGCAGCCAATTGGCGAAATGCGCGTCCAGCGGCGTCACCCCGGCGCGGGCGTCGATCATCATCAGCGCGACGTCGGATTCCTGCAGCGCGATCTCGGTCTGCTGCCGCATCCGCGCCTCGAGGCTGTCGTCGAAGGCCTCCTCCAGCCCGGCGGTGTCGATGACGCGGAAGCTCAAATGCGCCAGCTGCCCGTCGCCGATGCGGCGGTCGCGGGTGACGCCCGGCAGGTCGTCGACCAGCGCGGTGCGCTTGCCCACCAGCCGGTTGAACAGGGTCGACTTGCCGACATTGGGTCGGCCGATGATGGCAATGGTAAAGGGCATCCGGGACTTTATGGGCTCAGCGATAGGCGGTCAGGTAACCGTCCGTCCCCAGTATATACAGGGTTCCGTTGGCGATGACCGGGGCAATCCGCGTCTCCGGGGTCTCGAAGTTTCCGGTGATCTCGCCGGTCTTGGGCGAGATCAGCACGCCCTGGCCGGTCGAACTGGTCAGGATCAGGGTGTCCTTGGCCAGGACCGGGCCGGTCCAGCTGATCGGCCCGGACTTGTCCTCGGGGTCGGTCCAGCGGTCCAGCTCCCGCGTCCAGCGCACCTTGCCGGTGTTGCGCGCCAGGGCCACGACCACGCCGTCGAGGGTGACGAGATAGACCGTGTCGCCCGCGATCCACGGCATCTGGGTGCCGCTGATCGGCTGTTCCCAGACATTGATGCCGGACCGCATGTCGATGCCGACCGCCTGGTTGCCGTGGCTGACCGCGACCACCAGGTCGCCGTCGATCGCCGGCAGGGCGGTGATGTCGGCCAGGCCCGCCAGCGCGCCGGCGGCGCGGGTGCTGCCGCCGCCGACATTGGCCGACCACACCGGCCGGCCGTTCTCGATGCGCAGGCCGAACAGCTCGCCCGAGGAATAGGGGACGACCACCACGCCGTTGTCGACCGCGGCGCTGCCGGCGCCGAGCAGGGCGGAGGATTCAGAGATGCCGGCATGGTTCCAGACCTTGGTGCCGGTCTTGGCGTCCAGCACTTCGGTCTGGTTGTCGATGGTGATGGCGATGACGCGGCCCTGGGTCACGGTCGGCGCGCCGCGCACCGGCCCGGCCAGCTTGGTCCGCCAGATCAGGCCGCCGTTCTTCGGGTCGACCGCGACCGCCTCGCCGAAGCCGGTGGTGACGTAGACCGTGCCGTCGGCATAGGCGGCGCCGCCGCCGATCGGCACGCTGTCCTCCTCGGGATCCGCCACCTGCACCCGCCACTGCGAGCGGCCGGTCTCGGCATCGAAGGAATTCAGCCGGCCGGAGGCATCGGTGACGTAGACATGGCCGTCGGCGATCACCGGCCCGGTCAGCAGGGCCGTGGTGCTGCTGTTGCCGCTGCCGACGCTGCTGCTCCAGATCCGCTGGAACGGGATGTTGAGGGCGAGGTTGCCGTCGACATGGTTGACCGCGCCGCCGGGGTTGCGCCAGTCGGGGTTGGTGCGCACCCCCGGCAGGGCGGCCGGTTGGCCGGCATCGGGCGCGACCTCGAGCCCCTCGGTGCGGCTGAGCACCGAGATCCGTTCGCCCGGAAGGGGCACCTTGTCGTCGCCGCCGAACCAGCCGCAGGCGCTGAGGAACCCGGCAAGCGCGAGGATGGAGATCCGGGGCAGCAGATGGCGTCGCCGCATAGGGAGGTCCCTCAATTGCTCGAAACGCTGAGGAGTTGGTCGGCCCGGCCCCGCACGCCGGGAGGGGCGGCGGGGTCCTTCGACAGGGCACTGAAGATCTCGCGGGCCTTGGCCGAGTCGGCCTGCCGCAAGGCCAGCAGGCCCTGCTGCTCGCGCGCCAGGAAGCGCCAGGGCGAGGTGTCGGCGGCCAGCGGGGCCAGCTCGCCCGCCAGCGTCGCGGGATCGCCGTCGTCCAGCCGGGCCATCACCGCATACAACTTGGCGAGGTCGCGGATCGCCGGGTTGACGCCGCTGTCGCCGGCGATCTGCTGGTACAGGTCGCCCGCTGCGTCGCGCTTGCCGGCATCGAGATCGGCGCGGGCTTCCAGCAGCCGCGCCAGCGCGGCGTGGTCGGCGTTGCTATCGGCGGCGACGGCGGCATAGGCCGCCACGGCGTTCTTCGGGTCGGCGACGGCCTGCGCCTGGGCCTGCACCAGGGCCCGGGTCTGGGATTCCGCCTGGCTCTGGCTATAGCTGCGCCAGCCGACATAGGCGCCGGTCGCGGCCACCACGGCCACCGCCCCCGCGATGATCAGCGTGCCGTAGCGGCTCCAGATCGCCTTGACGCGATCTTCGCGCAGGGCTTCGTCGACTTCGCGGAAGATATCGGTCATCGATTGGTTCCGAACAGGGCACGGCCTCGGCCAGGCGTCTCGCCGAGCCGCCTTACCTAGACGATTGATCCCTGGAAGACAATCGAACGGTGTGGCAACGGTATGGCGGCGAGGGGTGCGTCGACGCGACCGGCTGGACGCGCGGCCGGATTTGTCCAACACTTGGCCGACCGACTCACCCATGTCGAGGCATGGCTTCCGGCGGCATGTCGAAGGTTCTCGATCTCACCCAGCAGCGGCGGCGTCGCGGCCGCGTCTACTTCAACCGCAGCGAGCTGGCCCAGCTCCTCGGCCTCTATTTCGACCGCGTCGCCTCGGGCGAATGGCGCGACTACGCGATCGACCACGGGGTCGGCATCGCCGTGTTCAGCGTGTTCCGGCACAGCCAGGACAAGCCGCTGTACGGAATCGCCAAGGTGATGGAGGCGCAGGAGCCGGAATACTGCGTCTATGAGGGCCGGCATCGGGTCCGCCGCGGCCGGACCCTGGCCGATGTGCTCGACCTGTTCGAGCGGCGGCTGAAGCTGGTCCGCGACTGACCGCGCCCCTTTTTCCTTTCCAGGCAGATCCCATGACCGAGACCACGCTCTATTCCAGCCTGCAGGACCGTGCGGTGCTGATCACCGGCGGCGGCTCCGGCATCGGCGCGGCGCTGGTCGAGCATTTCGCCCGTCAATACAGCCGGGTGGTGTTCTGCGACATCGACATGGATTCGTCCCGGGCGTTGGTCGAACTGCTGAAAGAGGACGGGCTGGCGGCACCGACCTTCCTGCCCTGCGACCTGCGCGATATCGATGCGCTGCGCGCGATGGTGCGGGCGGCGGAGGCGGCGGTTGGCCCGATCCGGGTGCTGGTCAACAACGCCGGCCACGACCAGCGCCACAGCATCGACGAGGTGACGCCGGACTATTGGGACGAGCGGCTGGCGGTCAACCTGAAGCACCAGTTCTTCACGGTCCAGGCGGTGCGGGCGGCGATGCGCGACGCCGGCGGCGGCTCGGTGATCAATTTCGGCTCGATCTCGTGGCGGGCCGGGATGGGCGGGATGCCGGCCTACACCACCGCCAAGGCGGCGATCGAGGGCCTGACCCGCAGCCTGGCGCGCGATTTGGGGGCCGAGGGCATCCGAGTCAATTGCGTGCTGCCCGGCGCGGTGAAGACCGAACGGCAGGTCAAGCTCTGGTACACGCCCGAATACATCCAGAAGGTCATGGATGCGCAGTGCATCAAGGCCTTCGTCGAGCCGATCGACATCGCCCGCATGGTCGCCTTCCTGGCCTCGGACGACGCCCGCATGTGCACGAGCCAGACCTATGTGGTGGACGGGGGGTGGATTTAACGGAGCGGCTGCGTGAGATCGCGAGTCCGGTATTTTTTTGTCATTGCCCGGCTTGACCGGGCAATCCAGGGCCATCGAGAACTGCTCTTGCCGCCCCTGGATGCCACGGTCAAGCCGTGGCATGACAGCTAAATAAACTGTGTCCCCTCAACACTTCTCTCACTGATTGTCCTGGCCAGAACTCGCCCGTATTGAGCCGCCGAATGGTGTCGTCATCGCGGAGCCTCACGCCTGCGACGAATACCCTCCATCCACCGGGATTGCGGCGCCGGTGACGAAGTCAGAGGCGCGGCTCGACAGGTAGACCGCGGTGCCGGCCAGGTCGTCGGGCACGCCCCAGCGGCCGGCGGGGGTGCGGGCCAGCACCCGCTCGTTCAGCCCGGGCACCTGGACGCGGCCCTGTTGCGTCAGCTCCGTGTCGATCCAGCCGGGCAGGATGGCGTTGACCTGGATGCCGTGCTCGGCCCAGGCGGTGGCGCAGGCCTTGGTGAACTGCACCACGCCGCCCTTGCTGGCGCTGTAGGGCGCGGCGAAGGAGGCGCCGAAGATCGAGGTCATCGACCCGATGTTGACGATCTTGCCGGCGCGCTGGCACTGCAGGGTGGGGAACACCGCCATCGAGGCCAGGAAGGTGCTGGTCAGGTTGGCGTCGATCAGCGCCCGCCACTCCTCCAGCGAATAGTCCTGCGGCGGCTTGCGCCAGTTGGTGCCGGCGTTGTTGACCAGGATGTCGATGCGGCCATGGCGCTGCAGCGCCGCCTCGGCGAAGCCCCGGCAATCCGCCTCGACGGTCACGTCGGCGATCGCCGCCGAGGCGGTGGCGCCGGTGGCCGCCAGTTCCGCCACCGCCCGCTCGGTCTTCGCGGCGTCCCGGCCGACCAGCATCAGCGCCGCGCCGGCCGAGGCCAGGCCGCGGGCGATGCCCAGGCCGATTCCGCCGTTGCCGCCGGTGACGATGGCGACTTTCCCCGAGAGGTCGAACATGAGTCCTGCTGCTCCTGAAACCGTCATGGGCCTGCGGGCGCGCCCGCCTGCTCCTCGAGGATGCGTTGCTTGATGATCTCGCGCAGGGTCTGCGCCAGGTTCGGGGTGGCGCTCGAGCACATCACCATGATCACGCATGGGGCATCGCCGACCGAGAGGTAGCCGTGCTTCATAGTGCTGTCGAGATAGACGCTGTCGCCGGGTTCCAGTTCGATCGGCTCGTAATAGTCGCTGTAGAGGCGCATCCGCCCCTGCAGCACCTCCACGAACTCCTCGCCGACATGCGAGCTCAGGCCCCCCATCTGCTCGGGCTCGGTGGCGCGCACCTCGATGCGGATCGGGATGATCCGCTTGTGGGCGACGTCGGAGCACAGATAGGTGTAGCTGTAGAATTCGGTGTCCAGCCGCTGGCCCTCATGCTGGCGGCTGACGCTGCGCCGGGCCACCACCACGGGCGGGCTGCTGGCCTCGCCGGGCGAGAACAGGTCAGCGATCTCCACGCCCAGGCCGCGGGCCAGCTGCAGGATCTTGTCGTAGGTCGGCGACAGCAGGCCGTTCTCGATCTTCGACAGGGTCGAGGCGGCGATGCCGGTCATCCCAGCCACCTCGGCCAGGGTCCAGCCGTGATGGGCGCGGCGTTCGCGCAGCAGGCGGCCGAGCGGCGGCAGGTCGTCGGTCATGGCGCGGCCTCGATCATCCGGTGGAGAATCCCTCCAGGGTTCCTGGCGGCTCATCGGCGGGCCGCCATGCTGTCCTTCAACGATAGCGCGCCCAGCACCGCAAGCGACATCGTCGCCAGCAGCACCAGCGACACCAGGGCGTTGACCTCGGGGGTGAAGCCCACCCGCATCATCGCCCACAGCCGGATCGGCAGGGTGGCGTCGCCGCCGACCAGGAAGAAGGTCACCAAAGTCTCGTCGAAGGACAACGTGAAGGCCAGCAGCGCGCCGGTGACGATGGCCGAGCGCAGCTGCGGCAGCACCACGAACAGGAAGGTCTGCAGCCCGGTGGCGCCGAGGTCGAGCGACGCCTCGATCTGGCTGGCCTCCAGGCTGTCCAGCCGCACCGTGACCATGCGGTAGATGATCGCCAGCACCAGCACCGTGTGGCCGATGGTGACGGTGATCAGGCTGCGCTCGATGCCCAGCTCGCGGAATGCCACCAAGAGCGAGATGCCGGTGATGATGCCGGGCAGCACGAAGGGCAGGAAGATCACGAACTCGACGTAGGGCCGGCCGCGCCGGGTCCCGGTCTTCATGTACCAGGCCAGGCCGAGGGCCAGGACCAGCGCCATCAGCACCGCCGCGGCGGCGACCAGCAGGGTGTGGCCCAGCGCCGCCAGCATCCCCGGGTTGTCGGTCAGCCCGGCATACCAGTGCAGGCTGAAGCTGGACCAGTCGATCGACTGGCCCTTGAGGTCGAAGAACGAGCTCAGCACCACCGCCAGCGCCGGCCCGTACAGCACGGCGAAGACCAGGGCGGCCACCAGCCACAGGGCGGCGATGGCGATCCGTTCCGGCGCGGTCATTTCACCCTCGCACGGCGGGACACGAGCGCGGCGGCGCCGATGATGGCGACCACGGCCAGCAGCAGCACCACGGCCAGCGCGGCGCCGAACGGCCAGTTGAAGGCCATGCCGAACTGGCTCCAGATCGCGCGGCCGAAGGTGAAGCCCTGGTTGCCGCCGACCATCTGCGGCGTCAGGAAGTCGCCCAGCGCCAGCACCATCACGAACAGCCCGCCGACGATCGATCCCGGCAGGCTCAGCGGCAGGACCACGGTCAGGAAGGTCTGGCCCGGCCGGGCGCCGAGATCGGCGGAGGCTGCGGCCAGCGATGGCGGGATCCGCTCCAGCGACAAGAAGATCGGCAGGATGGCGTAGGGCAGGTAGATCACCGCCATGGTGATCATCACCGCGGTCTGGTTGAACAGGAACAGCTTGCTCGGCGCGTCGAGGATGCCGGTCGTCACCAGGGCCCAGTTGAGGAAGCCGTTGTAGCCCAGGATGCCGCGCATCGCGTAGATCTTGACGATGTAGTTCATCGCCAGCGGGATCACGCTGAACAGCAGCATGAAGTAGCGGATCCGGCCCTCCAGCCGCCAGATCAGATAGGCGATGATGTAGCCGAAGACGAGGCCGACCGCGGCGACGATGCCGGCCAGTTGCAGGGTGCCGAGGAAGACCCTGATATAGCTCGGCTGCGCCAGGAAGGCGGCGTAGTTGCCCAGGGTGAATTCATGCTCGACCTGGCCGTCGGCCATCGACCAGAAGCTGGTGGTCAGGAAGGCGACCAGCGGCGCCAGGATCAGCAGCGCCGGCAGGCCGTAGACCGCCAGCCGCGGCAGCCAGCGACCCAGGGTACGAACGGTGGGCGAGGTGGCGCGCAGCGGGTCGTGGCGGCCCGAGGCGGGAAGGGCGTCGGCCATGGCCATCCTCACGCGCCCAGCACGCTGACATCGGCGTCGGACCAGAACACCGAGATCGGGTCGCCGACATCGGCGCGGCCGTCGAACTCCGGCGTCGGCAGGCGGATCTTGACGCTGTGCGCCTGATCGCCACCGAGGCGCACCACGATCTGGGTGGTGGCGCCCAGGAAGGTCAGGCTCTCCACCGCGCCGGTCGCCGACCGCCGTTCCGCGCCGGGTCGCAGGCTCAGGCTCTCCGGCCGGATGGCGACGGCGGTCGGGCGACCGGTCGCCGCCAGCACGTGCCGGCCCAGCGGGCTGTCGACCGCCGATCTGCCGGCGGCCTGGGCCGGCAGCAGGTTGTTCTCGCCGAAGAACCTGGCGACGAACTCGCTGCGCGGCCGGTAGTAGATCTCCTTCGGCGTGCCGACCTGCTCGACCCTGCCATGGTCCATGACCACGATGCGATCGGACATGGCGATCGCCTCCTCCTGGTCATGGGTGATGAAGACGAAGGTGGTGCGGATGCGGCGCTGCAGGTCCTTCAGGAACTCCTGCATCGACCGGCGCAGCCCCGCATCCAGCGCCGCCAGGGGCTCGTCCAGCAGCACCACGCGCGGCTCGCAGATGATGGCGCGGGCCAGCGCCACGCGCTGGCGCTGGCCGCCGCTCAGCTCGCCGGGATGGCGGCCGGCCTTGTCGGCCAGGCCGACCACCGCCAGCGCCTCGGCCACCCGCCGGTCCACCTCCGCCTTCGGCCGGCGCCGCATGCGCAGCCCGTAGCCGACATTGCGGGCCACGGTCATATGCGGGAACAGCGCATAGTCCTGGAACACCGTGTTGAACGGCCGCCGGAAGATCGGCGTGTCGGTGATATCCGTCCCATCAAGCAGTATCCGGCCGGTGCTCGGGGCGGTGAAGCCGCCGAGCATCCGCAGGATCGTGGTCTTGCCCGAGCCGGACGGGCCCAGGATGGTCAGGAACTCACCGTCGCCGATCTCCAGGTCGAAGGGCTGCAGCACGGTGACCGCGCCGTAGGATTTGCCGATGCCGGCAAGGCGGATGAGGCTTCGGAATGTCATGGCGGCCCTCTCTGACGGCCCAGGCGTGACGATCAGTTGGCCGGCGTGGCCTTGATCTCGTTCCACAGGTCGATGCGCTTGGAGAAGCTTTCCGGCGCCTGCAGGAACACCAGCTTGTCGGCATAGGTCAGGCCGATCGCGGCATTCGCCGAGGCGTCGGTGGTGTTGCCGTAGCCGGTCTTCTCGCTGATGTAGGTGCCGACCCGGCTGTCCAGCATCGCGTCGATCCAGGCGTGGGCCAAGGCGGGGTCGCGGGCGCCGGCGCTGATCGCCCAGCAGTCGATCCAGCCGATCGCGCCCTCTTTCGGGATCACCAGCGCGGCGTCGATGCCCTTCTTCTGCAGCTGCGGCACCTGCGGCTCGCCCATCGACATCATCAGGTCGATGCCGCCCTGGGCGAAGATGCTGACGCCGTCGTCGAAGCCTGCATAGTAGGACAGCACGGTGCGCTTCTGGTCGATCAGCTTGGCCTTGATCGCGGCGAACTGGTCGTCGGTCAGGTTGAACGGGTCCTTGTAGCCCAGGGCCAGCGCCGTGGTGACGATGGCGTTGTTGGCGTCGTCCATCGCCAGCACCCGGCCGGCATATTTGTCGTCCCACAGCACCGACCAGCTGTCGGGCGGGGTCGGGAACGCCTTCTTGTCGTAGATCAGCGGGATCGAGCCCCAGGCGAAGGGCACGGCATAGGTCTTGCCGTCGAACACGATGGCCGAGACGTCGCGGAAGGCCGGCAGCAGGTTGGCGGCGTTGGGGATCTTCGACAGGTCTACCGGCTGGACCAGCTTCTCCTGCACCAACCGCTTGTAGGATGAGGTCTCGATGGCGATGACGTCGTAGTCGTCGCCCTTGCTGGCGGTCATCTTGGCGAAGATCTCGTCGACGCTGCCGGTGTAGGTGATCTTCACCGTGGCGCCGGTCTTCTTCTCGAAGGCCTCGACCCAGGGGGCGTCGGCATAGCCCTCCCAGGTCAGGATGCGCAGCTCCTTGTCCGCCGCCAGGGCAGGCAGGGCCGGGAGTGCGCTCAGCGCCGTGAGGATGCCGGCGCCCAGGACGAGGTTGCGTCTGTGCATGATGGTGCCTCCTGTTCGGTTTTTCTTGTGGTCCGCGTCAGATCGCGGCGGCGCCGAGCGGATGGTCGGCGTCGGCGTAGTTCACCGGCGTGCGGTGCCAGCCGGCGGCATGCTTCTCCCAGTACAGGCTCTTCAGCCGGGTGCTGACCGGCCCGGGCCGGTCGTTGGCCATGATGTGGCCGCCGACCCGCGACACCGGCATGACGCCGCCGGCGGTGGTGGTGCAGAACATCTCGTCGGCCTGCAGCAAATCCTCGCGGCGCAGCGGCGCGATCCGGGCGGGCAGGCCGATCTCTTCGCACAGCTCCAGCACCGACCAGCGGGTGATGCCCTCCAGCGAGCCGCGGTCGGGGGTCGACACCACGCCGTCGCGCACGGTGAAGACGTTGAAGCCCGGGCCTTCGGTGACGAAGCCTTCGGCGTCCAGCAGCACCGCGGTGTCGGCGCCCTGGTCATGGGCCTCCAGCAGGCCGCGGGTCAGGTCGCCCCACTGGTAGTTCTTCACCGTCGGGTCGACCGAGGCAGCGCCCACCCGCGGGATCGAGGCGATGTGCAGATGCGCCCCGCGCTCCTGCACCGCCGGCGGGATCACGTCGATCCAGGGGATGGCGTAGGCGACGAAGGCGTTGTCGCAATCGGCCGGCCGGCGCGACCCGAAGACACGGGGCCGGCCGCGGGTGCAGATCATGGCGACATAGGCGTCGCGCAGCCCGGACAGGGCGACGCAGCGCGCCACGATGGTGGCGATCCCCGCCCGGTCATGCGGCGGCGCCAGCCGCATCGCGGCCAGCGACCGTTCGAACCGGTCGAGATGGTCGGCCAGGCGGAAGAAGCCGCCATCCCGCACATGCACCACGTCGTAGGTGACGTCGGACCGGGTGAAGCCCCAGTCCAGCACCGAGATCCTGGCCTCGGAAGCCGGCACATAGGCGCCGCCGACGAAGGCCGCGCCGCCCGAGAAATCCTGTCCGCCCGTCGTCATCGCCGCCCCGCTGCCGTCCTTCGATTTCGTGCAGCATGCGCAACGAATATCTCATTGGCAATGAAAATTTCGTATACGAACTTTCCATTGACTCTTCGGAAATCGGCGTCACAGTCTGCCGACCGATCGACGGCAAGAAGCAGGGAAGCGCACAGATGGTGGCAGCAACGGACACGGCCAGGCTGGGCCCGACAGGGCTGACGGTGACGCGGCTCGGCCTCGGCACGGCGCCGCTCGGCGGGCTCTACGCGCCGGTCGAGGAAGGGCAGGCGGAGGAGACCATCGCCAAGGCCTGGGACCTCGGCCTGCGCTTCTTCGACACCGCGCCGCAATACGGCAACGGACTGTCGGAGCGCCGGCTGGGCCGCTTCCTGGCCGGCAAGCCGCGCGACAGCTACGTGCTGGCGACCAAGGTCGGCCGGCTGCTGCGGGTGCCCGAGCGGGCGGAGGGCGAGGACGCCTACTACAAGGGCACTCCGCCGGAGCGCCCGGTGTTCGATTTCAGCTATGACGGCGTGATGCGGTCGCTGGAGGAAAGCCTGGAGCGGCTGGGCACCGACCGGGTCGACGTGCTGCACATCCACGATCCCGACAGCCACTACGACGACGCCATCGACGGCGCCCACCGGGCCCTCGACAAGCTGCGCGCCGATGGGGTGATCGGCGCGGTCGGCGCCGGCATGAACCAGGCCGAGATGCTGGCCCGCTTCGCCCGCGCCGGCCGGTTCGACTGCTTCCTGCTGGCCGGCCGCTACACGCTGCTGGAGCAGGACTCGCTCGATGATTTCATGCCGCTGTGCGAGGCGCGCGGCATCGGCGTGATCATCGGCGGCGTCTACAACAGCGGCATCCTGGCCAACCCCAATGCCGGGGCGAAGTTCAACTATCAGGACGCCGACCCGGCGCTGATCGTCCGGGCCCAGGCGCTGGACGCGGTGTGCCGGCGCCACGACGTGCCGCTGAAGGCCGCGGCGATCCAGTTCCCGACGGCGCATCCCGCCGTCGCCTCGATCCTGACCGGCGCCCGCACCGCGGCCGAGCTGGTCGAGAACGAGGAGCTGTTCCGCCACCCGATCCCGGCCGACCTGTGGGCCGAGCTGCGCGCCGAAGGCCTGATCGCCCCGGGCGCGCCCACGCCATGAACCACCCCCATCGAGACGAAGGATCGACCCCATGCTGATCGGAATCGACCCCATTCTGGGGCCAGACATCCTGCACGGCCTGCGCGCCATGGGGCATGGCGACGAGCTGGTGATCGCCGATGGCAGCTTCCCGGCCGAGACCGTGGCCCGGCGGCTGGTGCGGATGGAGGCGGCGGACCTCAAGAGCATGCTGCGGGCGGTGCTGAGCGTGCTGCCGATCGACGACTCCGAGCCCGACCCGGTGCTGGGCATGGAGGTGATCGGCAACCCGACGGAGGTGATGCCGGCCCACACCCTGATCCGCGACGCGCTGGGCCGGGTCGCGGGCGGGCACCGGCTGGCGCTGCTGGAGCGCTTCGCCTTCTACGACCGGGCCAAGCAGGCCTCGCTGGTGATCGCCACCGGCGAGCGGCTGTTCTACGGCAACGTCATCATCCGCAAGGGCACCGTGGCAGCCTGATACGCCATTCGCGCCGCAGCCCCGTCGCCGGTCGCGATGGGGCTGCGTTTTTTGGATTCAGATCTGGACAGATCGATCCGGAACAACCATCTTCGGCTTATGGCAAGACCCAAGGAATTCGATCGCGAGACGGTGCTGCTGCAGGCCATCAAGGTCTTCTCCGACCATGGCTATGAGGGCACCTCGACCGACGCGCTGCTGCACGCCATGGGGATCAGCCGGCAAAGCCTGTACGACACCTTCGGCGACAAGCGGCGGCTCTATCTCGAGGCGCTCCAGCACTACAATGCGGGCAGCGTCACAGAGATCCTGCGCACCCTGAACACCGGCACGTCGCCGCTGCAGGGGCTGGAGGCGGCGCTGGTCGCCTTCGCCTCCCGCCCGGCGGCCGAGGCCCCGCTGGGCTGCATGGGCGTCGGCGCGGTCTGCGAATTCGGCCGCTCCGACCCCGAGATTACCCTGCTGGTCGAGGCTTCGGGGCGGGTGCTGCTGACCGCGTTCGAACGCCTGGTCGCCGACGCCAAGGCGGCGGGCGAGGTCGGCGCCGATGTCGACGGGCGGGCGGCGGCGCAGTTCCTCACCGCCACCCTGTCCGGCATCAAGATCGCCGCCCGCGGCGGCGCCTCGCCGGCGGTCCTCCACGACATCGCCCGGATGGCCATCCGCAGCCTGCGATAGGCGCAACGGCGGAAGGCCGGCCGGTTCTGCTTGCTTGATTATAGACTGATCTATCCAGAATAGACATCACCACAAGGATCGGAACCATGAAAGCCATCGTGATCGAAGCCCATGGCGGGCCAGAGCAACTCCGGCTGCAGGACCGCCCGTCGCCCCGGCCGGGCCCCGGCGAGGTGCTGGTCGACATCGCCGCCGCGGCGTCAACTACATGGATGTCGGCACCCGCGTGGGTTTCCTCAGCCGGGTCGTGGCCCTGCCCCTGACGCCGGGCGTCGAAGGCGCCGGCCGGATCGCGGCGGTGGGGGACGGCGTCACCGACCTGCACGTCGGCGACCGCGTCGCCTGGTACTACGCCTGGGGCAGCTATGCTGCGCAGGTCGTCGCCCCCGCGGCGGCGATGGTGCCGCTGCCGGATGACATCGACTTCGAGACCGCGGCCGCCCTGATGATGCAGGGGCTGACGGCCAGCCACTTCGTGTCCGAGACCTATGCCGTCAAGCCGGGCGACACGGCGCTGGTGCATGCCGCCGCCGGCGGGGTCGGCCTGATGCTGACGCAGATGATCAAGCGGCTCGGCGGCCGGGTCATCGGCGTGGTGTCCAGCCCCGACAAGGTCGCGATCGCCCAGGCGGCCGGGGCCGACGAGGTCATCGTCTCCACCCCCGGCGAATTCGCGGCGGAGGTGCTGCGCCTGACCGGCGGCGAGGGCGTGCATGTCGCCTATGACGGCGCCGGCGCGGACACCTTCTGGGGGTCGATCGCCGCGCTGCGCCACCACGGCGTGCTGGCCTACTACGGCCTGCTGATCAAGCACCTGCCGCCGATCGACATCACCCATCTGCCGAAGAGCGTGCTGGTCAGCTACCCCACCGTCCTCGACCACGTACGGACGCGCGAGGCGCTGCTGGCCCGGTCGAACCGGCTGTTCGACTGGGTCCGCGACGGCAGCCTCAAGCTCCGCATCGGCGGGCGCTATCCGCTGGCCGACGCCGTCGGCGCCCATCGGGACCTCGAATCCCGCCGTACCACCGGTAAGCTGCTGCTGCTGCCATAGCGGCTGCCGGGCCGGGCTGGGCCTCAGCCCGGCCCGTGCCGCACCGGAGACCGTTTCGAAATTCGCTGGCGTGAGTCGGCTGGCGGTGGCTTCGAGAACCGGCGCGCAGCGGACTTAACGTCCGTGAGCACCGGAAGCGCAGAAGCCGCCGTCAGACGGCCACGCCAGTAGAATTTCCAGACGGTCTCTACGCCGCCATGCCGGCCAGCAGCACGTACTTCATCTCCACGAACTCCTCGATGCCGTGGTGCGAGCCTTCGCGGCCGAGGCCGGATTCCTTGACCCCGCCGAACGGCGCGACCTCGGTGGCGACGACGCCGGCATTGACGCCGACGATGCCGTAATCCAGCGCCTCCGCCACCCGGAACACCCGGCCCAGGTCGCGGGCGTAGAAATAGGCGGCCAGGCCGAAGGGCGTGGCATTGGCCTGGGCCACCACATCCGTCTCGTCGCGGAAGCGATAGATCGGGGCCAGCGGGCCGAAGGTCTCCTCCTGCGTCACCACCATCTCGGTGGTGGCGCCGGACAGCACCGTCGGCTCGAAGAAGGTGCGGCCCAGCGCGTGGCGGTGGCCGCCGGTCACGACGGTGGCGCCCTTGGCGGTGGCATCGGCGATGTGGCGCTCGATCTTCTCCACCGCTTCCATGGTGATCAGCGGGCCCTGGACGACGCCGGGCTCGGTGCCGTTGCCGACCGGCATCGCCTTGACCTTGGCGGCGAAGCGGGCGACGAAATCGTCATACACCGCGTCCTGGACGTAGATCCGGTTGGCGCAGACGCAGGTCTGGCCCATGTTGCGGAACTTCGAGGCCAGCGCGCCTTCGACCGCCGCGTCGATGTCGGCGTCGTCGAACACGATGAAGGGCGCGTTGCCGCCCAGCTCCAGCCCGACCTTCTTCACCGTGTCGGCGGCCTGGCGCATCAGCAGCTTGCCGATCTCGGTCGACCCGGTGAAGCCGACGAACTTCACGGCCGGGTGGCCGGTCAGCACCTTGCCGATCTTCGGCGCGTCGCCGGTGATGACGTTCAGCACGCCGGCCGGCACGCCGGCGCGCACCGCCAGCTCGGCCAGGGCCAGGGCGGTCAGCGGCGTCTCCGGCGCCGGCTTGATCACGGCGGTGCAGCCGGCGGCCAGCGCCGGCGAGACCTTGCGGGTGATCATCGCCGCCGGGAAGTTCCACGGCGTGATCGCCGCGACCACGCCGATCGGCTGGCGCAGCACCAGGATGCGGGCATCGGCGCGGTGGCTCGGGATGGTCTCGCCGTAGATGCGCTTGGCCTCCTCGGCATAGAACTCGACGAAGGAGGCGGCGTAGTCGACCTCACCGCGCGCCTCGGCCAGCGGCTTGCCCTGCTCGCTGGTCATGATCAGGGCGATGTCCTCGCGGTTCGCGATGATCAGGTCGAACCAGCGGCGCAGGATGACGGACCGCTCCTTGGCCGTCTTCTTGGCCCAGGGGCCGAAGGCGGTCTCGGCCGCCTCGACGGCGTCGGTGGTCTCGCGCTCGGCGAAGCGGGGCACGCGGCCCAGGGTCTCGCCGGTGGCGGGGTTGACGACGGGGTCGACGGCCTCGCCGATCCAGGCGCCATCGACCAGGCACTGGCTCTTCAGCAGGGTCGGGTCGTTCAGGGACAATGTGGTCACGGTCGACATGGGGACCTCACGGGGTCACGGAACAGGATGGCGCCGGTTGGGGCGCACTTGGTGTCAGGGTCTGTGCCGCTGCTTTTTGCTCTGTCATCCTCGGGCTTGACCCGAGGATCCAGGGGCCATCGAGAGCGGCGCTTCGTGGCCCCTGGATTGCCCGCCTTGGACTTGATCCGAGGGCAAGCCGGGCAATGACGGTGAAAAGAGAGAAGGCTCAGCCCGCCGCCAGGGCCGTCTCCAGCACATCCAGCCCTTCGTCGACGATGGCGTCGCTGGCGGTCAGCGGCACCAGGATGCGGATGACGTTGGCGTTGACGCCGCAGGACAGCAGCACCAGGCCGTTCTCATAGGCCTTCTGGGTCACCCGTTTGGTGGCCTCGGCATCGGCGTCGTGGGTGCCGCGCGACTTGACGATCTCGAAGGCGACCATGCCGCCCAGGCCGCGGATCGACGCGATTGGCAGCAGGTCGTTGCGCCGCGACAGCGTCTCCAGTCGTGCCTTGATCCGGGCGCCGATGGCGTTGGACCGGTCCAGCAGCTTCTCTTCCTTGAACACCTCCAGCACCGCCAGCGCCGCGGCGCAGGACAGCGGGTTGCCGGCATAGGTGCCGCCCAGCCCGCCCGGGTCGGCCGCGTCCATGATCGGCGCCCGGCCGATCACGCCGGACAGCGGGAAGCCGCCGGCCAGGCTCTTGGCGACGCAGATCAGGTCGACCTCGACGTCGTAATGCTCCATCGCGAACATCTTGCCGGTGCGGCCGAAGCCGGTCTGGACCTCGTCGGCGATCAGCACGATGCCGTGCTCGTCGCAGATCCGGCGCAGCGCGCGCATCAGCTCGGGCGGCACCTCGTAGAAGCCGCCTTCGCCCTGCACCGGCTCGAGGATGATCGCGGCGACGCGCGACGGGTCGACATCGGCCTTGAACAGGAAGCCCAGGTGCCGCAGCGAATCCTCGACCGAGACGCCGTGATGGGCGACCGGGAACGGCACGTGCCAGACATCCGGCAGGGTGGGGCCGAGGCCCTTCTTATAGGGCACGACCTTGCCGGTCATGGCCGAGGCCAGGATGGTGCGGCCGTGGAAGGCGCCGGTGAAGGCGATGACGCCGGACCGGCCGGTGGCGGCGCGGGCGATCTTGATCGCGTTCTCGGTCGCCTCGGCGCCGGTGGTCAGGAAGATCGACTTCAGCGGGCCGGAGATCGGGGCCAGCGCGTTCAGCTTCTCGGCCAGCTCGATATACGGCTCGTACATCAGCACCTGGAAGCAGGTGTGGGTGAAGTTCTCCATCTGCGCCTTGACCGCGGCGATCACCTTCGGGTGGCAATGCCCGGTGTTGACCACGGCGATGCCGCCGGCGAAGTCGACATAGCGCTTGCCCTCGACGTCCCAGACCTCCGAGTTCAGCGCGCGGGCGGCGGAAATCGGTGTGGTGTGCCCGACTCCGCGTACGATTGCGGCGTTGCGGCGGGTGAGAAGCTCGGCATTGGTGGTCATGCGTGTCCTCGAATCTGGGGCTCAGGTCCGGACCGCGTCCCGGGATCGGGCGGTCCCATACAGAGTCGGTGCGGCAGGGCCGCTGCACAATCGCCTAGTTTGAACCCATCCGGTGTCTTTTAGGCACCATTTGCGGCCGGCGTGGCGAACAGCTCGCGCAGCCACTGCCGCAGCAGCACCAGATCGGCATCGTCCCAGCGCGCCGCCGCGGCCAGGAAATGATAGCCGCCGAGGCGGATGTCGGAGGGCACGACCTCGACCAGCGCCCCGGTCGCGACATCCTCGCCGGCCAGCACCGCATTGGCCAGGGCCACGCCCTGGCCCAGCCGCGCCGCCTCGATCGCCAGATGGGCGTGCCACAGCCGCGGCCCCCGCAGCGGCGGCACCTCGGCCACTCCGGCCCGGCACAGCCAGCGCTCCCACTGCTCGGTGGATTCCTCGTGGATCAGCGGCAGGTGCAGCAGGTCGGCCGGCGCCGCCACTTCAGGATAGCGGGCGCGGAAGGCGGCGCTGGCCACCGGGAAGACGCGCGGGCTGGACAAGAGCTCGGCGCGCACCCCGTCGGCCGGTTCGGCCCGCTCGAGATAGATGATCTCCGCATCGGCCCCGTCGGGCCCTAGCCCGGCGCGGGAAAAATCCGGCCGGGTCAGGGTCGGCAGCAGGGTGATTTCCTGCTCCGGCAGGCGGGCCTCAAGCTCCGGCAGCCGCGGCAGCACCCGGCGCGAGGCGACGCCGGGGGCGCACCAGATGGTCAGGGTCCGGCGCCGGGCCGCGGACAGCTCGGCGGTGGCGCGCTCGATCAGGTCCAGCGCCTGGGCGACCTGGACCAGGAAGCGCGTGCCCTCGGGCGTCAGGGCCAGGCCGCGGCCGGCGGGGCGCAGCAGCCGGGCGCCGATGCGCTGCTCCAGGTTGCGGACATGGCGCGACACCACGGTGTGGCTGACCGCCAGCTCCTCCCCGGCGGCGCGCACGCTGCCGAGGCGGCCGACGGCCTCGAAGGCGCGGAGCGCGACGAGCGGGGGAAGGCGGCGGGCCATGGCGGTCTCGGGGCAGCGATCGACAGCGCGCGAGCCTAGCACGGGCGGGGGTGCGGGGTCGGAGAGACCGTGTGAATTTCGCGCGAATGCGCCGAATCCGCATTGCCGAGCGTGATCGGACGATGGCTAAGATGATGGGAACGAATGCCGCAGGCTGGGACAACATCGGCCGGGGCATCGTGACCAGAAGGGGGAAATCATGGCGGTGTTCAGGGGCACGGCGGCGGCCGACCGGATTTTGGGCGGCGCCGAGGCGGACCAGATCCTCGGGCTGGAGGGCAATGACCGGCTCTACGGCATGGCCGGGAATGACGTGCTGTATGGGGGCGCCGGCGACGACGCCATGGTCGGCGGCGCGGGCGACGACACCTATGACGTCGATTCCACCGGCGATGTCGCGGCCGAACTGCCCAACGAGGGCATCGACCGGGTGCGGGCCTCGGTCAGCCACCATCTCGGTGCGAACATCGAGATCCTGATCCTGACCGGCTCGGCAGACCTTGTCGGCGCCGGCAACGCGCTGGACAACACCATCGTTGGGAATGCCGGGGCCAACACCCTGGCCGGCGCTGCTGGCGACGATGTGCTGATCGGGGGCGCCGGGAACGATGTCTACGATGTGGATTCGGCCGGTGACCAGGCGGTAGAGCGCGCCGGCGAGGGTCACGACCGGGTGCGGGCCTCGGTCAGCTTTATCTTGGGCGCCAATGTCGAGGAACTGGACCTGGGCGGCACGGCCGGCATCAATGGGACCGGCAATGGGCTGGCCAATCGGATCGTCGGGAATGCCGGGGCGAACCTGCTCGACGGTGGGGCCGGTGCGGATGTTCTGATCGGCGGCGGCGGCGATGACATCTACTTGGTGGATTCCGCCGGCGACCAGGTGGTCGAGGCCGGAGGGCAGGGGACGGATCTGGTTCGCGCCTGGGTCAGCTATGCGCTGGCAGGCAACGTCGAAATCCTGATGCTGATGGGCGTCGGCAACATCGGCGGCATCGGCAACGCTCAGGACAACACGATCTTCGGGAACGCCGGCGCCAATGCGCTGGATGGCGGCGCCGGGGATGATGTGCTGATCGGAGGGGCGGGCAACGACACCTACTACCTCGATTCGGCCAACGATCAGGTTGTCGAGGCCGCGGGTGGCGGGGCTGACCGGGTTTTCACCTCGGTCAGCCATGTCCTAGGCGCCAATGTCGAGGCGCTGACACTGACGGGCTTCGCCAACCTCAGCGGTACCGGCAACGCGCTGGACAACACCATCATCGGCAATGCCAGGGCGAACGCGCTGGATGGCGGCGCCGGCGATGATGTGCTGACCGGCGGCTCCGGGAACGACGTCTACACGGTAGACTCGGTCGGCGACAGGGTCGTCGAAGCGGCCGGTGAAGGCGTCGACCAAGTGCAGGCGTCGGTCAGCTACCGTCTCGGCGCCAATATCGAGACCTTGATCCTGATCGGCATTGCCGACATCAACGGGGTCGGCAACGATCTGGCCAACGCCATCACCGGCAATGCCGGGGCGAACGTGCTGAATGGCGGTGCCGGCGACGACACGCTGATCGGCGGTGCCGGGGACGACATCTATATCGTCGATTCCAGCCAGGATCGTGTGATCGAGACGGCCAATGGGGGAGTCGACTGGATTCGCTGTACAGGAGACTACGAGCTGGGAGACAATGAAGAAAATCTAATGTTGATCGACAATATGGTAATCACTTTGCTAACTGGAAATAGCTTGGATAATATTATTGTCGGAAATTCTGGATTTGATTGGATGCATGGCGGCGCCGGAAACGACACCCTGATTGGAAATGCCGGCCGCGATATACTCCGCGGTGAAAGCGGAAACGACATCATGCTCGGCGGGGCCGGTGACGATCAATATGATGTGGAGTCGACAGGTGATCTAGTGAAGGAGTTGGCTGGCGAGGGAATCGATCTCGTTCATTCCTACGTCAATTATAAACTCACAGATAACGTTGAAAATTTAAGTCTGGAAGGCTATGAGAATATCAGAGGGACCGGAAATGCATTGGACAACGATATAGTTGGCAACTCTCGCAATAACATTCTTTGTGGAAGTGGCGGTGCCGATCGTCTCACGGGCGACAGCGGTACTGACTGGTTTCTATTTGTTAGCACCTCTGACGGGCTGGATACCATAACCGATTTCAACAGATCTGAGGGAGACAAGCTAGTTTTCCATGGCTTACAACATGGCACTTTTGCCTATATCGGAGGGTCGGCATTCACTGCCGGGGGGCACAGCGAGGCACGGTTCGCGGGCGGACAGGTGTTCGTCGACACCGATGGCGATGGCACTGCCGAAATCACCGTCAACGTTACCGGGAACTATTACCTTCAGGCCTCGGATTTCGTGTTCTCCTGAAGCCGAGGTCGCGTAGGCGCATGAGCCTCCCGGGCGGCCAGCCTGAGAGATGGGCTGCGACCCGATGTGAATTTCCTCGAACGCGTCGTGTCGGGGGTTGCGGAGCGCGGACTAGGTTGAATCAGGCGCCGAATGGCCGAGGGAACATCGGCCGGGCGCGCCACGAATGGGGAAGGGGGGCATCATGGCGATATTCAGAGGCACGGCGGCGGCCGACCGGATTTTGGGCGGCGCCGAGGCGGACCAGATCCTCGGGCTGGAGGGCAATGACCGGCTCTACGGCATGGCCGGGAACGACGTGATCTATGGCGGCCCTGGCGACGACGGCATGGTCGGCGGGGCGGGCGACGACACCTATGACGTCGATTCCACCGGCGATGTCGCGGCCGAGTTGCCCGGCGAGGGCATAGACCGGGTGCGGGCCTCGGTCAGCCACCATCTCGGTGCCAACATCGAGATCCTGATCCTGACCGGGACGGCGGACCTGTTCGGCATCGGCAACGCCCTGGACAACACCATCGTTGGCAACGCCGGGGCCAACACCCTGGCCGGCGGTGCCGGCGACGACGTGCTGATCGGGGGCGGCGGCAACGACGTCTACGAAGTGGATTCGACCCGGGACCGGGTGGTGGAGGCGGCGGGCGAGGGCGACGACCGGGTGCGGTCCTCGGCCAGCTACGCCCTCGACGCCAACATCGAGACCCTGATGCTGACCGGGACGGCGGACCTCAACGGCTTCGGCAATGCGCTCGACAACACCATCGTTGGTACGGGCGGGGCCAATGTGCTGAACGGTGGTGCTGGCAATGACCTGCTGATCGGAGGTGCCGGCAACGATGTCTACGACGTGAATTCGTACGATGACGTGGTGGTCGAGCGTGCTGGCGAGGGCTATGACCGGGTGCGGGCTTCGGGCGGCTATCAACTCGGCGCCAATGTCGAGGAACTGAACCTGATGGGCAACGCCGACACCAACGGTTCGGGCAACGCGCTGGACAACACTATTGTCGGCAATGTCGCGGCCAATCTCCTGAGCGGCGAAGGCGGCAATGATGTGCTCATCGGTGCCGGCGGAGACGACCAGCTCAGCGGCAATGCCGGCAAGGACTCGCTTTTCGGCGGGGACGGCAACGACACCCTTTACGGTGACGAGGGAGATGACGTCCTGCGCGGCGAGGCCGGTGCGGATCGTCTGGTCGGCGGGGTCGGAAATGACATAATGGCTGGCGGCGCCGGCGATGATGTCTACGATCTGGTCGCCCCGGGCGATATCATCGTCGAGGCTGCGGGGGGCGGTATCGACGAGGTGATCGTCGGTTACGACTATACTCTCGGCGCCGAACTCGAAAATCTGACGCTGACGCAGTATGTGCGCGGAATCGGCAATGCGCTGAACAATGTCATGCGGGGCGGCACCTATCTCGACGGCGGGGCCGGGGATGACACGCTGATCGGTGCCGACACCTATGTCGTGGATTCCGTCGGCGATGTGGTCATTCACGAAAACAGCGGCTTTGCCAGCGGCACCATCAGGGCATCCGTCAGCTACACTCTGCCGGATTACGTCAAGACCCTGATCCTCACCGGCTCCGGCAATATCAACGGTACGGGCAATGCCCTTGATAACCAGATCTTCGGAAATGCGGGATTGAACATCCTGAATGGCGGTGCGGGCGACGATACGATCAACGTGAAGCCCGGGGATATTGTGGCCGGTGAATCGTACATCGGCGGTGCCGGTTGGGATGAACTATACGTGCCGTTCAGCTTCGGGCCCCTCGACGCTTCCGGCCCAGTGGATTTTACGCAGGTCTCGCTGTCCGGCATCGAGGTTCTTGGGCTGAATTTTCAGAGCGCGACCCTGACGTCGGCCCAGCTCGATGTGTTCAAGAGCCTGGATTCCATGTTTACGATTTCCATCGCGAATGGCGGAGTCGTGAACCTGTCCGATGCGATTTCGGTGGTGGTCAGCCAGTTCCAGCTGTCCGATAGCGGCAACATCCTCATCCTCCCGGGTGGGAGCGCCATGTTCACCACCACTGTCAAAGGCGGCGCGGGCAATGACGTGGTCATTTCCACTGCAGACAGAGGAGGGTTCTACGGCCAGGGCGGTGACGATGTGCTAAGTGGAACCGGCACCGCGGAGCACTGGTTCGACGGCGGGACCGGAAACGATCGCATGACCGGTGGAAGCGGCAACGATCACTATGAGGTCGACTCGTCGGGCGATCGGGTGGTCGAACTCGGGGGCGGTGGAAATGACGAAGTCTATTCCGCCGCAAGCTTTACCCTAGGTGACAATATCGAGACCCTGGTGCTGACGGGAAACCTGGCGATCAACGCTGTGGGCAGCGCGCAGAACAACCTGATCGTCGGAAACGATGCGGCCAACACCCTCCGCGGTGCAGCCGGCGATGACACACTCACGGGGCGCGGCGGTGCCGACATTCTGATTGGCGGTACGGGGGCCGACCTCTTCGACCTCCGGGACGGAAACGGGGACACTGTGGTGGATTTCAGCCATGCCCAGGGCGACAAGCTTGCCTTCGTGTGGAGCGGGAGCACCTCCTACCTCGGAGGTGGGGCATTCACGGCCGAGGGCAGTAGCGAAGTCCGGTTCGCCGCCGGACAACTGTTTGTGGATCAGAATGGTGACGGCGTCTCAGACCTCACGATCAACATGACAGGGATCACCTCTGCATCCCAGCTACAGGCGTCCGACTTCACCTTCCTGGGGTTCTGAACGACAGGCGGGGTGAGCGGTCTCGTTCCCCCCGCATTTCCCGAATGCTGCATTGCAGCATTCGTATGACAATTCGGCATCCTCAGCGCGCATCCTGAGGCGGTATCCCGTCACCCGGATTCCGCCTCCATGCCGCTGCCGCTCTTTGCCCTGGCCGTTGCCGCGTTCGGCATCGGCACCACCGAATTCGTCATCATGGGGCTGCTGCCCGACGTGGCGCGCGACCTCGGCGTCTCGATCCCGGCGGCCGGCATGCTGGTCTCGGGCTATGCGCTCAGCGTTACCATCGGCGCGCCGATCGTCGCCATCCTCACCGCGAAGCTGCCGCGCAAGCTCACGCTGATCGGGCTGATGGGCGTGTTCATCCTCGGCAACCTGCTCTGTGCCCTGGCGCCGAGCTACTGGACCCTGATGGCGGCGCGGGTGCTGACCGCGCTGTGCCACGGTGCCTTCTTCGGCATCGGCGCCGTCGTCGCCGCCAACCTGGTGCCGCGGCACCAGCGGTCGCGCGCCATCGCGCTGATGTTCTCCGGCCTCACCCTGGCCAATGTGCTGGGCGTGCCGTTCGGCACCTGGCTGGGCCATGCCGCCGGCTGGCGCGCCACCTTCGGCGCCATCGTGCCGATCGGCATCGCCGCTGCCATCGCCATCGCCGCCGTGCTGCCGCGCGACCGCGAGGCGCCGCCGGGCAGCCTGCTCAGCGAGTTCTCGGTGCTGCGCAAGCCGCAGGTGCTGCTGGCCATGGCGCTCAGCATCCTGTCCTCGGTCAGCCTGTTCAGCATCTTCACCTACATCACCCCGATCCTGGAGACCGTCTCCGGCCTCACGCCGCAGGGCGTCACCACCGCGCTGCTGCTGTTCGGCGTCGGCATCACCGTCGGCAACCTGTTCGGCGGCCGGCTGGCCGACTGGAGGCTGATGCCGGCTGTCATGGCCAGCTTCGCGGCGCTGGCCGTGATCTGCACCGTGTTCGGCCTGGCTGCGCCGATGATGGTGCCGGCGGTGGCCGCCATGGTGCTGTGGGGCGTGGTCCAGTTCAGCCTCGGCGCGCCGCTGCAGACCCGGGTGGTCGACCAGGCGCATGAGGCGCCGAACCTGGCCTCGACCCTGAACCAGGGCGCCTTCAACCTCGGCAATGCCGGCGGCGCCTCGCTGGGCGGCGCCGCGATCGCCGCCGGCATGCCTTATGGCCAGCTGCCCTATATCGGCGCCGCGGTGGCGGTGGTGGGGCTCGGCGTCGCCGTGCTGTCCTACGCCATGGAGCGGCGCAGCCGGGTGCCGGCGCTGGCTTAAGCCGCCGATCTGCGGGCGCGCGGGCGGACGATGCGCACGCTGCCCTCGACCAGCCGCAGCACCTCCGCCTCGGTGTCGATGCGGGCGAACTCCGCGGCCAGGCGCCGGGCGTGGTCGCGGTGGCGGGGCCCGTCCAGCACCGTGCGCACCGCGTCCCGCAGCGCCTCCGGCGTCGGAGTGTTGGTGGCGAGGTTGATGCCGGCGCCGGACCAGGCGATGCGGGCATTGATCTCGGTCTTGTCCTCGGTCATGCCGGCCCCCACCAGGGGAATCCCCGCCTTCAGCGCCAGGTTGACGGTGCCGTAGCCGCCATTGGTCACGATCACGTCGACCCGCGGCAGCAGCCGGTCGAACGGCAGGAAGGTGGCGGTGCGGGCATTGGCCGGGATCGGCCCGGGGATCGACGACACCGGCGCGCCGCCCGTGGTCGCCAGCACCAGCACATCCGGCTCGTTGGCCAGCCCGGCCAGGGTCGGGCCGATCAGCTGGCCGAGGTCGTAATTGGCCAGCGTCCCCTGGGTCACCAGCACCACGCGGCGCGAGCCGTCGAGGTCGCCGATCCAGTCCGGGTCCGGGGCGCGGGAGGGCGACAGCGGCAGCGTGCCGATGAAGCGCACATTCGGCGGCAGGGTGCGGCGGGGATATTCGAAGCCGGGCACCGTGGTCTGCAGGAACACGTCCGGCACGCTGACCACCGTGTCGAAATAGGGCAGGGTGGTCGCGGCGATGCCCTGCTCCGCCAGCCGGCGGTCGAGCCGGGCCTTCAGCGGGTCCAGGCAGGCGGCGTCAACCGCGGCGCGGATGGCGCGGTACTCGTCGCGCTGCGCATCGGTCTCGGCCGGCGGCAGGCCCGGGCCGTGCGGTGCCCCGTCGTCGCGCTCGGTGAACAGGAAATGCGGGCAGCTGTAGAGGATCGCCGGCCGCGGGCCGGGGCCGAGCAGCAGCGGGATGGTGCCGTGGAACATGGCGTCGGAGACGATGATGTCGGCCGGGAACTCCGCCAAAATCTGCCGCAGCCCCGCCACCTGCTGCGGCAGCGGCTCGATCAGGAAGTCGCCGACCTGGGCCTCGACCAGGCGCGGCCCGGGCGGGATCGCCCGGTGGCCGGGGTGCACGGCGAACATGTCGCGGGAATCGAAATCGGCGCCGGGCAGCAGCGGCACGAAGGACGCCCCGCTGGCCTCGACGGTGTCGCGCAGGAAGCTGCCGGTCGTCACCACCACCTCATGGCCGCGGGCCATCAGGATGCGGCCGATGGCCAGCACCGGGTTCAGATGCCCAACGAAGGGCGGTGCGGAGATCAGGACTTTCATCGGCGGGATCCTCTGCAGCCGCCCTCGCCGGCGGGCCGGAGCCTGGGGCGAGAGCCGATGCTGCACCCTAGGGGCGCGCGGATTGCCGAACGATGTCAGGGATTTGAAGATGGGCTACGGCCGTAACTGCCGCCTCGTGGCCAGACCGTCTCAGGCCCGTTTCCAGCTTTGCAGCGCCTGGGTCAGGCGGCCGAGGGCGAGGTCGACCAGCACCGCCAGGGTGCCGACCACCAGCGCGCCCTGGATGACATAGGCCAGGTTGTTGCCGTTCAGCCCGACGATGATCGGCGTGCCCAGGGTGCGGGCGCCGACGGTCGAGGCGATGGCGGCGGTGCCGATGTTGATGGTGACCGAGGTGCGGATGCCGGCCATGATCACGGGCGCCGCCAGCGGCAGCTCGACCGAGACCAGCCGCCGGGTCGCGCCCATGCCCATGCCCTCGGCCGCCTCGAGCGCCGCGGGCGACACCTGCTCCAGCCCGGCGATGGTGTTCTCCAGCACCGGCAGCAGCCCGTACAGCGACAGCGCGATCAGCGCCGGCCAGGCGCCGAAGCCCAGCAGCGGCACCGCGATCGCCAGCACTGCCACCGGCGGGAAGGTCTGGCCCATGGTGGTCACGGTCTCGACCAGGCCGCGGAACTCGGCGCCGGCCGGGCGGGTGACGAAGATGCCGGCGGCCACGGCGACCACGATGGCGATGGCGCTCGACGCCCCGACCAGCACGACGTGGGCCACCACCAGCGCCGGGAAGCTGTCGGCCTCGTAGAGCGGGCGCTCGAGCTGCGGGAACCAGGCGGCGAAGATCGGCTTGGCCCAGGGCAGGCCGAACACCAGCACGGCGAAGCCGAGGGCGAGCCACAGCAGCGGGTCGCGCCAGGGCCGCCAGCCCGGCCGCGGCGGCGCCAGGGCGGCAGGCGGGGCGGCCAGGGTCACTTCCGCACCAGGTCGTCGAGATGCAGCGCGCCCAGCGGCTGGCCATCGGCCGCGGTCACCGGCGCCCGCTCCGCGCCGCGCGCCACCAGGATCGACAGGGCGGTGCGCAGCGACGCCTCGGCGGCGATCGGCGCGCCCTCGGCGGTCTCGCCGGGATGGACCCGCTGGGCCACGGTCTCGATCGACAGCAACTTCAGGCCCAAATCGTCGCGGCCGATGAAGTCGCGCACGAAGTCGTTGGCCGGCGCGCTCAGGATCTCGCGCGGGGTGCCCAGCTGGATCAGCCGGCCATGGTCGAGGATGGCGATCTGGCTGGCCAGCCGCAGCGCCTCGTCCATGTCATGGGTGACGAAGACGATGGTCTTGCCGGTCTCGCGGTGGATCCGCGCCATCTCGGCCTGCAGCGTGTCGCGGGTGATCGGGTCCAGCGCGCCGAACGGCTCGTCCATCAGCAGCACCTCGGGGTCGGCCGCCAGGGCGCGGGCGACGCCGACCCGCTGCTGCTGCCCGCCGGACAGCTGGTGCGGGTACTTCTCGGCGAAGCGGGGGTCGAGCTGCAGCAGGTCGAGCAGCGCCCGCACCCGGTCGTCGACCTTCTGCTTCGGCCAGCCCAGCAGGGCCGGCACTGCGGCAATGTTGCGGGCCACGGTCCAGTGCGGGAACAGGCCGATCGACTGGATGGCGTAGCCCATGCGCCGGCGCAGGGTCTCGACCGGGATCTGGGTCACGTCCTCGCCATTGACCCGGATGGTGCCGCTGGTGTGCGGGATCAGCCGGTTGATCATCTTCAGGCTGGTCGACTTGCCCGAGCCGGAGGACCCGATCAGGGCGCAGAACGCACCCTTCGGGATGGTCAGGGTCAGGTCCTCGACCGCGGCGTAGCTGTCGAAGATCTTGCTGACATGGTCGAACTCGATCACGCGGCTCTCCCCGGCGAAGACGGTGTCTGCAGGGCGGCGACCAGGATGCGGAACAGCGCATCGACCAGCACCGCCATCAGGATGATCGGCAGGGCGCCGAGCAGGACGAGGTCGAGGGCGTTGGCGAACAGCCCCTGGAACATGATGGCGCCCAGCCCGCCGGCGCCGATCAGCGCCGCCACCGCGGCCAGGCCGATCGACTGGATCAGGGTGATGCGCAGGCCCGACAGGAACACCGGCAGGGCCAGCGGCGCCTCGACCTTGCGGAAGATCTGCCGCCTGGTCATGCCGATGCCGCGGGCGGCGTCGATCACTCCGGCATCGACCTGGTCCAGCCCGGCCGTGGTGTTGCGGGCGATCGGCAGCAGCGAATACAGGCACAGCGCGATCACCGCCGGGGCGGTGCCGACGCCGCTGATGCCCAGCCACGGCAGGGCGGCGGACAGCGCCGACAGGGGGGCGATCAGCAGGCCGAACAGGGCGATCGACGGCACCGTCTGGATGATGCCGAGGATCGAGAAGATCGGCGCGCGGGCGGCATCCGAACGGTGGGCGGTGATGCCCAGCGGGATGCCGATCAACAGTGTCGGCAGCAGCGCCATGCCGACCAGCACCAGGTGGCGCAGCACCTGCGGGCCGAACACGCCGTGCTGCTGCACGTATTCTTTCATCAGCGACAGCTGGTCCAGCGCGCCGCCGGCGATCAGCGCCGCCACCGGCAGGGCCAGCAGCAAAGCGGGGCCGAGCCGGGCGAGCGGCGGCAGCCTCAGCCGGCGGCTGGCATCGGCTGCGGCCAGCAGGGCGGTCAGCGCCAGCAGCCAGAAGCCGGCGCCGAGCGAGGTGCGGGCGGAGGAACGGGCGCCGACGGCCAGCAGATCGGCCTGGGCGCCGGCCAGCCACAGCAGGCCGATGGCGATGCCGATGCCGATCAGCATCTGCGCCACCAGCGCCGCGCGACGCGGCGGCACCAGGGCGCCGGCCAGCAGCAGCGCTGCGGCGGCGACCACCAGCGGCCCCCAGGGCCCGGCGAGGTCCAGCGCGGCGATCGGCCGGCCGGACAAGAGGCGGTTGGGGGCGTTGGTCAGCAGCGGCAGCGCCAGCACCCCGGCCAGCGCGACCACGCCCAGCACCAGCAGCACCCGGTTGCGGATGACGGTCATGGCGGTCCCCATCCTGAGGGGCCGCTGCTGTTCGAGTCCCCCCTCCCCCTGCGGGAGGGGGATAGGGGGAGGGGGTTGCCGCAGCCCGAGCCGGCCGACGATGGCGTGACGGCGCGAACCCCCTCCCCCTGGCCCCCTCCCACGAGGGGAGGGGGGACTAGGGAAGGAGCTGGCGTGGTGGGCACCGGCCTTTCCGTCCCGGACCGTCTTACTTCACGAAGCCCTTGGACTTCAGGTACTCCGCAGCCACCGCCTGCGGGTCCTCGCCATCGACGGCGATCTTGCCGTTCAGCTCCTGCAGGGTCTTGAGGTCGAGCGAGGCGAAGACCGGGGCCAGCGCGTCCTTGATCTTCGGGTTCTTGGCCAGGCTGTCGGCGCGGATGGTCGCCGCCGGCTCATAGACGATCTGGGCGCCCTTGCTGTCGTCCAGCACCACCAGGCCCACCGAGGAGATGGCGCCGTCGGTGCCGTACACCATGGCGGTGTTGACGCCGGAGGTCTGCTCCGCCGCGGCGCGGATGGTCGCGGCGGTGTCGCCGCCGGCCAGGGTGACGATCTGGTCCTGCTTCAGCTTGAAGCCGTAGGTCGACTGGAACGACGGTAGGGCCGCCGGGCTTTCGACGAATTCGGCCGAGGCGGCCAGCTTGACCCCGCCGCCGCCATTCACCCATTTGGAGAAATCCTCGAGCGTCTTCAGCTTGTTGCTGTCGGCCACCTCCTGGCGCACCGCCAGGGCCCAGGTGTTGTTGGCCGGCGACGGGGTCAGCCAGATGATCTTGTTCTGGGCCTCGTCCAGCTGCTTGACCTTGTCGTAGCCGGCGGCGCCGTTCTTCCAGGCCGGATCGGTGTCGATGTTGAAGAAGAAGGCGCCGTTGCCGGTGTATTCCGGATAGACGTCGATCTCGCCGGCCAGCAGGGCGCTGCGCACGATCTTGGTGGTGCCCAGCTGCAGCTTGTTCTCGGTGGCGATGCCGTTGGCGTCCAGCACCTGCAGGATGATGCTGCCCAGCAGCCGGCCCTCGGTGTCGATCTTCGAGCCGACGCGGACCGCATCGGCCGCCATGGCGCCGGACGCGCCCAGCAGCCCGGCGCCGATCGCGGCGCCCAGTGCGGCCGTTTGGAGGATGCGCTTGAACGGACGGGTGGTCATGACGCTGTGCCTTCTCTGTTCGGCCCGGGCGGGATGGGGAGGCGGTGCCGCCTCTTCACCAATATCCCACAGGCTGGCTGGTTCCGATGCGGCGAGCCAGCAGATTAAATGACGCTTCGTTGGCGTCAATTGAGGATTAAAAATCGCGCAGATTTTGTGGAAATGGGGTGGGAAGGGCCGGCGCGGGGGCACCATCGCCCGCTTCGCCGTCGGGCAGCCTTTCGCGTCGCCGCTCCTGCGTGGCGGGACCTTTCGGAATTCCCAACACCGTCATTGCGAGCGTAGTGAAGCAATCCATCGGGCCGCTCATGCGGCCCGATGGATTGCTTCGTCGGCTTCGCCTCCTCGCAATTGTCTGTTGGAAAGAGGGTAGAAAGGATCATTCCGCGAGAGCGGGATGCCCCGGTCCGGGTGGCCACCCGGACCGGGGCGCGGAAAGACAGACCGCCTCGCAATCGGGCTCGACGCCCGTCGTCATCCGGGTCGTCTTTCCGCTTCCCTGGCCACGCTTGATGAGTTGAAGGGGCCTCTTCGTCCCACCGGCGAACGCCCGCAGACAATCACAAG